>CAYXIM010000048.1:0-14398 GCA_964465385.1 uncultured Oscillospiraceae bacterium
CGCAGGTCCGTGCAGCCAGGGACGTTTTTGATCTGGCCGGCCTGCAGGCGTTCCGCATGCCCCATTTTTCCCAAAATCCGCCCATCTGGCGAGGTCAAGGCCTCTATACGTCCGCTCGACCCGATCAGGGCCGCTTCTTCTGGATCTGTGTAGACCAGGGCGACCTGGTCTTGGCGAACCAGGCGGTCCAGTTGCGCCCTTGTGGCCAGCAGGCGGCTTTCCCGGTGGGCCAGGGGGGTCAGCAGGCGATCGCCTGTTTGGGTCAGGCGCAGCCAGGGCGAGCGGTTGGACACCACTGCCGTGGTCAGGAGCCGGGACACCGTCCGCCCCATGGCATTGACGGTCAAGGCCGGCCGGTCTTCCCGGGGCTGGGCCAGGCGGCCAAAGGGCAACAGACCCAGTTTCAAAAGCGCCTGAAAGCCGTTACCGATACCCAGGATCAGGCCATCTTGCCGATCCAGCAGGCGTCCGATGGCTTCAGCCAGGTCTGGCTGAGCCAGGAAGGCGGCCAGGAAGGCGGCCGCAGCTGGTTGGTCACCGGTGGCCAGGCCAGCCGGCAGGTATAGGATGTGCGACTGGGCCAGGGCGTCTATCAAAGCCGAACGGGATTGGGCCAGGTCTTGCGCGGTCAGGTTTTGCACCACCAGAAGCCTGGGTTCAGCACCAGCCTGGTGAAAGGCCCGGGCGCCATCCAGCTCACCGTTGCTGCCCGGAAAAACCGGGATGAGAACCCGTGGCCTGGCCTGGCCGATCTGCGCCGGCGCAGCTGGCCGGGCCAGCTCCTGCGCCTGACCGCGTGGCAGGCTGTCCATTGCTTCCTGGCAGACCGGCCGGGTGGGAAAAACAGCTTCCAGCGGGGTTTGCCAGGCCTCAAGGGCCTGGTCATAGGCCAGGCGGTCCTGGCCCAGGCAGAAGGCTTGTTCAGCCTGGCTCTGGCCCACCCGGAGCGCCCCCAAGTCAAGCAGGGCATCTGCCGCCTGATCGTTTGCGGGCACCAGAAGCAGGGCGGCCGGCTGGGGGGCAAAGAGGCCAACGGGCAGCCCCGTCTCAAAGACAAAGCCCAGGTCGTTTCCAAAACACATGCGGGCAACAGCCACAGCCAGGCCATTTCGGCGCACCACTGAAGCCGCCTGCAGCTGCTTGCCAGCCGTCAGCTGGTCCACCGCCCTGAGCTGGGCCATGAAGCGGGCCCCGTCCGGCAGGAAAAGACCGGCTTCCGGTTCTCTTAAAGGCACCGGCAGCAAGAAGACTGCGCGTTCTGGCCGGTCGATGGCCGAAGACAAGATACGCGCTTCCCGGCCCACTTGAACGGCAAAGGAAACCAGGGTGGGCGGCACGTGCAGGTCCATGAAACTGCCGGACATGCTGTCCTTGCCGCCGACCGAAGCGATGCCGCAGTCCAGCTGCATGCGAAAGGCCCCCAGCAGGGCGGCCAGGGGCAGGCCCCAGTCATCTGCTGTTTCCAGGCGCTTGAAATACTCCTGGAAGGTCAGGCGTGCCTGGTCGGCGCTGCCGCCCAGGGCGGCAATTTTGGCCAGGGATTCCAAGACAGCGTACTGGGCCCCATGGTAGGGGCTCCAGGCAGACAGGCCCGGGTCAAAGCCGTGGGCCATGATGGCGCAGGCCGGGGTGGTCTGGTCTTCACCCACCGCCAGGCGGGCCACCATGCCCACTTCGGGCGTGCGCTGGCGGGCGCCTCCCAAGGGCATGAGCACCGTGCCGGCTCCAGCCGTGCTGTCAAAACGCTCAAGCAGGCCGCGCTGGGAACAGGCGGACAAGTCAGACAGGCCTTGCAGCAGGGCGCGGGAAAAAACACCGCCGGCCGCTTGTTTGGCTTCCTGGTCACGAAACCAGTCGCCAGCCGGCAGGGCCAGGCGGGCCTGGGTCCGCTGGCGGGCGCCACTGGAGTCGATAAAGGCGCGGCTTAAATCCACAATGGTCTGGCCGCGCCAGGTCATGACCATGCGGGGCGCCTGTGTGACGGTGGCCACCACCGCCGCTTCCAGGTTTTCCGCCTGGGCGGCAGCCAGCATGGCAGGCACGTCTTGCGGGGCCACCACCACGGCCATGCGTTCTTGTGATTCAGAAATAGCCAGTTCCGTCCCATCCAGGTCGGCCGTCTTGACCGGCACCTGATCCAGGTCGATGGCCAGGCCGTCAGCCAGTTCACCGATGGCCACCGAGACCCCGCCGGCACCAAAGTCGTTGCAGCGCTTGATGCGGCGGCTGATCTGGGGTTTTCGAAAGAGGCGCAGCAGCTGGCGTTCCAAAGGGGCATTGCCCTTTTGGACCTCCGCCCCACCGCTGGCGTGGCTGTCTTCATCGTGGGCCCGGGAAGAACCGGTGGCCCCCCCACAGCCGTCCCGGCCGGTCCGGCCCCCGATCAGGAGGACCTTGTCACCGGGAAGCGGTTCTTCCCGGATGACCTGGTCGGCCGCCACCGAGGCCACCAGGGCCCCCAGCTCCATGCGCTTGGCCACATAGCCGGGGTGGTAGACTTCTTCCACAAAACCGGTGGCGGCACCGATCTGGTTGCCGTAGGCACTGTAGCCGTCAGCAGCCGTGGTGGTGATGTTCAGCTGGGGGAGTTTGCCGGGCAGGGTCTGGTCGACCGGCTGCCTGGGGTCTGCGCTGCCTGTGATGCGCATGGCCTGGACCACCATGGCCCGGCCTGAAAGCGGGTCACGGATGGCGCCACCCAGGCAGGTGGCCGCCCCGCCAAAGGGTTCAATTTCAGTCGGGTGGTTGTGGGTTTCATTTTTAAAAAGGACCAGGTAGTCGGTGGGCTGGCCGTCCACCGGGATGGTCACCTGCAAGGTGCAGGCATTGACTTCCTGGGACAGGACCAGGTCGTCCAGCCGGCCCTGGCGGCGCAGTTCTTTCATGGCCAGGGTGGCCAGGTCCATGAGACAGGGCGGCTTTGCAGCCAGCTCCTGGGGGCTGTAAAGGGCCTGGCGCAAGGCCTGGTAGGCCTGCCAGTCAGCTTCAAAGACACGGCCCAGGCCGTGTTCCTGAGGCCAGCTGACCGCTTCCAGCTCGGTCAGGAAGGTGGTGTGGCGGCAGTGGTCAGACCAATAGGTGTCCAGCACCTTGAGCTCGGTCCAGGTGGGGTCGCGCCCGTCAGCGACAAAAGCCGCCTGGACGCAGGCCAGGTCGTCAACGGTCATGGCCAGGCCCTTGTCTGCTAAAAAAGCCGCCAGGCCTGGGCGGTCCAGAGCCCGAAAACCCGGCACCGATGCGACAGGCGCCGCTTGCCGGTAGCTGGTGGCCAGGCTTGGGGGCGGCGTCAGGGAGGCTGGCTGTTTTTCAACCGGGTTGATCAGCCAGCTGCTGGCCCGCTGGATGTCCGCGTCCGACAGGTCACCAGCAAGGGCCACGAAGGTGGCTGTCCGGCACAAGGGCCTGTCGCCACCGGTCAGGGCCTGCAGGCTCTGGGCTGTGCCGTCGGCAGCCTGGTCGTACTGGCCGGGCAGCAGCTCAAAGCCGATCACCTTTGCCGACCCGAAGTCCGGCACGGCTTCGGACAGTTGGACCAGGGGATCCCAAAAGACCTGTTCCTTGGCCTGGTCGAAGGCTGCCCGGTCAAGGCCGCTGACCGTGTAACGCCGGGTCAGGGACAGGCCGGTCAGGCCAGTCAGCTTCAGTTGCTGCTTGAAAGTGTCAAGCAAGCTAATGGCCAGCGGGTCGCAGGCGGCCTTTGAGGGCACGTAGAGGGTGAAGACGCTTTCGTGTGCCATGTGTGGGTCCTTTCAGCGGCAGGCGGGGTCCACCCGCCTGCGGCAACAAGACGAATGGGGTTTGGGTCAGGCTTGGGCCTGTTCTTCCAGCAGCTTGCTGCTGCGCTTGAGAAAGAGGGCCATGTCATCGGCCGTCAGGGAGCCGTGACCCAGCCGGGCCAGGTCATAAACCTGCAAGGCCAGGTCGCGGGCCTCTTCTTCTTTGTCGGGCAGGCTGGCCAGGGCAGCCAGGCGGCTGGTCAGCGGCCGGTCATCGTTGATGACCAGGGTCAGCTCAGCGGCAAAGAGTTCATCCAGGTCTGCGCCCCCACCGCCCTGCATGACCTGGAACTGGCGCTGCATTTCCTGCATGCGCCGGGACGACTCAGACTCAACCAGCAGGGCCGGCAAGGCATCCGGGCCCAGGCGCTGGATTTTGACAAGCAGCTTGTCTTGGCCGGAGACGGCCCTGAACAGCGCGGTCAGCTGGTCGGTGTGGCTGCTGTCTGACGCCGTGCCCTCCAGCTGGGCGTCGACCCGCTGAAATTTCTTTTTGGGGTTTTTAAATTCAATAAAGGACATGAAGTGGTTATCCAGTTCATGGTCCATGACGACCACGGTCTGGTCTTTTTCCCGGATCATGTGGATATAGGCCACCTGCTGTTTGGGGTCCGGGGTGTAGTAGATGGTTTCACCCAGATCATCGATGGTCTTATAGCCCTGGTCCACGGTTTCAAAAAGGGCCAGCTCTTTGACGCGCTCGTAGAAGTTTTCGTCACGGATCATGCCGTACTTGACAAAGACCCCGATGTCTTGCCAATAGCTTTCAAAGGTCTCCCGCTCGTCTTTAAACAAGTGCTTGAGCCGGTCAGACACCTTGCGGATGATGTGCTTGGAGAGCTTGCTGACGGTGGCGTCGTTTTGCAGGAAGCTGCGCGACACGTTCAAAGGCAGGTCGGGACAGTCCAGGGTGCCCTTGAGCAGGAACAAAAACTCCGGGATGATCTCCTTGATGTTATCGGCCACGAAGACCTGGTTGTAGTAGATCTTGATCCGGCCTTCCAGGCTTTCGTAGGCGTGGTCCAGCTTGGGAAAATACAAGATGCCCTTGAGGCGGAAGGGGTAGTCCAGGTTGAGGTGGACCCAGAACAGGGGGTCGCGAAAATCGCGGAAGGTCTTTTTGTAAAAGGCCTTGTATTCCTCATCGGTGCAGTCGCTGGGGTTTTTCAGCCACAGGGGCTGGGTGTCGTTGATGGGCTCTGCTTCCTTTTCCTCGTCGTCCAGCGGGTCAGCTGCGTCCGGATCCGCTTCTTTGGCCGCTTGACGCGCCTGCTCTTCTTCTTTTCGGCGTGTGGCATCCGCCTGCACGTCGGTGAAGTAGATGGGGTCAGCCATGAAGCCGCAGTATTTCTCCAGGGTTTCCAAGAGGACATCCCCGGTCAAAAAGCCCATGCCCTCATCGGACAGGCTGATGGTGATCTGGGTGCCGCGCGGCTGGTAGTCAGACGGGCCCATGACATAGGCCAGGCCGTCTTCGCTCTCCCAGCTGGCTGCAGGGGCGTCTGGCAGGTAGGAGCGGGTGTCGATGCGGACCTTGTCAGCCACCATGAAGGCCGAATAAAAGCCCAGGCCGAAGTGGCCGATGATGCCGTCTGCTTCAACCCCCTTGTCACGGTAGCGCTCAACAAAGTCCAGGACGCCTGAAAAGGCGATCTGGTTGATGTATTTTTTTATTTCATCCGCTGTCATGCCGATGCCATCATCCGTGACGGTCAGGGTGCGGGCGTCCTGATCGAAAACCACGCGGATGCTCATGGGCTGGCTGTCATCGATGCTGGCCTCCCCGATGGCCACCAGGCGGCGCAGCTTGGCGATGGCGTCGGCTGCGTTGGAAACCAGTTCACGCAAAAAGATGTCGCGATCGGAATACAACCACTTGCGGATGATGGGAAAGATGTTTTCCGATTGAACCGATACGGTTCCCCGTTCTTGTTTCATACATGATTCCTCCTTGATTAGAGCTATGCTTAAGGGTGCCGGGCCGCGATGTAGGCGGACACCAGCGCCTGATAGGCTTGGTTGAGTTGCAGGAAGACCGGGTGCTGGGCTGAATCCAACACCAGGTCCTCGATGGAGCGGATGGCCACCAGGTCAATGGGTGAACCTGACAGGAAGGCGCCGACGCCCGGCTTCTTGCGGACGGCCTCAAAGGTCAACAGGTCGGTCACCAGTTCCAGGCCGCTGGCTGCCAGGGCCTGGTTGACACGCTTGCGGGTGATGCCCAGCAGGATGCGGTCATCGGGGGCTGAAACGACCTTGCCCTGGTCAATGAAAAAGAGGTTGGTCCGGGACCCTTCGGTTAAAAAGCCCTGGCGGTCGGCCAGAAGCAGCTCAAAACAGGGGCCCAGGGGGCCGGGCTGGGCAAAGCGGTCGGCCACGGCCGCCTTGTAAGCCGGGTCGATGACCTTGATATGGGGGTCGGGCCGTTCCCAGGCCAGGATGCCGGTGGCCACCCCGCTTTCAAAGAGGCTGAGGTCTGGGTAATAGGAGGGGGCCAGGTGCAAGACCCGGTCGGTGGGTGTCAAGACCAGCCTGAGGTTGATGTCGTCCAGGCCGTTGGCTGCGATCAGCTGGCGGACGTCTTGCGCCAGGTTTTGGGGAAAGGGCAGCTGGCCGGCAAGCGAGCGTTCGAGCCGCGCCAGGTGGTCTTCCAAAAAGAGGGCCACGCCTTCAACCACCCGGATGACTTCATAGAACATGGGCTGGTCGGTCGCTTCAAAAAAAGGACCGGCCTGGTCGTCGGCAACAGCCACAAGGGTGCCGTTGATGAGAATGTGTGAGCCGGTGATGGCATCAATCACAGGGTATGACATGGCTTGGGTCCTCCTGGTTCATGATCATAGATTATAGCATGGACCGGCCGGATTGTGAAAGCCACCGGCCTGGCTTATACTGGCCTGGCACCAGGCCGCTTTTCGAAAGGGCCTGACAGCGCAACTTAACCATACCAGGAGGTTGGGCCCTGTTGTTTGGGGGCGGCCTGTTTCTTTTGCTGTGTGGCCTGCTGGCCCTGATCCGGCCAGATGTCGTTTACCTGTTGTTTGAAAGCTGGAAAAGCCGTTCAGACGACCAGGCATCGGATGCCTATGTCCTGAACCTGCGCCTGGGCGGCCTGGTTTTTTCGCTGGTCGGCCTGGCCGGTCTTCTGGCTTTCTTTTTTCTCTGAAAGCCACGCCAAGCCGGCGTGGGCTGGCCCTTAGAGGCCTTCCAGATCAGGGTCCAGCTGCAGGGCCCGTTCCTGCCAGATCAGGACCTCGTCTTCCAGCCCCATGATCCGGTAGAGCAGGGCCTTGCCGTGGCAGGCGTCTGCGCTGTCTGGGTCAATGAGCAGCGCCTGGTCGTAGCAGGCCAGGGCTTCGTCCAGCTGGACCTGCTGGGCCAGGGTGTTGCCGCGGCCCACCCAGGCTGTCACGTGGTCGGGCGCCAGCTGGATGGCTTCCGCAAAGGCCGCTTCCGCTTCTTCAAAGGCACTGGCGAAATAGAGGATGAGCCCCTTGTTGCACCAGGCGTCGGCGTAGTCCGGTGACAGGCGCAGGGCCTGGGAAACCAGGGCCAGGGCCTGGTCGTCCTGGCCGTTTAAATGCAGGCTGTAGGCCCATTCGTTGAGGGCAAAGGGGTTGTCAGGCTCCAGGCGGACCGCCCGTTCCAAGAGGCCGCCGGCCAGGTCATCTTCCTGGCGGCGCAGGGCCAAAAGGCCCAGGAGCACCGTGGCGTTGGCGTGTTCGGGGTCGTGTTTGAGGCTTTGCTTACAGGCCAGTTCGCAGTCATCCAGGTAGCTCAAGGAAAAGAGGATGTCAGCCACCTCATAGGCCAGGTCGGCGTCTTCAGGATACAGGCGGCGCAGGCGGGTCAGGCGGGCCAGGGCCTGCAGGTCGTGACCCAGCAAGGTCAAGACCTTGCCCTCGCCGCGCAGGGCGTCATAGGCCTGCGGGTCCAGGTCCAGGGCCTGACGAAAATCGACCAGGGCCTGCTGGTAGTCACCAGCTTGCAAGTGGACGAAGCCGCGGGCGACAAAGGCGTTGGGGTTGGCCGGGCCCAGCCGGCAGGCCATGTTGGCATCGGCCAGGGCCTCCTCCAGGCGGTCTTCTAAAAAGAGAACCGTCGACCGCAGGCAGTAAGCCACGTCGTCCTCGGGGAAATGTTCCAGCAAAAAGGTGCAGACCGCCAGGCTTTTGGTGTTGTCACCCAGGTCTTTAAGCAGACGCGCCTTGGTCAGCAAAAGCTCATAGCGGCCCGGCATCAGGTGCAGGGCCCGGTCCAGCCAGACCAGGGCTTCTGATTCCTGCTGGTTGCCCTCCAGGGCGAAGACCGCATCCAGGATGAATTCAGCGCCGCTGCCGTATTCGCTGTTGGCCTGGCAGTGGTCGTACCAGTCGGTTGCGGCCGCCAGCACATCGGGGACAGATTGCTGCTGGCGGGCCCGGGCCAGGCGCAGCATGGTTTCCAGTCGCTTGAGGATGACATCGCTGATGCCTTCCTGGGCGGCCCGGACGGTGTCACGCCGGATGTCTTCTTGGACCTGCGGGCTCCAGCTGTCCAGGAGCGTGGTCAGGTAAAGGCGCAGGACCGGTGCCCAGCGAAAGGCCAGCCGCCGGTCCACAGCCTGTGAATCCTGGGCCCGGTCAGCCTGGTTGCGGTCGGCCAAGGCCTGCTGGCTGGCTTGGATCCAATCAGACAGGCGGGCGTAGGCCCGGCCGGCGTCTTCGCGCTCGGCCTGCAGCCAGAGGCTGGCCAGCTGGTGGCACCAGAGGCTGTCGTTTTTCTGGATGGCCTGCAAGTGGTCGGCGGCTTCTTCAAGCTCGCCGTGGACCAGGTGGCGCAGGACAAAGACCGTCCGGTAGAGGCGGCCGGTCAGGCTGCCCGGATCGCCCGCAAAGGCAGGGATGGGCTGATCGGTCAAGAGGACATCAAGCAGCCGCTGTTCGTTGTGCAGCAGGTTGAGCCAGGGTTTTTGATGCTTCATGCAGGTGTCTCCGTTTTCAAAGCGTGTAAACGGCCATGAGCCGGGCCAGTTCAGCCTGGGGGCAAGCCGCCTGGGCTTCTGCCAGCAGCTCCTGGGGGTCGATGAGGGGCAGCAGGTGGGTCAAGACCAGGCGCTTGACACCGGCCGCCCGGGCCAGGTTGCCGCATTCCGCGGCCGTCAGGTGCATCATGACGGGTTTACGCAGGCGCTCCAGTGAGCCGGCATCCATGAGGGCCAGGTCGGCACCCTGCAGCAGGGGGCCCAGGGCCGGGGTGTCGATCGTGTCAGCGGTCAGGGCCAGTTTCCTGCCCCCCTCCTCGATGACCAGGCCGTAGGTTTCCACCGGGTGTTCCATGCGGTGGAAATGGACCGTCGCCCCGAAGAGGGGCAGTTGCATGCCGTCTGACAAGCTGGCAAAAATCAGCTTGCCTTCGCTTTGGCTTTGCAGGTGCTCCAGCTCGCGCTCCGGCGTCTTGGGAGCAAAAACCGGCAGTGAGGGGCAATCGATGCCGTTTTTCCGGCTCAGGTCGATGGCGTAGGTCAAGACGGGCAGGTCGCTGATGTGGTCCTGGTGCAAATGGGTCAGGACCAGGGCATCCAGGCTTTCAACCGGGATCAGCTGGAAGAGGTTTTGCAAGACGCCGCTGCCGCAATCGATCAGGATGTGGCGGCCATTGACGGTCAAGAGGTAACCGGACGTGGGCACGCCGGGGGCCGGAAAGCCTCCCGCATAGCCCAACACAGTCAGTTGCACAGCCAACACCTCGTTTCTGTTTGATTTGCCCTGATTGTACCGATAGCTGTGGCGGCGTGCAAGCTCAATGCCTGCAAAGCAGCCAGCGGTCAGGCAGCAGGAGCAGGTCCATGGCCTGGTCGTGCGCATCTTGTGGGACAGCCGGGACCAGCTGGCAGCTGTGGGCCACGCCCACCCGCAAGACAGCCGGCGGCAGCTGGGGCAAAAAACGATCGTAATGGGCCATGCCCCAGCCCAGGCGGCCCCCCCGGCGGTCAAAGGCCAGGCCGGGCACCAGCACCAGGTCCAGGGGCGGCGGCTCAGCCAGGAGGCTGTCTGCTGGTGGCTCCGGCACCCCGAACACGCCCGGCCGCAAAAAGGAAGCGGCCGTGAGCCCCTGGGGCAAAAGAGCCAGGCGCAAGCCCTGGCGCGTCACGGCCGGAAAATACAAGCGGGCCGGCCAGGCCGTTAAGAAGCCGTGGCAGGCAGCCAGGTCCAGCTCACTGTGGATAGCCGCGTAGAGGGCCACCGCCAAGGGCTTCTTGTCTGGCAGCCGGGCCGCCAGCAAGCCTTTGAGGGTCTCCACCACCGCCCGGGATGCCCTTTCTTGCTGGGCCGGGGTCAGGCGGTCACGCCGCAGGAGGCTGGCTTGTCTCAGGGCTTGTTTGTCCACAGCTCCCCCCCTCAGCTTTGCTCAGGAAAGAGCATGGCGTCAATGTAGAGGTCGCTGAAGCGTGTTTGGGCCGACAGTTCCAGGTAGCGGACCCGGCCAGCGCTTTCAATGGCCTCGTAAAAGAGGGACTGCTGGATCAGGCAGGCCAGGGCCCCCATGCCGGCGGTGTTGCCGGCAAAGCGGATACGGCCGGCAAAGGCCTTGGGCAAGAGGCCGATGGCCAGGGCGTCAGCCACGACCAGGTGCTGGCCAAAGCCGCCGGCGATGATGACCTCATCCACCGCTTCCGTCTGCAGGCCGCTTGCTTCCAGCAGCAGCAGGATGCCGGCAGCCAGGGCCGCCTTGGCGTTTTGCAGTTCCCGGATGTCTTTCTGGCTCAGGTAGACAGGCCGACTCTGGTCTACCCGTCCTGACAAGCAGATGACCGGTCGGCCATCCAGCTGCTGAATGTGTTGGGACAGGCCGGCTGGTAAGCTGTCCGGCTGGTCGTTGATGCGGCCGGTTTCATCGATCAGGCCGGCGGACAAGCAGGCGGCAACCGCCGAGACCAGGCCCGAGCCACAGATGCCGGCGGGCTTCAAGGCGCCGTCTGCCTGGCCGATCACCGAAAAGGCCAGCTGGTCCTGGTCCAGCCACACCCGGTCGATGGCCCCCCGAACCCCACCCAGGCCACAGGCGATGTTGGCCGCTTCAAAGGCCGGGCCGGCCGCTGTGGAGCAGGCCACGGCAGCTTGACCGTTGACCAGCACCATCTCCCCGTTGGTGCCGATGTCCACCAGCAGGGCCGTCCCTGTTGTCTGGCGGGCCAGGCCGGTGGCAACCAGGCCGGCTGTGACATCGGCGCCCACATAAGCCGCGATGGCGGGCATGAGCTGGCAGACCGCCTGTGGCTGCAGGGGCAGGCCCAGCTGGCCCGCCGACACAGTCCTGGCGGACACACTGACCGGGATAAAAGGCGTCCGGGCGATGGCATCGGCTGGCAGGCCGGCCAACAGATGCATCATGACGGTGTTGCCGGTCAAGACCACCTGGCTGATGGCATCCAGGCCCTGGGAGCCGTCCAGGCCGGCACGCAGGGTCAGCCGTTGGGCCAGGCTGCCGATGGCCTCAGCCAGCAGCTGGCGCAGGCGCTGGGCCTGGCCCGCCATGGCTGCCTCGATGCGGCTGATGACGTCAGCGCCGTAGGCTTGCTGGGGGTTGATCAGGGCGTCAGATGCCAGCAGGGCCCCGCTGTTTAAGTCACACAGGTAGCCGGCCATGGTGGTGGTGCCGATGTCCACGGCCAGGCCCAGGGGGCTGGGAGCTTGGGCGGGCAGCAGGCGCAAGAGCGTGCGGGTGTCCAGGCGGGCTTCCAGGGTCAGCGCCTCTTGCCGGATCCAGTCGGGCAGCTGGGCCAGCAGCTGGAAGGGCACCTGCCAATCCCCCGCGTCAGCCAGCCGCTGCTCATCTGAGCGCTGGTCATCCAGGCTGGGCGGGGCCAGGCGGACGGTTTCCCGCACAACCAGGGGCGACAAGATCAGATCCGGCAGCTGGCCGTCGGTGGTGATCTGCGGCCGGTCAGCCTGGGGCACACGCACCACCAGCGGCTGGTCAGCCGCCAGGCCGGCACGCTGCCAGAGGGCGGCTTCAAGCACGGTCTGGCAGGCCAGCAGCGGCCCGATCCCCTCGATGGTGACCAGGCACTTGCCACAGGTTCCCTGGCCGCCGCAAGGGGCCGGGATCAAAATCTTGTGGTCCCGCAAAAGGGCCAGCAGGTTAGCCGGGCCGTCCAGGGACAAGAGGTGGTCTTGGTCGTTTTCAATCACAAGCAGCTGCATGGGCGTTGGCCTCCGTCTTTTCCTCATATTTTAGCACGAAGCAAATGCGGCGACCAGCAAGCCGGCTTTCTTTTCCCTTTCGTACCCTGCATGACTGTTCGAACGGCCCTTTCTGGCGTAAGATGGTAGAAAGAAGGTGATAACTGTGGAAACCACACATGTTCAAATTGTCATGGCCTCGCATGTGAACGGGGCCGGTCGCCTCTTTGGCGGCCAGCTGATGGAATGGATCGACGTCACCGGTGCGGTGGCTGCCCGCCGCCACGCCAGGCACGACGTCACCCTGGCTGCTGTCGATGCCCTTGAATTCATCGCCCCCATTGAAATGAACGACACGGTCCTGCTGTCGGCCAGGATCACCTGGACGGGCAAGACCTCCCTGGAGGTCCGTGTCGACACCTTTGTGGAACACCTGTCCGGTGACCGCCAGCTGGCCAACCAGGCCTACCTGGTTTTCGTGGCCATCGACCCCAAGGGCCGGCCGGTGACCATCCAGCCCTGGACGCCTGAAAGCCTGGCAGACAAACAGGAATGGCAGGCTGCCCAGGAACGGCGGACCCGGCGGCTGAGGCAGCGCGAGCTGCGCGAAGCAGACACAGGCAGGTAAGCTTATGGACCCACACACACACACCCGTCCCATCAACAAAAAGCGCAGGATCTTGTTGCGCCTGCTGGATGTCCTCATCGTCTCCTGCCTGGTGGTGGGCCTCTACCTGGTCCTGAACCCCCTCTTGCGCCACTGGCAGCAGGACCGGCGAAGCGACGAGCTGATCGAAAACTTTGACCAGGGAGACGGCACCATCACCTTCAAGCCCAACGAGCTGGTGGTGGAAGGCGAGGCCATTGAATCGTTCTCAGATTTGGAGCCGGGCTTTGGCACCGACCCCGACCAGACCCGCGATCCCCTGCTGCTGGATGGCCCGGACGATACGCCCGACCAGCAGGCGCCCATTGTGGTCAAAGCCATCGGAAAGATCCAGATTCCCGCCATTCAGGTCAACATGCCCATCGCTGAAGGCGCCAGCGTCTACAACCTGCGGGTGGCCATCGGCCGCTACTCGCCCAGCGCACCGCTGGGCCAGGCGGGCCAGTCAATTTTGTTTGGCCACCGCATGTACACCTACGGCCGCCATTTCAACCGCCTGGGAGAAGTCGAAGTCGGCCACCAGGTGATCGTCGAGGACAAGGCCTTCCGCTACACCTACACCGTGGACCGCATCGACCGCGTGCTGCCCCAGGAGCTGCTGACCCACCTCTATGCGTCGGTCGAAGGCAGCCGCCTCATGCTGGTCACCTGTGACCCGGTCCGCGTCGCCTCCCACCGTCTGCTGGTCAGCGGCCAATTGACCCACACGGAAGCCATCGGCTGACTCCCCCAAGCGGGAAAAAACGTTCGCCCCACAAAACACGCGGCCCCCACCGGGAGCCGCGTGTTGTCTGTGTCTATGAGATCAGGCCAGGTCAGGCTTTGCCGTCACAGCCCAGGACGTTCTTGATCTTGTGGGCCACCATGTCCTTGATGGCGGCACGGGCCGGGCCCAGGTACTGGCGCGGGTCAAAGTGGCCGGGGTTGTCGGCAAAGTGCTTGCGGATGGTGGCCGTCATGGCCAGGCGCAGGTCGGAGTCGATGTTGATCTTGCAGACCGCCATGCGGGAGGCCTGGCGCAGCATGTCTTCAGGCACGCCGATGGCATCGGGCATGTCGCCGCCGTGGCTGTTGATGATGTCCACAAATTCGGGGACAACCGAGCTGGCGCCGTGCAAGACGATGGGGAAATTGGGCAGGCGCTGCTCGATTTCTTCCAGGATGTCAAAGCGCAGCTGGGGCTTGGTGCCTGGTTTAAATTTGTAGGCGCCGTGGCTGGTGCCGATGGCGATGGCCAGGGAGTCACAGTTGGTCCGGGTGACGAAATCAACCACCTCATCGGGGTTGGTGTAGGAGGCATCTTCAGCCTTGACGTTGACGGCATCTTCAATGCCGGCCAGCCGGCCCAACTCTGCTTCAACGACCACACCGCGCGGGTGGGCATAATCAACCACCTGGCGGGTCAGGGCGATGTTTTCTTCATAGCTCAGGTGGGAGCCATCGATCATGACGGATGTGAAACCGCCGTCAATGCAACTCTTGCACAGGTCAAACGAATCACCGTGGTCCAGGTGCAGGGCAATGGGCAGGTCCGTTTCCTGCAGGGCGGCTTCCACCAGTTTCATCAGGTAGGTGTGGCTGGCATATTTGCGCGCGCCAGACGAAACCTGAAGAATCAAGGGGGCGTTCAGTTCTTTGGCCGCTTCCGTGATTCCTTGAACAATCTCCATGTTGTTCACATTGAAGGCACCGATGGCGTAACCGCCCTCATAGGCCTTGCGAAACATTTCTTTTGTGTCAACGAGTGGCATAGTCTTCATCTCCTTTGAATGCGTCATGTAACGATGGTC
>CAYXIM010000049.1:0-14316 GCA_964465385.1 uncultured Oscillospiraceae bacterium
GCCGCTTACCGGGGCCAAACAGGCAGCCTGTAGCAAGCAGGCTGCCCCCGGGCCGGCAATTTGGTGAATCCGTCGGTTAAATAAGAATTGTCAAGCGTTGGAAACGGTGCTATACTAAAGTGCCTGAAACCCCAGCGGGGGTCTTTTTATGCAGCATTGACTGAAAAGGTGCGTAAAAAGCAGGATACAGCAAACGAAAGGAGGTGTATTGATGCCTACGTTCAACCAATTGGTTAAAAAGGGTCGTAAGACGCGAAGCGAAAAGTCAGACTCACCGGCCTTGCAAACCACCTATAACACGCTCAAAAAGCGGTATGTCCCGCTGGCTTCCCCACAGAAGCGCGGCGTATGCACGGTGGTGAAAACGACAACGCCCAAAAAGCCCAACTCAGCTTTGCGTAAAGTTGCCAGGGTTCGTCTGACCAACCAGGAAGAGGTTTCAGCCTACATCCCGGGTATCGGCCATAACCTGCAGGAACACTCCGTTGTATTGATCAAAGGCGGCCGTGTCAAGGATTTGCCGGGCGTCCGTTATCACATTGTACGCGGTACATTGGATACAGCGGGTGTCACCAACAGAATGCAGAGCCGGTCGAAGTACGGAACGAAAAAACCGAAAACGGCCAAAATTAACTGATTAACAGTTGGACTTTAGCGTGATCAGTACACTGTCATCATACACCCTGTGTGGATGGGACATGCACTGCACAAACACGGTCCAAACGTGAGTACCTGTGGTTTCGGGATCGTCATCCCGCATAATCATGAGAGGAGGGAAGAACGTGCCAAGAAAAGGTCATGTCCCGAGAAGAGCTGTGCTTCCGGATCCGATTTATCACGATGTACGCGTGACCAAGCTGGTCAACAACATCATGCTACACGGAAAAAAAGGGCTGGCACAGAAAATTTGCTACGATGCATTTGATTTGATTCAGGAGCGGACCGGTCAGGACCCACTGTCCGTCTTTATCAAGGCTTTGGAAAACGTCATGCCGACACTGGAAGTGAAAGCAAGGCGCGTCGGTGGTGCCAACTACCAGGTGCCGATCGAAGTCCGGCCTGAAAGAAGACAGACGCTGGCTCTGCGCTGGATCGTTGCAACGGCCAGAAACCGCAGTGAGCGCACCATGCGTGAACGGCTGGCCAATGAGCTGATCGATGCCTATAACGGTACCGGCGGCGCACACAGAAGAAAAGAAGAAATTCACAGAATGGCAGATGCCAACCGTGCATTTGCCCATTACAGATGGTAAGTCAGGGAGGAGTAAGACTGAATGCCCAGACAATTCTCGCTTGAAAACACGAGAAATATAGGCATTATGGCCCACATCGATGCCGGTAAGACAACGACAACCGAGCGTATTCTTTACTATACCGGCCGGATCCACAAAGTTGGCGAAACGCACGAAGGTGCCGCCACCATGGACTGGATGGAACAGGAGCAAGAACGTGGCATCACGATCACGTCTGCTGCGACCACGGCACAATGGAAGGGCAAGCGGGTCAACATCATTGACACGCCGGGCCATGTTGATTTCACCGTTGAGGTGGAGCGTTCGCTTCGCGTGCTTGACGGTGCGGTCACTGTTTTTTGTGCCAAGGGCGGCGTTGAGCCCCAGACGGAGACCGTTTGGCGGCAGGCCGACCATTACCAGGTTCCGCGGTTGGCCTATGTCAACAAAATGGATATTGTTGGTGCGGATTTTTTGCGCACCATCGATATGATGAATGACCGGCTCAAGGCCAATGCGGTGCCCATCCAGCTGCCCATCGGAAAAGAGGAGCAGTTCACGGGCATCATCGACCTGGTCACCATGAAAGCCTACCATTATGGCGAGGAAATAACGGCTGAGCTTCAGGAAATCCCCATCCCAGATGACCTGGCAGAGCTGGCGCAGACCTGGCATGACCGCATGATTGAAGCCATTGCAGAGACAGACGATGTCTTGACTGAAAAATTCCTCGAAGGTGAGGAGATTTCGGTGGAAGACCTGAAGCGGGCGCTTCGCAAGGCGACCCTCGGGTGCCACATGACACCGGTTTGTTGCGGGACCTCTTACAAGAACAAAGGGGTTCAGCTGCTCTTGGATGCGATCGTGGATTACATGCCGTCTCCGCTGGACATTGCCTCCATCAAGGGCGTTAACCCTCAAACGGGTCAAGAAGAAATGCGTGCAGCGGACGACCAGGCGCCTTTTTCGGCCCTGGCCTTCAAAATCGCCACCGACCCCTTTGTGGGCAAGCTTTGCTTCTTCCGGGTTTATTCCGGTGTGCTGGAAGCAGGATCCTATACCCTGAACGCAACCAAAGACAAAAGGGAGCGTATCGGCCGGATCCTTCAGATGCATGCCAACCACAGAGAAGAACTCAAGCGCGTCTATTCGGGAGACATCGCAGCGGCTATCGGCTTGAAGGACACCACAACCGGTGACACCCTGTGCTCCGAGAAGCACCCCATCATTCTGGAATCTATGGATTTTCCGGAACCAGTCATCCAGGTGGCCATTGAGCCCAGGTCAAAGGCCAGCCAGGACAAGATGATGCTTGCCTTGGCCAAGCTGGCAGAAGAAGACCCGACCTTTAGAACCTACATCGATTCAGAAACGGGCCAGACCTTGATTGCTGGTATGGGCGAGTTGCACCTGGACATCATCGTGGATCGCCTGTTCAGGGAATTCAAGGTTGAAGCCAATGTGGGCATCCCGCAGGTTTCCTACAAAGAAACCATCCGCAAAGCCGTCCGCAGCGAAGGCCGGTTTGTCAGACAGACCGGCGGACACGGGCAGTATGGGCATTGTGTGCTGGAGATTGAACCCCTGCCTGCTGGCAGTGGCTACGAGTTTGTCAGCAAGGTTGTCGGGGGGACGGTTCCCAAAGAGTACATCGCCCCGATCGATGCCGGCATTCAGGAAGCCATGGGCAGCGGTGTCCTGGGAGGCTATCCGGTTGTTGATGTGCGGGTGACCCTGGTGGATGGTTCATACCATGAGGTTGACTCGTCAGAAATCGCCTTTAAAATCGCTGGATCCATGGGGTTCAAGGATGGCTGCCGCAAGGCTGAGCCGGTCCTTTTGGAGCCGATCATGAAAATTGATGTCACGGTGCCGGACGATTACCTGGGCGATGTCATGGGAGACATCAGTGCCAGGCGCGGGCGCATCGACGGGATGGATGAGCGAGGCGGAGCCAAAGCCATTTCAGCCCAGGTGCCCTTGTCGGAAATGTTTGGTTATGCCACGGCATTGCGGTCCAGAACCCAGGGGCGTGGCACCTTCATCATGCAAATCAGCCATTTCGAACAGGTGCCTGACAACCTGATGGACAACGTTTTAAAAAAGCAGTAGCCTGGCAGGATACAAGGCGGATAACCGCAGCTTGAGATTGCTAAATCAAAAAAATAGTGTAAAATGTATAGAGCGGCAACAGAGCCAGAAAAATGAAAAGAAAGCAGCATGAGGGATGCTGCGCAAAGGAGGATCAGCTCAAATGGCAAAGGCAAAATTTGAAAGAACAAAGCCTCATGTAAACATTGGAACCATTGGCCACGTCGACCATGGGAAAACAACCCTGACGGCAGCCATCACCAAAGTCTTGTCCATGGGTGGCTTTGCCGAATATGAATCTTACGAAAACATTGATAAAGCCCCGGAAGAAAAAGCCCGTGGGATTACAATCAATACGTCACACGTTGAGTACGAGACGGAAGCCCGTCACTATGCCCATGTTGACTGCCCCGGTCACGCTGACTACATCAAGAACATGATCACCGGTGCCGCTCAGATGGACGGCGCCATTCTGGTTGTTTCAGCGGCTGACGGCCCCATGCCCCAGACCCGCGAGCATATCCTGCTCGCCCGTCAGGTTGGTGTCCCGTCCATCGTTGTCTTCTTGAACAAGTGCGACATGGCCGATCCGGAGCTGATTGAACTGACCGAGATGGAAGTACGCGAACTGCTCAACGAATACGATTTCCCGGGTGACGACACACCGGTTATCCAGGGTTCCGCCCTGCAGGTTGTTGAGAGCACCAGCACCGACATCAATGATCCGGTTTACAAGCCTATTTTGGACCTGATGGAAGCTGTTGACGAATTTATTCCGACACCGGCACGTCCGGTTGACCAGCCCTTTGCCATGGCTGTTGAAGATGTCTTCACCATCACCGGCCGTGGAACCGTTGCAACCGGCCGTGTGGAACGTGGCGTGGTCAAGGTTGGCGACCCGGTTGAAATTGTTGGCCTCAGTGATGAGCCCAGAGCAACCGTCGTCACCGGTGTTGAAATGTTCCGCAAACTCCTGGATCAGGCTCAAGCTGGCGATAACGTGGGGGTTTTGCTGCGTGGTATCACCCGTCAGGAAATCGAACGTGGCCAGCTGATTGCCAAACCCGGCTCCATCAAGCCGCATACGCACTTTACCGGCCAGGTTTACGTGCTGACCCATGCTGAAGGGGGCCGTCACAAGCCTTTCTTCACCGGCTATCGCCCGCAGTTCTACTTCAGAACAACGGACGTGACCGGCGTCATCGAACTGCCTGAAGGCGTTGAAATGTGCATGCCTGGTGACCACGTCACCATCACAGGCCAGCTCATCACGCCCATCGCCATGGAAGTCGGTTTGAAATTTGCCATCCGTGAAGGCGGCAAAACGGTTGGTTCTGGCACCATTTCCAGCATCATCGAATAACACGGGCGAACAGCCCCAAAAAGAAAGGGTGCCTCTAGAGGCACCCTTTTTTGACCAAACAAGCGTGACCGTCATGCTATAATGAGGTGGCGGCCGGGGCATAGCCCAGATGGCCAGGAACCTATGAATTGTGGTGACCGACATGAAACAGATCAAACAAGACACGCAAGAGACAGCGCATGCGCTGCCGGCTGAGGGAGAGGACCAGCATCAAGACCCAACCAGCGACCTCAAAGAGACGCTGGTCTTAAACCTGCCCATGATTCCCCTGCGCGGGATGACCGTTTTCCCGGGTGTGCACTTGACCTTCGATGTGGCGCGTGAGCGTTCCAAGGAAGCGATCAAAGCGGCCTTGAAAGATAACCAGCTGGTGTATCTGGCTGCACAAAAAGACCTGCAGGCCGACTGGCCGGCCGCTGATGGGGTTTACACGGTGGGCTGCGTGGCCCGGATCCGTCAGGTGCTGGAGTTGCCCGGTGGCGAAGCCATGAAGCTGCTGGTTGAAGGGCGAAACAGAGCCCGCATGGTGCGTGTGGTCGAAGAAGACCCCCACTATATTGTTGAAGTGCGGTTGCTGCCGCGCGAAGAGGCGTCCAAGCTTCCGCTGGCTGCTGAAGCCTATCGCCGTCAGCTGGTCCAGGCCTTCGAGCGTTACGCCGCCGTCAGCGGCCGTGTTTCACCGGAAGCGCTCTTGTCTATCGCCAACATGCGCAACCCCTCTCAGGCGGCTGACCTCATGGCTGGCCACCTCAACATCGGCCTGCACGAAAAGCAGAAGCTTCTGGAGGCTTTCGATGTTGAAGAACGGATGCAGCAGCTGCTTCATCTGATCGACCAGGAGCAGGCGATTGCCCAGATTGAAAAAGAAATCAGCGACAAGGTTCGGTCGGCCATCGATAAAAACCAAAAAGAGTATTACCTGCGCGAGCAGATCAAGATCATCCAAGATGAGCTGGGCGAGCGGGAAAATGCCCAACAGGAGCAAGAGCAGTTGCTCAAGCAGCTGGAGCGGTTGCCCCTGTCTCAGGACCTGAAAAGTAAAATTGAAAAAGACATCCTGCGGCTGGCCAAAATGCCTCCCGGTTATCCGGAAGCAGCTGTTTTGCGCAACTACATGGACCTGCTCTTTGAAATGCCCTGGGGTAAAGTAGACAAGGAACGCCTCAGCCTGGCCCAGGCTCGACGGATCCTGGACCGGGACCATTACGGCCTCGAACAGGTTAAAGAACGCATCCTGGAATACCTGGCCGTTAGAAAACTTCGGCTTGAGTCGGGAGAGGCAACCTTCAAAGGCCCCATCCTTTGCCTGGTCGGACCACCTGGTGTGGGCAAAACATCCATCGCCCGGTCGGTTGCCCGGGCCATGAAACGCAAGTACATCCGCATGTCTTTGGGGGGCATCCGCGATGAAGCGGAGATCCGGGGCCACCGTCGGACCTATGTGGGGGCCATGCCGGGCCGCATCATCAACGCCATCCGCCAAGTCGGTCGTGACAACCCCTTGATCCTGCTGGATGAAATTGACAAGCTGGGCAGCGATTTTCGAGGTGATCCATCTTCAGCCCTGCTGGAGGTGCTGGATCCGGAACAAAACAACAGCTTCCGTGACCATTACTTGAAAATTCCCTATGACCTGTCCCATGTCATGTTCATCACAACGGCCAACACAACTGAGACCATCCCGCAGCCCCTCATGGACCGCATGGAAGTGGTCATGTTGTCGGGCTACACCGAAGAGGAAAAAATCGAGATAGGCAGGCGGCACCTGCTGCCCAACCAGCTCAAGCAAAACGCCTTGAAAAAAAGCCAGCTGACCATCACCCGGAAGGGGTTGCGCGCCTTGATCGGCTGGTACACCCGTGAAGCTGGCGTCCGCCAGCTGGAACGGGAGTTGGCCCGGGTATGCCGGAAAACAGCCATAAAAATCACTGAACAAAACCAGGAACGGGTCCGGGTCACGGACAAGAATCTCGAGGAACTCATCGGCAAGAAAAAATACCGTTATGAAACCATGCGCCTGGAAGACCAGGTGGGTGTCGCAACGGGCCTGGCCTGGACCTGGACGGGTGGCGACACCTTGACCATCGAGGTGAATGTCATGCCCGGAACCGGCAAGCTGGAACTGACCGGCCAGTTGGGAGATGTCATGAAAGAGTCGGCCCGGGCGGCTGTGACTTATATCCGCTCCCAGGCCGACAGCCTGCACATCGACCCATCTTTTGCCAGCAACAAAGACATTCACATCCATGTGCCTGAAGGCGCCACACCCAAAGACGGTCCTTCAGCGGGTATCACCCTGGCCACGGCTCTGGCTTCCGCACTCAGTGAGATTCCGGTTCGCCACAGGGTGGCCATGACTGGTGAAATCACCTTGCGCGGCCGTATCTTGCCCATTGGAGGACTCAAGGAAAAGGTGATCGCCGCCCACCGCGCCGGTATCGACACGGTGCTGATTCCCGAAGAAAACCAACGGGATGTGGCGGAGATTCCCAAAACGGTCCTGGACCAGGTTAACCTGATCCAGGTGTCAGAGATGCGTCAGGTATTTGAACATGCTTTCTCACATCAGGTGGATAAACCAGCAGCAGGAGGCTCGGTATGAAAGAACGGCTCTACAACGAAACACCCTCAGACAGCAGGCGTGCCTTGACCCAGGCCAAACGCATTGTGGTCAAGGTGGGCACGTCGACGGTCACCCATGCCAACGGTCGTGTTAACCTTGAAAACATGACACATTTGGTCCGGTCTCTGGCCAACCAGATGAACCATGGCAAGGAAATGATCTTGGTGACATCCGGGGCCATCGGTGTTGGTGTGGGGCGCCTGCAGCTTGAAAACCGGCCGCATGCCATGCGGGAGAAGCAGGCGGTCGCGGCGGTCGGCCAGTCGGAGTTGATGAACGTGTACAGCCGCCTGATGAACGATTACCACCATGTGGTGGCCCAAATCCTGCTGACCCGTGATGACATCGATGATCCCATCACCCGTGAGAATATCACCAACACCTTTGAGGCGTTGCTGGAGCGGGGCATCCTGCCCATTGTGAATGAAAATGACACCGTCTCGACTCTGGAGATTCTTCACAACGGCACCTTTGGCGACAATGACCGCTTGTCGGCCATCGTTGCCCGCCTGATTGATGCGGACCTGCTGGTGATTTTGTCTGATATTGACGGACTTTTCACCTGTGACCCCAACCAATACGCTGACGCCCAGCTGATTCCCACAGTGAAAACCATCGACCAATCGATTGAGGCGGCTTGCGGCGGCGCCGGCTCAGCCCGTGGAACCGGCGGCATGCTCACCAAAATAACGGCTGCCCGCATTGCGCAGGAAGCCGGTATTGCCATGGTTATTGCCAATGGCTCTTACAAGGGTGTTGTGGATCTGGTGCTGAACGGGACAGAAATCGGAACCTTGTTTCAGGGCGACTAACTATCACCCCGTCACGGTGCCGCTTCAGGCGCCTCTGCCGTTTCGTCGGGCTCTGGCTCAGCCGTGTGCAGGGCACAGGTTTCTCGCGGGTTCATCACCGCGTTGGCGATGAAGTAGTCTGAGCTGGTTTGGGGGCAATGAGGTGACGCTTTTTGACCCGATTCGGGACAAATGGTCATCCGGATGACGCCATCAGGCATCTCAAAATCCAGCGCTTCCTTGTCGACATGAATCCGGTTCATGATGTTTTGCCAGATGCGGATGGCATTGTTTCGGTCATCACGCGGGATGGTGGTCAGTCCCAAGCGGTTGTCGTAGCCATACCAGACAGAGGCCGTGTAGTAACGGGTGTAGCCGCAAAACCACTTGTCTCTGTTGTCGTCAGTCGTTCCGGTCTTGCCGGCCGCCGGCATGCCGGACAGGCCGTAACCAGCAGCCGTTCCCCCGGTCAGCACACTTTTGAGGATGTCGGTCAGGACAAAAACGGTTTCAGGCCGGTAAACCTGGTCATACTGGGGTTTGTTTTCTAAAAGCACATTGCCATCGCTGTCCAGCACGCGGGTGTAGACGTAAGGTTCGGTGTAAAGGCCCTTGTTGCCAAACGTGGCATAGGCCCCAGCCATTTCCAGGGTGGACATGCCCCGGTTGAAACCGCCCAGCGCGATGCTGACGTAGTTTTCTGTGCTCCGGTCCAGACCGACCTGTTTGAGGTAAAGCAAGGTGTTCTCACCGGTCAGGACATGCTTCCAGATGTAGGCTGCAATGGTGTTGGTGGACGTTCGCAAGGCATCCCGGACGGTCATGTTGCCTTTGTAGTTCTTGGTGGCATTTTCCGGGTAGGGAGTGGTGGGGTTGTCCGGATCCAGAAAGTACTCCTGGTCTGTGAAAACAGAGGCCGCCGTGATTTTACCAGTGTCCAGGCCGGGCCCATAAACCACCAATGGCTTGATGCTTGAGCCAGGCTGGCGGTGGGCATCCACGGCGCGGTTGAGCACAAAATTGCCTGTCTTGGGACCAAAACCGCCGACCATGCCCTTGACCTGGCCCGGGTTGTCAAAGTTATCAATAATGACCACGCTGCCGTTTGGTTTTTCAGGCATGGTGATGAGCAGCTCTGGATCGGACAGGAAGAGGCTCTGATCGGAAAAGGCTTCCTCGGCTTCTTCTTGAACAAACGAATCAAGAGTTGACTCGATGGTGAGGCCATAGTTGTAGACAGCAATCGAGGCCATTTGCTCGCTATAGCCACGTTTTTCCACCAGGTCCGCAATGACCTGCTGAATGGTGTAGTCGATAAAATAAGAGTGAACCTGATTGGAGGCAACGGTGACCGGTGTCCTGCGAAAAACCAGTTCACTGTCGAGCGCCTGCTGGTACTCCCGCTCGTTGATGAAGCCCAGCTCCAGCATTTTGGCCAGAATGATCCGCATGCGGCGCAGGCCGTTACGACGGCCTGTCTCGGTCAGGGGGTTATAAAGGGACGGGGCGTTGGGAATACCGGCCAGGTAGGCGCATTCGATCAGGGACAAATCCTTGGCTTCTTTGTCAAAATAAGCCTTGGCTGCAGACTGGATGCCCACATACCCGTTGCCCATGGGCACCAGATTGAGATAGAGCTCCATAATCTCATCTTTGCTTTTTTTCTGTTCCAGCTGGATGGCCTTGTACCATTCCTGCACCTTGCGTTGAGCCGAGATCTGGTCTTCTCCGGAAACCAGCTTGACCGTCTGCTGGCTGATGGTGGAGCCACCATGTGTCGCGTTACCGCCATTGGCGATGGCGCTGAGGATGGCACCGAAGATGCGTCTGGGATCGATGCCGATGTGCGTGTCGAAACGTTCGTCTTCGATGGCTTTGAAGGCGTCATCGATGTGGGTTTTCTTCACGGTGCTGTAGGATATATATTCCCGGTTGATGTTTTCACTGCCGGTCAGGATGGCAACCACCTGACCCTGGTCGTCCAGGATTTTTGTGGTTTCATTGGTGCCTTTGATATGTTCGGTTGAAACGGGGGTTGCTGTGGAGATATAGCCGGCCAACATGCCACCGCCTAGGCCGCCCAAAAGGAAGCCCACGACAAGGACCACGACGACCACCAGCAAAACCATGCGCTTGACGGCCAGGCCCGCAATGGCAGGCAAAGTCAAAAAAGCACTGCTGTGGGTTGGTTTGCCCTTCAGGTGCCTGTAGAGTTCTTTACGGACAACGCTCGACGACCGCCGTCTGGGCGGCGGTGCGTAGGTACGATGACTGGTAGCCACAGTGGGATCTCCTGTTTTCTAATCCGATTTCCCCAAGCCTATTCCATGATGATCTGGTTGGGGTTGAACGGTGTTCCAAAGAAGGTCAGGCCGAAATGAAGGTGGGGTGTTGTGGACACGCCTGTGTTACCAACAGCGGCGATGGTGGCTCCTTTTTGCACCACGTCTCCGGTTCGGACATGCAATTTGCTGCAATGGTAGTAAATTGACACAAAGCCGTTGCCATGGTCGATTTTAACGTAGTTTCCCGAACTCCGGTTGTAACCTGAGTCAACGACCCGGCCGGCGCCGGCCGCCTTGATAGGTGTTCCGGTGGGTGCACCCATGTCAACGGCCGGATGCAGGTGCCGGTATTTATAAATTGGGTGGATGCGATAACCGTAACCGGTTAAAGCACCGGGAATGGGCTTGAGGGTGGGGATATGAGCCAGCTGTCTGTGAATGGCCTGCTCGTAGTCTGTGATGTCAATGGCCTCTGCTTCGGGCAGGTCGTGAAAGACTTTGGCCTTATAGGACAAGTCCAGCAGCTTTCTGGCCTTTTCTGCATAGGAGGAGACGGTCGGGCTGGAACGGGAGACAGACAATTCCGACACATTGAGCATGAGGGCGTTGAGAATGTTCTCTTCCAGCTGCTCCAATTCTTCCTGTTGCTTTTGGAAAGCCTCTTCTTGTTCTGACAACGATTGGTTAAGCCCGTCTGCCTCCTGGCGGACCTCTGACAGGGCTTGCTCCAGGTTGATCTGTTCGATCTGGATGCACCGGTTTTCCTGCTCAGCCAGCAGGTCAGACTGGCGGTCAAAGGTTCTGGGTTCAGCTGCTTCAAGGACCGGGTCGGAACGGGACGAGCCGATCCAATAACCCAAAAAGCTGCCAGCCAAAAGAAGGCCGGCAAGGATTAAGGTTGTGCTCACCTGTTGCGCCCGATTGAACCGGGAGCGAGCGGTGGGCCGTCTGGTGGGGCCACCGCGCTTCATTGATGCGTTGCGCATACGGTCTCCTTCACTGCAAGCAGTTTTCGTGGTTTATTATAAGCGAAAACAAGCCCCTTGGCAAACACGATGGCTGGGCAGGCCAGCATGTGCAGGCCAGCATGACGGTTGACAGCTTCCATGATAAACTGGCATCAGACCGTGTTGCAAAAAGAATGGATGAAGGCCATGACACCAAAGACCAAACGCACGCTTATCATCACCGGCATCATTCTGGCGCTGTTGTTTGGCTACAGTGTGTTTTTTCGCACTTTTCTGGACCCAGACGTTTACTTGCAGCTGGCCTATGCCCACACCGGCTATGATCCGACAATCATCGACTGGCGCTTTCCAGATTATGAGCTGGTGCGCTACCAGGGACGTTGGGCAATCCGCATTGTGTTTGCAACGACCGAGGATGCCAGCCGGGGCCCTATCGGCCTCTACCTGGATCCGCTACGAAAAGAAGTGTTGGCGTTAGAACCGCGGGCGGACGGTGCCTCAGGGAACCAGTTCAAGCAATGAGGGGGTCATGACATGGACCGCAAGGCCTTTTTAACATTTTTCCATCAACTGGACCGGTCCTTGTTTTTAGAAGACCGGCTCAAAAGCATGGCAAGCTATGACGGGCCGTTGCCTATTGGTTTCGGACAAACCATTTCACAGCCGTCACTGGTGGCCCAGATGACGCTGGAGTTGGCACCTGAACCGGGCCATCGTGTGCTCGAAATTGGCACCGGATCAGGCTATCAGACCGCCTTGCTGGCGCCTTTTTGTCAGGCCGTTTACACGGTGGAGCGGATCCAGTCCCTTTCAGATCGGGCACGAACCGTCTTGAAACAGCTGTCCTACGACAACATTTACTTCCGGGTTGGTGATGGCAGTGAAGGTTGGCCCCAAGAAGCGCCCTTTGACCGTATGATGGTGACAGCTGCCGCTTCAGAGGTCCCGCCGGCCTTGGTTGAACAGCTGGCAGCTGGAGGCAAGCTGGTCATCCCCGTCGGTCCGGCTGGTATGCAAAACCTTCTGGCTGTGACCAAAGACCGGCGCGGGCGTGTTCGCGAAGACGTCATCAACCAGGTGTCTTTTGTTGAATTGGTTGGTCCTTACGGCTGGCAGCAGGAACGATAAAGACTATGGCTTCTATCAAACAACGAGATTCTTTTGATCTGAATATCACCGACTTGGCCCACGATGGCAAGGGCATCGGCCATGTGGATGGCTGGACGGTTTTTGTTGCCGGGGCTCTGCCCGGGGATCGCATCCTAGCCCAGTTGACCCTTGAAAAAAAGCAATATGGTGTGGCCGAGATCACCAAAATTCTTCAGCCTTCTCCAGATCGCATCTCGCCTTTGTGTCCAGTTGCTGACCGCTGTGGTGGTTGCAGCTTGCAAACGCTGGCGCTCCCGGCACAACTTGTGTGGAAACGAAAACGTGTGGTGGATGCACTGGAACGCATTGCCCATATACATGAAGCCCAAAAACTGGTGACACCCGTTTTAGGTATGGCGCAACCCTGGCATTATCGCAGTAAGGTTCAGCTGCCGGTCCAAGGCACTGCCCAGAAACCACAGATTGGTTTTTATGAGCAGGGCACCCATCGGGTGGTGGATACAGCTGTTTGTCCTGTTCAACCGCTTGTGTGCGACCGGATCCGCGAAACCGTCCGGACACACATTCAAAAAAACCGTTTGGAGCCTTATCAGGAAAAAACCGGCCAGGGTCTGATTCGCCACCTGACCATGCGCGTGGGCTTTGCCAGCGGAGACATTCAGGTGGGATTGATTGTGAAGGATCGACGATCTATCGCTGAAGAGGAACTGATCAGGGCCCTTGAAAAGACGCTTCATGCCCCAGATACTGTTTTGCCCCAGACCCAGCTGGCTGCACTCACCATCGGCTACAACCCAGAACAGACCAACCGTGTCCAGACAGCTGACTACCGTCTGGCGTCTGGACAGGGCTGGATTCGAGAGGTCATCAACGGCATCAGCTACCGTTTGTCGCCGCTTTCTTTTTTTCAGGTTAATCCGAGGCAAACAGAAAAACTTTTTCAAACCATTCAAAATATGGCCGATCTGCAAGGGGATGAAGTGGTCTGGGACCTGTATTGCGGCACGGGATCGATTGCGCTTCAATTGGCTTCAAAAGCAAAACGAGTGATCGGTGTTGAGTCTGTGTCTGAAGCCATTGAAGATGCCAAAGCAAATGCGGTGATCAACAACATGGATAACCTCCACTTTATTTGCGGTCAGGCAGAAACGGTTGCGCCCCAGCTGATTGAAGCCGGACAACAGCCAGATTTGGTCGTTATCGATCCACCGAGAAAAGGGTGTGATCCACAGCTGATCGAAACACTCAAAACAGTCCGGCCAGGGCGTTTAATCTATGTTTCCTGCAACCCGTCAACGCTGGCCCGTGATTTAGCTAAACTCACACAAGATGGCTACAGGGTTCAATCCGCTCAACCTGTTGACCTGTTCCCCTGGACCAGTCATTGTGAAGTGATTGTGAAACTTATAAAGGCGTAAGACTAACAATACCAATGCTTGCGGAGGTATTGAGGCGTGGATAGGCAGATGACATTTGATACCTTTCTGATTCTAGGAAACATGTCCACTTATAGTAATTATTTTAGAATATTAGGACTTAAAATAAGAAAGCTTAGGATTTATTTTATTAAGTACCATCTGACGTTGAAAGAATAAACCCAAGAGGATACTAGGAGGACAGGAGTGAAATGAACAAAATTATTGAATTGATGTTGGCAATCAGGGAGAGGGGGACTATTTTTTATCATAAGGATACAAAACAATTTGATTACTATCCTTTTTCGGAATTTGAACGGAGAAAATTGGATCCTGCCACGCCGATCCCTATTAATGACGTGAATAATTTCAGGCTTCCATCTTATGAAGAAATCAATCATGAGGAAATTATGCGCTTTTATGTGAGAGAATGTGTGG
>CAYXIM010000050.1:0-10608 GCA_964465385.1 uncultured Oscillospiraceae bacterium
AAGCCCAGCGTTTCACGAATGAATGCGATCAACAGCAAAACCAGGGTGTAGCCGACACCAGCAAAAAAACCATCCAGAAGAGACAAAAGGGGCGGGTTTTTCTGCGCATAGGCCTCTGCCCGTCCCATAATGATGCAGTTGGTGATGATCAAGGCCACATAAGGACCCAGCGCCTTGCTGATTTCTGGCAAAAAAGCCTTGATGACCAGGTCCACCAGGATCACATAGGTGGCAATAATCAGCGTTTGAACAATCATGCGGATTCTGCGCGGAATGAGGTTTCGTAAAAGGGACAAGGTGAAGCTGGACAGGGCTACTGAAAAGGTCAGGCCAACACCCATGACCAGGGAATTGGCCATGAGGTTGGTGACTGCCAGACTGGAACAAATGCCCAGGATCTGGCGCACCACCTGGTTTTCTGTCCACAGGTTTCTTTTAATCAGTTGCTTGATCGGCTCTGCCATCAGGATGCCCTCCAGTCTGTCAGTGTATCCGTCAGCAAACGGTTAAGCATGCGCAATACCGCTGATGACGTCGAGGTGGCACCGGTCACCGCATCCAGCTGGTCGCCATAGGTAAAGCCTTGGCTGTAGTCAATGGCAACGCCACGGAATTGTTCTTTATACGCGCGTTCGCCTATGCGACCGCCCAACCCTGGCGTTTCATTTTGTTCGGTGAATGTGATGCCGACAACCGTCTGCAGGTCAGCTGTGACCGCCAAATAGCCGCGGATGGTCCCCCACAGGCCAGCGCCTGAAAAAGGAAGGGCATAGGCCAAGACCTCGCCGCTTTCATTCCGATGTTCATAGGCTGTCAGCTCGCCGACCTTTGTTTGCTGGATGGTGCCGTCAAAACGATCCAGCACCTCTTGAGCTGACCCGCCGGTCTCCAGGCCAAAGGCATCCAGTACAGCCTCTTTTTCGGCCACATCGTCATTGGCTGCGATACGCGGTTTGAGCCAGGTGTAGACACCAGCCAGGGCGCTCCCGAACACCAGGCTGAGCACCAGGATGAAGATCAAGGTTGCCAAATAACCGTCTTTCATGCAGCCACCGCCTTTCGACGCGCCTTCACCTGGCGGACCTGGCGATCAATGAGCGGCACGAAGGTGTTGGCAATTAAAATAGCAAACATAGCCCCTTCAGCAAAGAGCGAGAAGGAACGGATGACCGCCGTGAGCAGCCCGATCAAAAGACCGTAAAGGATTTTGGATTCGAGCTGGGCAGGGGCGGTGACCGGGTCTGTCGCCATAAACACCGCAGCAAATAAAATCCCGCCGGTCATAAGTGAGAACAACGGGTTGGCTGAACTTGCACCGCTGAGTGATAAAACGGCACTGGTGGCCAGAAAACCGCCAAGGGTTGTTGACATGATGATCCAGGAGGCTGACCGGGTGGCCAGCAGATAAGCAGCAGCAAGTGCAATGAGAATGACGCTGGTTTCTCCCAGTGATCCGCTTCTGAACCCAATCAGGTGGTCAAGAACGGACCAGTCGGCGGACGGACCGCCGGACACCAGCGGTGTCGCCCGGGTGATGGCATCCAGGCCCTGGTCGTAACGGATCAGTCCTCCCGGCCAGCGGGTAAAGGGGGTTGTCCAACGCAGGGTCAGGTGGGCCGGAAAAGAGATATAAACAAAACAGCGCCCAACCAAAGCCGGGTTAAAGACGTTACGACCAAAGCCGCCAAAGACCCCCTTGCCAAAAAAGAGGCCAAAAGCAATGCCGACAGCAGCCACCCAATAGGGGGTGGATGGTGGTAATGTCAGTGTGAAGAGAAAACAGGAAACCAGAACAGATTCCGTCACTTTGGCTGCAGGGCCTTGAACCAGCCGCATAGCCGCATACTCCGTGATAAGGCCCGTGACACACACCACGACCAGTAACAACAAACTTCTGAAACCAAACAAGAAAACAGAGAATAACAAAAGGGGCAACAGGCTGATGATCACCCGTCCCATAACCTTTTGTTTCTGGAAAACAGCCTTCAGTTGAATACGAAACCCTCCTTCCCTGCCTCAGGGTTAGTTGGAGATCTGAGTTCAGTATAACTGATGGTTTGGCTGGGTTCAATTACAGAAGGGGTCAGTCAGGCGTCATTTTCTGGATCAAATCAAGAATTTCAGCAATTTTTTCTTTTTCCTGTCCGCTTTCAAAGGCATCACGGACACAACTTTCCAGATGGGCCTGCATAACATCCTGGCTGGCTTTGCGCAAAATGGCACGTGTAGCCAGAAGTTGGTGGTAGATGTCCAGACAGTACCGGTCATCGTCAATCATGCGAAGCAGACCATCCATTTGACCGCGCGCCGTTTTGATCAGCCGGGCAGCAGCCACTTTGTCCGCTTTCATGACAACACCCCCTTCTTGTCTTCCACACGCCGGACGCTGTAACCGGCCTGACGGACAGCTTCTATCAGTGCTTCATCGGAAACGGTTCCCTGTTTGATCGTCACAACCGCCTGTTTACGCTTGAGGTGGACGCGTGCCTGGACACCGTCTAGTTTGTTCAAGGCATCCTCCACTCTTTTTTTGCAATGCTCGCAGGTCATGCCATCAATGTCGAGTCTTTTTTTCATGCTGTTTTCCTCCTTTTTGCCGGTCCTGGGTTTGAGGCACGGAAGCGCTTGAGGCGCAGGGCGTTGGTGACCACACTGACCGAGCTCAAGCTCATGGCCGCCGCTGCGATCATGGGGCTGAGCATCCAGCCGAAGAAGGGAAAGAAGACACCTGCCGCCAGCGGGATACCAATCAGGTTGTAGAAAAAAGCCCAGAAGAGGTTTTGTTTGATGTTTCTTAAAACAGCGTGACTGAGGCGCAAGGCAGTCACGGCATCGTTAAGATCATCTTTCATTAAAACCATGTCAGCCGCGTCGATGGCGATATCGGTTCCGGCGCCAATGGCCAGTCCAACGTCTGCGCGTACCAGCGCAGGCGCGTCGTTGATGCCATCTCCGATCATGGCCACGCGTCTGCCCTCTTCCTGGAGCCGCCTGATCTCAGCTTCTTTTTCAGACGGCAGGACACCGGCTTTGACAGCTGTCAGCCCCAACTCCAGTTGGACAGCCCGAGCTGCTTCTTCCGTGTCTCCTGTCAACAGGATCAGATCCAACCCGTCTTCTTGAAAACGTTTGATAGCCTGCCGGCTGCTTGCCTTGATGGTGTCTGCCAAGGCCACCAACCCGATCAAGCCCTCCTCATCGGCCAGGAAAACAACTGTTTTCCCTGCCTGTGCATATGGCATCGCCTTAGGTTGAGCGTCCTGATGGATACCCGATTCACGCAACCAGGCTGCATTACCCGCAAAAAGGCGCTTGCCTTGATAGTCGGCTCGAACGCCACGTCCTGGAATCGATTCAAACGCATCAACAGGCGCCAGGTCAAGGTCCAGAGCCCGCGCATGGCTGACAATGGCCTGGGCCAGGGGGTGTTCTGAATGGTATTCGAGGCCAGCCAGCAGGGACAAAAAAGCCTCTTGCATCATGGGCCGGTAAACAAGCAGGTCCGTCACCTGAAAGACCCCTTCCGTCACGGTCCCTGTTTTATCCAACACAACCGTGTCAATGCTGTGTGCTGCCTCCAGCGCTTCTCCGGAACGGATTAAAATGCCGTGTTTGGCTGCCTGTCCAGTTCCAACCATGATGGCAACCGGTGTGGCCAGACCCAGCGCACAGGGGCAAGAAATAACCAACACAGCAATGGCCGCTGACAGGGCAAACACAGCGTTCTGCCCAACCAGGAGCCAGACCAGCCCGGTCACCAGGGCGATCACAAGCACAACCGGAACGAAAAAACCGCTGATACGATCTGCCAGGCGGGCAATCGGTGCTTTAGAAGCCGCTGCTTCTGAGACCACGTCGATAATACGTGCCAGGACCGTTTGATCTCCCACCCGGGTCACGCGCATGACCAGTGTGCCGTTGAGGTTAAGGGTGGCTGTGGACAGGGGGTCTCCTGTTTGTTTGTCTACAGGCAGGCTTTCACCGGTCAACATCGATTCATCAACCGCGGAGCTGCCGCTTTCAACAACGCCGTCCACTGGGACGCTGGATCCGGGGCGTAGCAGGACCAGGTCATCGACGCGCACCTCATCAACAGCGACGGTTTCCTCTTGGCCATCTCGCAAGAGCACAGCGGTCGGCGGCTTGAGGGCAATCAGGCTTGAAATGGCCTCTGTTGTTTTGCTCTTGGATCGGCTTTCCAGGTACTTGCCCAAGGTAATCAGGGTTAAGATGGTGGCCGCTGATTCAAAATATATGTTTTCTGTGTACAGGGCCGCCTGAGCCAGATCTCCCGACCCCAAGGCATTGCCCATCTGGTAGAGGGCAAAAATCCCATACGCCACCGCTGCCGAAGACCCGATGGCAATCAGCGAATCCATGTTGGGACTTTTATGAATCAGGGTGCGAAAACCAATCGAGAAGTAACTGCGGTTGACCAGCAAAATGGGCAGTAAAAGCAAAAACTGTGTAAAGGACCAGGCGAATGGACCTGTATCAGGAGCCAGGCCCCGCGGCAGGGGCAAGCCAACCATGGGCCCCATGGACAGCACCATGAGAACCACCAGAAAGGCAGCAGAGAGCCAAAAACGTCTTTTAAAAGCCTGGGTTTCAGCGACTGCAGGGTCTTCAGCCAAAGAAGCAGCTTCTTTCAAGCCATCATCTTGGCTGGCTTCATAGCCGGCCCGTCTGACAGCCTCCAGTATGGGCCCATCTACATTGGTGCCCTCTTCGGCTTCCACCAACATCCGGTGGCCCAGCAGATCAACCGAGACCGTCAAAACCCCGTCGATCCCAGAAACCGCCCGCTCAACCGCCGCCGAACAGGCCGTACAAGTCATCCCTGCAACGTTGAATTTCTTTTTCATTTCATCACCTCATAGACACCACCCCGGGAGGGGTGTCTATTAAGCGTATCGCATCAGCTGCAAGCTGTCAACAGGCACGCTTTAAAGTTGATCTGGCTGTGAAAAAACAGGCAGGGACAGGTAGCGGTCTCCTGTATCTGGCAAAACAACCACGATCATCTGGTCCGCTCCGTCGGCTCTTAAAGCCAGCTGGACGGCTGCATGAACAGCTGCGCCTGAAGACAGGCCGACCAAAAGCCCTTCATAGCGGGGCAGCTCCCGGGTGGCGGCCAGTGCCTCCTCATCCGTTACGGTGATCACCTCATCGTAAACAGACTGATCCAATACCTGGGGGATAAAGCCGGCACCAATGCCCTGGATCTTGTGGGGGCCCTTATAACCTGCTGACAAGACCGGCGATCCTGCTGGTTCAACAGCAACAACCCGCAAGCCCGGCTTTTTCTCTTTCAGGTAAGCGCCGGCTCCTGTGATGGTGCCGCCGGTTCCAACACCGGACACCAGGCAGTCCACACGCCCCTTGCTCGCCTGCCAGATTTCCGGCCCGGTGGTTTGGTAGTGGATAGCCGGATTGGCTGGGTTGGAGAACTGCCCGGGAATGAAGGCGCCCGGGATCTGATCGGCCAGCTCTTCTGCTTTCTTCATGGCGCCTGGCATGCCTTCCGCTCCCGGGACCAGCACCAACTCAGCGCCGTAAGCCTGCAGGAGCTGCCGACGCTCATGGCTCATGGTGTCGGGCATAGTTAAAATGACCCGATAGCCCTTGACTGCCCCGATGGCTGCCAGCCCGATGCCGGTGTTGCCACTGGTTGGCTCGATGATGACCGAACCTGGCCGAAGTTGCCCCGACCGCTCTGCGGCCGCAATCATTTCCGCCGCAATACGGTCCTTGACGCTGCCGGCCGGGTTTGCACCCTCCAGCTTGCCAACAATCGGTGTTTTGAGCCCCTTGGCACTGCTATAACGGCGCAGGGTCACCAATGGGGTTTGGCCAATCAGTTCCGTCATGTCTGAAGCACATTTGTTCATCTTATTTCACCAGGCTTTCTTCTTTGTTCCGTCTTTTTTTAGGCACCAAGTCCTCAGCTAATCGTAACACAAGTGATTTAAATCAACTGTAACAAGCATCCCTTTTTGGCAGCAGCTTTCGTTGACACCTCTGCGCTTCCTTGTTACAGTAAACGCGCACCATTATGGCCCAAAGAAAGGAGAGCCCCATGGATCGAAAACGCTTATATTTGATGCTCGTGTCTGCCATGCTGATCGCAATCGGGCTTTTAATCCCACTCTTTTCTCCGGTCAAACTTATTTTGGAGCCGGCATCTTTCACGCTGGCCAGTCATGTGGCCATTTTCATTGCCATGTTTGTGTCACCTGCAACCGCCATAGCGGTCGCTGTCGGAACCACGTTCGGTTTTTTGATGGCGGCCTATCCCCCGGTCATCGTTTTCCGGGCAGCATCCCATCTGGTCTTTGCGCTGGTCGGGTCGCTGTTGCTGCGTAAAAACCCGTCAATTCTCAAGAAAACCTTGTCCATGCTGGTCTTTGCTTTTCTGATCAGCCTGGTCCATGCCGTTTGTGAACTGCTTTCTGTCCTGCCTTTTTATTTCAGCACCGCTCAAGGGGGTGCAGCAGACAGCAGCCAGGTTTTTTGGGTTTCCATTGTGCTGCTCGTTGGCGTTGGCACCCTGGTGCACAGCCTGGTTGATTTTTTCATTGCGCGGGCCATTTGGGTTCCTTTGGGAAAACTCAACGACCGTGTTCTCGAACACATGTCTGGGCAAAGCCCACCTTTATAAGTCAAGCCAGGCGCGCCCATCCTGTTGAAGCAGGCGATCAGCCGCATAAGGACCAGCCGTTCCAGCTGGATAGACATAAAGGGGCAGCTGATCCCGCCAATGTTGGATGGAATCAATCAACCGCCAACTGGCCTCAATCTCATCCCAGCCAGTAAACAGGTTCATGTCGCCCGAAAAAGCATCAAAGAGGAGTTTTTCATAGGCCTCCGGCGAGGCTTGTTTGCTGATGCAGTTGCGGCAAACATCCATGTGGGCCTGCATGATGTCCGCTGTCATGCCTGGCTGCTTGATGTTGAAGCGCAGATCGATCCCTTCTTGCGGCTGGATGCGAATGATCAATGTATTGGGCTGTCCCCCTGTTTGTGCCCCCGCATAAACCTGGTCGCGGAAGACCACCGTGATCTTGGCAACCGCCTGGTTCAGCCGCTTGCCGGTCCGTAGATAAATGGGCACACCGCGCCATCGCTCATCATCAATCATCAGGCGCAAGGCGGCATAGGTCTCTGTTTTAGAGTGGTCGGACACCCCTGCCTCCGAACGGTAGGCGCGCATGTCAGCAGTGGCGGCATACTGGCCCAAGACCAGATCTGTTTCTGCCCGTTTGCGGTCAAAGAGCCGCATATGCTTGAAGATACGAACCTTCTCCTGTCTGATGGAATCGGAATCTGCGCTGGCCGGCTGATTCATGGTCAGGAGTGAAACCAGTTGCAAGAGGTGGCTTTGGACCATGTCGCGCAAGGCGCCGTTTTGCTCATAGTAGCCGCTGCGCTGTTCAACCCCGATTGTTTCCATGACACTCACTTGTATGTGATCGATGTGGTGCCGGTTCCAGGCTGGTTCAAAAAGGCGGTTGCCAAAGCGGAAAATCAAGACGTTTTGAAGCATCTCTTTGCCCAGATAATGGTCAATACGGTACATTTCGTGCTCATCAAAAACAGATTGCAGCACGCGGTTAAAAGCCCGGGCGGAAGCCAAGTCCCGGCCGAAGGGCTTTTCAATCATCAGGCGGCGGTAAGCATGGTCAAAACGCTTGCGTAAAATCCCGATTTGCTTGGAAACCAGAGGAAAAAGATCCGGAGCTGTGGCCAGAAAATAAAGGCGGTTTCCCCGCGTGTCCCGTTCGTCTTCAAGCTGCTCAACCATCTGCCACAGGTGAGGGTAGGCATCCGCCTGGGTGATGTCCATGCGGTGGTAGACAAAGCGCTTGATAAAAGCGGCCACATCCCCTTCGGCGGTTCCTTGAGCCTCTTTAAGGGCCTGCAGGATGCTTTCATGGTAGATCGCCTGATCCCAATCTCTGCGGCCCACACCAACAATGGTCGTCCTTGGATCCAGCTGGCCGGACCGATGCAAGGCCAGCAAGGCTGGATACAGTTTCTTTTTTGCCAGATCGCCGGTTGTTCCGAACAAGGTCATGACGGTTGGCTCAAGGATCAAGGCGCTTCCCTCCTCCGGATGTTTTGCGGATACCCGCGTGATAGGCCTGCAAGGATTTAACCGGATCCGGGTTATGCCCGCGCGCCAGAAAAGCTTCAATGCCCTGTGCGCTGGCTGTGGCCGCTGTCAACGTTGTGATGTAGGGGATCCGGTAACGGATGGCAGCCTTGCGGATGTAGGAGTCATCGTACTGGCTGCGTGGCCCAGCAGCGGTGTTGATCACCAGTTGGATCTGCTGGTTGGTCAGGTGATCCAGGATGTTGGGCCGGCCTTCGTAGAGTTTTTTGACCGCTTCAGAGGGGATACCGTGTGCAGCCAGTAATTGACTGGTCCCACTCGTGGCCAGAATATGAAAACCCATCTTATCAAAGGCGCGGGCGACGGGCACAACCTCCTCTTTATCAGTATCGTTGACGCTGATTAAAACAGTTCCTTGTGTCGGCAAGGCGGCGTAGGCCGCTTCCTGGGCCTTGAAGTAGGCCAACGCAAAGGAGTCTGCCAGACCCAGCACTTCTCCGGTTGATCGCATCTCCGGCCCCAGAAGCGGATCTACTTCCGGGAACATCTGGAAAGGGAAGACCGCTTCTTTCACGCCAAAATGCGGGATGATCCTGCGACGCATGTTGTGGACTGATGCGGGTTTCCCTTCAAATTGCCTGATGATCAGCTCGGTTGCCTGCCGGGCCAGGGACAGCTGACAGATTTTTGAGACCAAAGGCACCGTTCGTGACGCGCGTGGGTTGGCTTCCAGCACAAAGACCGTGTCATCCGCGATGGCATATTGGACGTTGATCAGGCCAACCACGTCCAGTGCCCGGGCAATCTGTTCGGTGTAGGCCGTGATCGTGCGCAGGTGGTGGTCCTGGATGCTGATCGGTGGAATCACACAAGCTGAGTCTCCAGAATGGATGCCGGCCAGTTCAATGTGTTCCATGACGGCGGGCACGAAGGCCGCCTTGCCATCTGACAAAGCGTCGGCCTCCACTTCGGTTGCGTGGCTTAAAAAACGGTCAATGAGAACAGGCCGATCTGGCGTCACCTCCATGGCCTGGATCATGTAACGGCTGAGCATGCTTTCATCCAAAACGATTTCCATGCCCCGGCCGCCCAGAACATAAGAAGGGCGAAGCATAAGCGGATAACCGATCCGATCCGCGATGGCCTGGGCCTGCTCAAGTGTCACAGCCATGCCAGATTCTGGCATGGGGATGTGCAAGGTGTCCATCAGTGCGCGAAAACGGTCCCGGTCTTCTGCCAGGTCGATCTGATCCGGCCTGGTGCCCAGGATGCGCACCCCGGCCTCTTCCAGCTGGCCGGCAATGGTCAGCGGTGTCTGACCGCCAAATTGAACCAGCACGCCCAGTGGCTGTTCGGCTTCATAAATGGCAAGGACGTCTTCAAAGGTCAAAGGTTCAAAGTACAGGCGGTCCGAAATGTCATAGTCGGTTGAAACGGTTTCCGGGTTACAGTTAACCATAATCGTTTCATATCCCAGTTCACGCAAGGCCAGGGCTGTGTGCACACAGCAGTAATCAAATTCAATGCCTTGGCCGATGCGGTTGGGCCCGCCACCCAGGACCATGATCTTGGGCCGGCCACTGGCCGGCTGGCTGCGGCCGGTCTGGTAGGTGGCGTAATAATAGGCTGCATCCTTGACACCACTGACCCGGATCGCCTCCCACTGCTTGCGAAGGCCGATGCGCATGCGTTGCTGGCGGATATCCGCTTCTGCCAGGTTCAGCAGGCTGGCCAGGTAGCGGTCGGCAAAGCCTTCTTTTTTGGCCTGAACCAGCAGCTCATCCGGCAGCGCCTGCCCTCGGAAAGCCAGGATTTCTTCCTCACGATCAACCAGTTCTTGCATTTGTTGCAAAAAGTAGGGCTTGATATGGGTCAAGCGGGCCAGCAGGTCCAGGTCAGCCCCTTTTCGCAGGGCTTCATAGAGGATGAACTGCCGCTCACTGCTGGGCTGGGCCAGTTTTTCCAGCAGATGGTCCACGGGCAGGTCATGAAAATTTTTGGCAAAGCCCAGACCGTAGCGGTTGATCTCCAGTGAGCGGATGGCTTTTTGCAGGGCTTCCTTGTAGGTTTTCCCAATGCCCATGACCTCACCAACAGCACGCATTTGTGTGCCCAGCTGGTCGCGGACAGCAGAAAATTTTTCAAAGGCCCAGCGAGCGAATTTAACCACCACATAATCAAAATGGGCCTGGTAACGATCCAGGCTCCCGTCACGCCAGTGGGGGATTTCATCCAAGGTCATCCCGACAGCCAGCATGGCGGAAATTCTGGCGATGGGAAAACCGGTCGCTTTTGAGGCCAAAGCCGACGACCGCGAGGTCCGGGGGTTGATTTCAATGATGACGATGCGGTCCTGTTGGGGGTTGTAGGCAAACTGGACGTTGGCGCCGCCAATGACACCGACAGCCTCGGCCACCCGGTAGGCCAACGCTTCCAGCCGCTTCTGCAGGGCCTGGCTGACGGTCAGCATGGGGGCTGAACAGAAGGAGTCA
>CAYXIM010000050.1:10618-13951 GCA_964465385.1 uncultured Oscillospiraceae bacterium
AACGGCATCAATGTTTTCAATGGTGCAGACCGTGATCTTCTGGTTCTTGGCGTCCCGGATCAGCTCCACCTCCAGCTCTTCCCAGCCCAGAACCGATTCTTCGACCAAGATCTGGCCAACCATGCTGGCTGAAAGGCCCCGTTCAGCAACCAGCCTGAGTTCTTCAACGTTGTAGACCAGGCCACCACCGGTTCCCCCCATGGTGTAGGCAGGACGAATCACAACCGGATAGCCCAGTTCCCGGGCGATCGCCTCCGCTTCTTCAATGCCATAGGCCGGCTGGCTGCGCGGCAATTCGATGCCCAGCTGCTGCATGGTTTTCTTGAAGGCAATGCGATCCTCTCCGCGCTGGATGGCCTCCACCTGGATGCCGATCACCTCAACCCCATAAGTTTGGAGCACCCCGAGCTGATCCAGTTCCAGGCACAGGTTGAGCGCCGACTGGCCGCCCAGGTTGGGCAGCAGGGCTTCCGGTCGTTCCTTGGCGATGATCTGGGTCAGCCGGCTTGCCTCAAGCGGCTCGATATAGGTTTGGTCCGCCAGATCCGGATCAGTCATGATGGTGGCCGGGTTGGAGTTGACCAGCACCACCTGGTAGCCCAGCGCGCGCAGGGCCTTACAGGCCTGTGTGCCTGAATAATCAAACTCGCAGGCCTGTCCAATCACAATGGGGCCCGATCCGATGATCAAAATTTTTTTCAGGTCCGTTCTTTGGGGCATGTCCAGCCTCCTTACAGCTCTGTTCTGCTCTGGCTTTTTTTAACCTGCTGGCAGGCAGCGGGTCAATCGGCGGGCCATTCGGTGTGGAAAAAACGCCCGCGAGGCTGGTCAATGCGTTCGTAGGTGTGGGCACCGAAAAAGTCCCGCTGGGCCTGCAACAGATTAGCCGGCAAATGGGCGCAGGTCAAGCCGTGAAAATATTGCAAGGCTGCTGAAAGCGCAGGGACAGGCAGGCCGGCTTCACTGGCCTGGGCAACCACCCGGCGCCAGGCGGGCAGGGCTTCTTCGATAGCCTTGCGGAAAAAAGGATCCAGGATCAGGTGTGGTAAATCCGGTTGGCGCAGGTAGGCCTGGCGGATATGCTCCAGCAACGGCGAGCGGATGATGCAGCCAGCCCGCCAGATCATGGCAATACCCGCATAATCCAGCGGCCAAGTGTACTGCCGGGCTGCGGCCTGCATGAGGGCGTAACCCTGGGCATAGGAGATGATTTTTGATGCGTAAACAGCCAGCCTGAGGGCTTCAACAAAAGGTTCGGGTTGCACGCCAAGCAGACGCTTGTCTGTTTGTCCGGTTTCATAAACGTGCGACGCCCTGACCCGGTCTTCTTTTGCCGCTGACAAAAAACGGGCAAAGACGGCTTCGCTGATCAGATCAAGGGGAACACCCAGATCCAGAGCGCTTTGGCTGGTCCATTGGCCGGTTCCTTTTTGTCCCGCAGCATCCAGAATCAGGTCCAACACGTAGGTGCCTTCTTCGTTTTGGAAGCCCAGGATCTTACCTGTGATGTCAATCAGGTAGCTGTCCAGCTCGGTCCGGTTCCAGGCGACGAAAACATCACGCATGGCTGTCGTGGACAAGCCCAGCCCGTCGCGCATGATGTGGTAGGCCTCCCCAATGATCTGCATGTCTGCGTATTCAATGCCGTTGTGAACCATTTTGACAAAATGGCCGGAACCGCCAGGCCCGATCCACGCGCAACAGGGGATGCCGTCAGGTGCCAGGGCTGCGATGGATTGAAAGAGGTCGCGGATAACAGGCCAGGCTTCTTCGGATCCGCCGGGCATCATGGAAGGGCCTTCAAGGGCGCCTCGTTCGCCACCAGAGATGCCGGCTCCCACAAAATGAATGCCCCGGCCACCCAGGCTTTCAACCCGTCTTTGCGTCTGTGTGAAATGCGTGTTTCCACCGTCGATCAGAACGTCCCCGGGCTCCAATAACGGTGCAAGGGTGTCAATCAGCTGGTCGACGGCTGGGCCGGCTTTGACCATCATCAACAGCATGCGTGGTTTTTGGAGCGCTGCCACCAGGGTGTCCAGCCGGTCGCAGGCGACCACGTCCAGGTCACGGGCCCGGCCCGATACAAAAGCCGTTGTTTTGGCAACGGTTCTGTTGTAGACGGCAACCCGGTAGCCCCGGGAAAGCATGTTGAGCGCCAGGTTTTCACCCATAACACCCAGACCAATCAGCCCGATATGTGCCAGTTTCATTGCCGCACCTCTATTCTTTTTATTCTCCGATGATTTTGATCAGAACATGTTTGGGTCTTTTGCCGTCAAACTCACCATAAAAGATCTGTTCCCAGGTTCCAAAATCCAGCTGCCCATTGGTGATGGCCACAACCACCTCACGCCCCATGATGGTCCGTTTCAGGTGGGCATCCGCGTTGTCTTCAAAGCCATTGTGGTCATACTGGCTGTAGGGCTTTTCAGGCGCCAGCTTTTCAAGCCAGCGCTCAAAGTCGCGATGCAGACCGCTTTCATCGTCGTTGATGAAAACACTGGCTGTGATGTTCATGGCGTTGACCAGGACCAGGCCTTCCTGAACCCCGCTCTCGGCCAGGCATTGGCGTACCTGTGGGGTGATGTTGATGAGTTTTCTGCGGGTCGGTGTCTGGAAGGTCAGTTTTTTGCGATAGCTTTTCATGAGGGCAGTGCTCCTTTCCCAGCTTGTGCTCGGATTTGCTTTAGCAGATGGATTTCTTTGGCATACCCAGCCAGGTCATTGGGGGTTTCCAGGTAGACGGGCACGTGTTGCGTGCGGTCATGTGTGATCACCTGCGCCAGGGCCTGCAGCCCGATGGTCCCTTCCCCGATTTTTTCGTGGCGGTCTTTTCGGCTGCCCAGCGGGTTTTGGCTGTCGTTAAGGTGGATGGCGCGAAGCCGGTCCAGACCAATCTGGCGATCAAAAGCCTCCAAAACCCCTTCCCAGTCCTGGACCAGGTCGTAGCCGGCCGCATGGATGTGGCAGGTGTCCAGGCAAACCCCAATTTTTTCATGCTGTTCGACACGGTCAATGATGGCCCTGAGTTCTTCAAAACGCACACCAAGCTCAGTTCCCCGCCCTGACATGGTTTCCAGTAAAACGATGGTGGGCTGCGCCGGCTCAAGGGTTGCGTTGAGCAGGTCTGCCGTCAGAGCAATACCGGCATCGGTTCCCTGGCCCACGTGGTTGCCGGGGTGCATGTTATAGAAGGTGTTTGGCAAGCGTGCCAGCAGGCGCAGGTCGTCGGTCAAGACCTGGCGTGCAAAATCACGCACGCGCGGGTCCCGGGCACATGGGTTGAGGGTGTAGGGCGCATGGGCCATAAAAGGCCCCAGCTGATTGTCGCGG
>CAYXIM010000051.1:0-13872 GCA_964465385.1 uncultured Oscillospiraceae bacterium
ACCGACTCACCTAGCGCAAAACTGCCATCCGCCTGAATAGTCATTTCATGGACAGAAATATTTCCATCAATCAGAAGCTTGCCGGTCGAATCGGTTCTAACATCAATACCTTCTGGGAGTGTGTCTTTAATTTCATTCCCAGAAACCAAGCCATAGGGATTATATTCAATCGTCCACTCAATGGCTCCTCCGGGCAGGCCTTCAGTCGCTGTTTTTTTACTGATCGCCTTCACATCGACCCTTACCGACTGCTGGGTGCTGATGCCGTCCCAGCCATCCACAGCCAGCGCAACTTTATTTTTAACCGTGGCAGGAGCTTGCGTTTTCAAATATTCTTTCAGCGTATCTTCTGAAGGGCTTGCTTTGACCAATATAACGTATTCGCTAGCAAGGTTTTTGAAGGTAAAGGTCGCTGTCTTTGGGTCACTCTGATCATCTGAAAAGCTAGGAGGGCTATTCAAGATTGAATCTTCATCCTCAACCAAATTGAAGGTTGTTCCTTCAACCTGATACAGTAAATATGCTTTGTTATTCGAGAAGGTTTCAAAGTCCCATCCTGATGGCAGGCTATCGGTAACAGTGACATTTCCTAAACCGGAATCAGGCCAATTCAAACCATCTTCGTTGACGCGAATGCGAAAAATAGCCGCTTTTTCTTGATAGTCAAACCCTAAATTTACATTGCTTGTGGCATTTTCAGGCTTAATGCCGGCCACATCTTTAGGCACTTCCTCCCGCTTCAACAGCTGCTTGGACAGCTGCTTACTGACATATTCCACATTGCTTGTTGCATTGGTAATGGGCTCATTTCCCTGATATAAGGATGCCGTATTGGTGATGTTGACCGTTTCGTTTTTTGCAAAGAAATTCGGGTCAAGCACCAGGCTTTCAAAGGTAAAGGTGCTGGTTTCACCATAGGCCGGTAAAGCAACAACCAAGAGATCTGCAACAACACCGTTGTCATCTTTAATTTGAATTACTTCTAACGAGTCGGCATTAAGATTTGATATTGGTACAAAACTGTCTTCCACATATTTTTGGCCGTATCGTGGTGTCAGGCCAGTGATTCCAACAGGTATTCCAGTTGCATCACTAGGCAAGCTTTCTCCGTAGACCAATAAATCATAAATCTTGAGGTTACTGATTGCTTGTCCCTTGGGGTTGAAAGAAACCGTCCATTTAATTTTGCGGTCGGTTAAAGGGTCGGTTCGCCCTCCCACTTTTGTTAAGGCCGTATATCCTACAGTTTGCCCATCCCCGGCTGAAATACCATCTTTGCCAACCGTGCCTTCTGGGAATCCGTCCCAAGAAATGGTTGCCGTGTTATCAAAGGCCGTTTCAGTCATGGCTGGATCAGTGCTGACAACTTTTGCCGTGATGGTTAAACGACCCTTTTTCTCCAATTGTCCAATCTTATAAACTCCACCGGGCGGCTCTGAATCCCCCCAGTCATCGGCTGGATTTCCGGCTTCCCACTTGCCGCCATCAAAAATCTCAAAGATTGCGGACTCCCATTTCAAGCCACCGGGAAGGACATCAGTAATGGTTACGCCGGCCAGCACATTCTCTGCCTGGTTAAACTCAATGGTCCAAGTGATCTTTCGATCTGTAGGGTCGTACTTGCCATCTTCATATTCACCAGAAACAGCACCGGTTTTCTCGATCCAGGTTGGCGGCGTAAACGTATAGGGCGTCGATCCATCTTTAAGAAACTTCTCATCTTTATACAATTCCGCCGTATTGGTCAGTGTGGTTGAGCCGTTTTTAAAATAGATGTTATCTCCAATTTAGTCTTAAACGTGATGGTTTGCGGGCTAATAGCCTCTTCATCAAAAGTATAGCTTAATACGTTATCCACATTGGTTGGCGTTTTCTGCTTCGAACCTACCATGAAGCTTTCTGGTACATAAGCACCAATAGAGGTTAAATCATCCTGAAAGGTGTAGCCTTTGAGATCAATATGTTTGGTATGCTCTGTGTTATCAACAGTGACCGTTTTAGTTGCTTCAACGGTAACCGTCCATTCTATTTTTCGATCCGCTGTCAATTCTGCCGCTTTCTTGGTCACATTATATTCAATGGCTTCGGTATCAATGTTAACCGTATACGTTTTTTCAAGTATTTTGACATCTTGCTCGCCCCAAGGATCGTCTCCTTGGTGTCCGCCGTAGCTCAGTGTTGCTTCAAAGGTCACCTCCACACCACTATACGCTGAACCAACATCTGGAAACTCGAAAACCTCATCCTCGCCATCAAAATCAACACGGGCGTAGGTTGTGCCTTCTTTAGTGACAAAGCTGGCAGTTCCAACTTTAATTTTGTCCTCGCCTTCACCAAAGAATAGTTCAATGGGAGCACTTTCCAAGACAGAAAAAGAAGGGCTGATAGGAAACTCTGCAAAATCTCCTTTGTGGATCGCGTCATCAGGAGTAAGACCATCACCTTCAACAGGAACGCCCAGTGTAAATATGATAGTCAGATCTTGGGTGCCATCAATGGTTCCATCTTCTTCAATTTTGATAGGAGGTTTACCCTGCAAAAGCGTTACCTCGAGCAAACCTTTCAGGTCGTCCGTTCGATCTCCTTCGTCTTCTCCATCTGCTTGAACGCCCATCTGCAAGGGCGCTGTGTTCAGCAGCATCATCAGGACGATGGCAAAAACCAGTAAAACCCTGTATTTTTTTTGTTTCATGGTGCACGCTCCTTTGAGTTCTTGTAATGGTCTTGTGGTGATGACAGCTGCCTTTGCTGTCATCAGACTATGGTGTCTTTGCATGGTTTTGGTAAATCCTTGCAAAGCGGGGGTCTTTTTTCTTGCCTGAGTCACACTTTTTCAGGCTCAAGCACTCTTTACTATAACAAAAATAAGATACTGCCAGCAATGGAACAATTGTTACTGGCTGTGTTACGGCCTTGTTTCAGATGGGATAACACTTTGTTTCGAAAAAAGAACAACCAGTTCAGAATAGGCCGCTTCCAGCCGCTTTCTTTGCTTTTCACAAGTCAGCACATGATCAAAAAAATCATCAGGCGGCGTCAACGTCATCATCATGCTGACCACCAGGTGATCGTGTTGAATTAAGATATTGTGCAGACATTTTTCCATCCAGGAAACGGACAGGTCCTTATGGCCCAGGTGCCAATAGGCCAGAGCAAGATAATAATATAGGAAATTAATGCGTTCCAGGCGGTTGATCCGGACCATCAGGCGCTCGAGCTCTTGGCCGGCTTCAAGCACCTGCGCATAGTCCTGCGCCTCTAACTGTAAAGCCATGGTGTGTAAACGAATCAAAACAATGATGTGGTGGTAGCTTTCGATTTTTTCTTTGTTCTCGATGATCGATAAGGCCGGATCAATCACCCGATGGGCATCCAGAACCTGTCCCGCTTGAAAATAAGCAACCGATAAAAGCAAATGAAAATATGCCATAAAGGTTTCATGCCGGTACTTGTGTGCAATACGAGGCAGAATAGCTTCGATGGCCTCGATGGTTTCAGATACCTTGCCTTCAGCCAGCATCTGGTACATGAGCCGGTTGGCTTCCAATTCATAGGTCAGTGGGGCTTTGTGAAAATCAGGCTGGGCCTGGGCCTTGTCAAGCTGATCTTTTAAACCCTCAAAATCAGAGGTCCTGCGAAAAAAAGAGAGCCGATCCATCATCTTGCGAACCTGGACCGGATCCTGATAAGACAAGTAATCATAATAACGAAAGAGGGGAACGCCCAGGCGGTTGCCAATCAGGTGCACCAGCTCACTGGAAGGCGTTCTTAAGCCTTTTTCAATTAAATAGAGGTATTTTTCCGAACACAGATCGGTTATCAGCTCTTTTCTGCTCAAGCCATTTTGATCCCTGTAATAGCGGATCACGTCACCGATGTGGGCCATCATTTTTCCTCACTTTGTTCAGCCAATACCTACGTCAAGAGTAGCCAAGAGCATTTGGGCTGTCAACCAACGTTCTGTTTTATTGCGTGCGATATCTTGTGCTATAATAACGTGTAAGGGTCGTTTTTCTTATTCACACCAGCCGCAAAACGGCGACATCCACCAGACTCAGGCAGGTGTTTCATGCCAGACAATCAACGCACAGCTCTTGTCTTTCAGTCCGATTTCGGTATCAGTGACGGTGCCGTCTCAGCCATGTACGGTGTGGCCTATTCGGTTGACCCGTCACTGAACATTTTCGACCTCACCCATGACATCCCCCAGTATAACGTCTGGGAAGCCTCCTACCGCCTGATCCAGACGGTTCAGTTCTGGCCCCCGGGCACGGTCTTTGTGTCCGTCGTTGATCCAGGCGTTGGTTCCGAACGGCGCAGCATCGCCGTCGAAACCACCACCGGGCAGATCATCGTCACCCCCGACAATGGCACCATCACCCAGATCGCCCGCCGCCTGGGTATCCGCCAGGCCCGCCTCATTGTTGAAGCCGAAAACCATTCCCCCGTTGGCGATTTGTCCTACACCTTCCACGGCCGGGATGTCTATGCCTATGTCGGCGCCAGGCTGGCGGCAGGCATCTGCAGCCTGCCCCAGATTGGCCCGCCCCTGGACCCGGCCAGCCTGGTCCAGCTCTCTGTCGGCGTTGCGGAACGCATGGGCGATGCGGTCCGCGGCACCATCGACGTCTTAGACGTGCGCTTTGGCAGCCTGTGGACCAACATCCCGCTCGAGCTCTTCCAGACCCTCAAGGTCCCTGTCGGCTCTCGCGTTGAAGTTGACATCCAGCATGATACCCGGGCTGTCTACAAAAATTTTCTGGTCTACGCCCATTCCTTTGCGGATGTCAATGTCGGCGAATCACTGGTCTATCTCAACTCCTTAAGCAACATGGCGGTTGCCATCAATCAGGGCTCCTTTGCCCATGCCTACAACATCGGTACCGGAACCAACTGGAAAATCACCATGAGGCGTGCACCACGCCTCGTCTATGACTGATCCACCCACCACCATTGTGTCAAGGAGGTCTCCCATGAACAAGAAAGGTTTCAGCGTCCGCACAGTTGTTGCCATCGGCATCGGCTCCGCACTGTTTTTCGTCCTCATGCGCTTTGTCGCCATCCCGACAGGCATCCCCAACACCACCTTCAACCTGGCCTATGCCATCCTGGCCCTTTTTGCAGGCATCTTCGGTCCAGTGGCCGGCCTCTTGATCGGCCTGATCGGCCACACCCTGACCGACCTGACCTGGGGCTATGGCATCTGGTGGAGCTGGGTGGTTTCGTCAGCCCTCTTTGGCCTCTTCATGGGCCTGTTTTCTGGCCGCTACAAAATTGATGCCGGTGAGTTCGGGGGCAAGCAAATCGTTTTGTTCAACGTCGTCCAGCTTTTGTCCAACCTGGTTGTCTGGGTCGGCATCGCACCGACTCTGGACATTTTGATTTACCAGGAACCGGTCGAAAAAGTGTACCTGCAAGGCCTGGTCGCAGGCGGGCTCAACGCCCTGGTCGTCCTGGTCGTTGGCACGCTCCTGGCCCTGGGCGTCAGCAAGACCCGGACCAAGGCCGGTTCCCTGTCCGCTGACGACTGATGGCTAAAACCGTTCTAGCAGCCCGTGGATCCACAAGCGCCAGGCCACCTGTCTGGCGCTTGTGTGATCTTTTTCAACCCTGAGAGGTCTTTATGCCACAACACACCCCGCCTCCCAGCGTGCTTTTCGAGTCATTCACCTTCCAATACCGGGCCCAGAAAGAGCCCACGCTCTTTGACATCAATGTCCGTATCCAGCCCGGTGAAAAGGTTTTGATCGTCGGTCCCTCCGGATCCGGCAAGTCGACCCTGGCCCACTGCATCAACGGCCTGGTCCCCCATGCCTACCCCGGCCACATCCAGGGCCGCTTGGACCTCTTCGGGGAAGACAGCCGCAGCAAGAGCATCTTCGACATCTCCAAGCGCGTCGGCACCGTTTTACAAGACACCGACGGGCAGTTCGTTGGTCTCAGCGCCGGGGAAGACATCGCGTTCTCCCTGGAAAACGACTGCGTTGATCAGGCCCAGATGATCCGTCGCGTCCGGGAGGTGGCCCAACTGGTGTCTATTGACCAGCAGCTCGGTCAAGCCCCCCAGCAACTGTCCGGCGGACAAAAGCAACGTGTCTCTGTCGCCGGTGTCCTCATCGATGACGTGGACCTCTTGCTCTTTGACGAGCCCCTGGCCAACCTGGACCCGCAAGCCGGCGTCCACGCCATCGATCTCATTGACCGCCTGCACCAGCAGGCCCAAAAAACCATCCTGATCATCGAGCACCGTCTGGAAGACGCCCTGCACCGGCCCGTTGACCGCATTCTGGTTATCCATCAGGGCCGCATTGTGTCAGACACCCCACCCCAGACCCTGCTCAGCGGCCACTTGCTGCGTGAAATCGGTATCCGGGAACCCCTGTATGTGACTGCCCTGCGCTACGCCGGCGTGACCATCACCGAAGCCAGTCAACCCCAGCACATCGATCAAGTGGACCTGTCCGCTGGCGACCCGGCACCGGCCACCCGCCTCAAGGCCTGGGACACGGGCCTGCCACCTGCCCCGGAAGCGCCGGCCACGAACGTCTTGCTGGACTGCCGGCACCTGTCTTTTTATTACCCTGAAGACCTCAGCCAGCGCCCGGTCATCCGGGACGTTTCCTTGCGCATCCACGAAGGGGAAGCCGTCAGCCTGGTGGGCCGAAACGGGGCCGGCAAAACCACCCTGGCCAAACTGATCTGTGGCTTTGAAACCCCCCAGGCAGGCCACCTCATCTACCAGGGCCAGGACATGGCCGGTGATTCCATCCGGGAACGCGCCGAGCGGATCGGCTACATCATGCAAAACCCCAACCAGATGATTTCACTGCCCATGGTCTTCGACGAAGCCGCACTGGGCCTTCGGGTCCGTGGCCTGCCGGATGCCACCATCCGGGCGCGTGTCCACGAAACATTGGACATTTGCGGCCTGTATCCGTTTCGCAAGTGGCCGGTCAGCGCCCTCAGCTACGGCCAGAAAAAACGGCTGACCATCGCAGCTATCCTGGTCCTGCAGCCCAAGGTCCTGATTTTAGATGAGCCGACAGCCGGCCAGGACTTTTACCACTACACCCGGATCATGCAATTTTTGGAAACGCTTCGGCAAGCCATGGGCCTGTCCTTGCTGATGATCACCCACGACATGCACCTGATGCTGGAATACACCAGCCGGGCCATCGTCCTGTCCGATGCCGTCAAGCTGGCCGATGACACACCGGCCAATGTCCTGACCGATGATGCCCTGATCGAGGCCGCCAGCCTCAAGCGGACATCGCTTTATGACCTGGCCGTTCGAAGCGGCCTCAAAGACCCGCGCGGCTTCGTCCAGCGCTTCATTTCGTATGACCGGGAGGTGCGGGCCCATGAGCCAGATGATGCTGACCTACCTTGAGCGCTCTTCACCGGTCCACCGCCTGGGCGGGGCCACCAAGTTCATGGTCTTTTTCTTGTGGGCCATCCTGGCCATGACCACCTTTGATGCCCGGATCCTGCTGGCCATGGCTGTCCTGGGCGTATCCGCGTTCTTAACCTCAAGGACAAAAGGCTCTGAAGTGTCCTTCATTTTTAAACTGCTGCTCTTGTTCATGGCTTTCAACCTGCTGGGTATTTACGTGTTTGCCCCGGAACACGGCGTGGCCCTGTATGGGACGCGCCACCTGATCTGGTCTGGCGTCGGCCGCTACACCCTGACCTGGGAGCAGCTTTATTATGAAGCCAATGTCTTTTTAAAATACGTGGTGGTTATCCCGGTCGCCATCCTCTTGATCGTCACCACCCAGCCCAGCGAGTTTGCCTCATCACTTAATAAGATCGGCGTCAATTATAAGGTTGCCTATGCCATCAGCCTGACCCTGCGCTACATCCCCGATGTCCAGCGAGATTTTCTGGATATCTCCAAGGCCCAGCAGGCGCGCGGCATTGAATTGTCACGCAAGGGACGCTGGACCCAGCGCCTCAAGGGGACGGTGGCCATCCTCATGCCCCTGGTCCTGTCCTCGCTGGACCGCATCGACACCATCAGCCAGGCCATGGAGCTGCGAAGCTTCGGCAAGCACAAGCGCCGCACCTGGTATTCAGGAAAGCCCTTGACCCGGTTTGATGCCCTGGTTCTGGTGATCACCGTGCTGCTTGTTGCCCTGGGCCTTTTTCTAACCTTTCGGGGTGGCAGCCGCTTTCACAACCCTTTTGCCTGAATCAGGGCTGCCGGATCCGACAGGTATTCTTTCGTTCATCTTTTCGATCGTTAAAAGGGACTTAGGCCCTGAAATCAGCCCCTTTCATTGACATCTGCCGGCTGACATCCTATAATCTTTTCTATTCAGGACCTGACAGAACGTCCCGATAAATGACGTGATCGGGCATCGCACCATTGATTGATGAGGAGGTTACGCATATGCGTCAAGTACCCTTTCGTTTGCTCACACTGGTAATGGTTTTTGCCGTGCTCTTGCTAACCGGATGTAACGCCGGGACGGGCAAAAGCACCGCCATCAAGATTGGTGGCATTGGCCCGCTGACAGGCGCAGCAGCTGTTTACGGCAGCTCGGTTGCCAACGGCGCCAAAATCGCCCTGGAAGAAATCAACGCGCTGGATGGCCTCAAGTTTGAACTCAATTTCCAAGACGACGAGCATGATGCTGAAAAATCAGTTAACGCCTACAACACCCTCAAGGACTGGGGCATGCAGATTCTGGTCGGCACCGTGACCACAACACCTGGTATTGCTGTGTCCGCAGAAACCTACAGCGACCGCATGTTCACCCTGACACCGTCCGCTTCATCGCCATCGGTCATTGAAGGCAAGGACAACGTGTTCCAGATGTGCTTTTCCGATCCCAACCAGGGTATCGCTTCCGCACAGTATATCGATGAAAACGACCTGGGCGAAAAAATCGCCATCATCTACAACAATGCCGATGCCTATTCAACCGGTATTTATGAGAAGTTCATGAGTGAATCACAAGGCAAGGGCTTTGACGTGGTCAGCACCACGACCTTCACCGATGACACAGCCAATGACTTCAGCGTCCAGCTGACAGAGGCCAAAAACGCCGGTGCAGACCTGATTTTCCTGCCCATCTACTACCAGCCAGCCTCTTTGATCCTGACCCAGGCTGATGCCATGGACTATGCCCCCGCCTTCTTCGGTGTGGATGGCATGGACGGCATCCTGACCATGAAAAACTTCAACACGGATCTGGCCGAAGGTGTCATGCTGTTGACCCCCTTCGCAGCCGACGCCACAGACAGCCGGACGGTTGCCTTTGTCAAGAAGTACAAAGAGCTGTATAATGAGACGCCGAACCAGTTTGCCGCAGATGGTTACGACTGTGTTTATGCCGTTTATGAAGCCTGCACCAAAGCCGGCATCACCGCTGGCATGGACGCCAAAGCCATTTGCGAAAAACTGATCGCAACCTTCACCGCCGCCGACTTCCAGATTGACGGGCTGACCGGTGACGACATGGTCTGGGCAGCAACCGGTGAAGTGGCCAAAGCACCGAAAGGCATGGTTATTGAAAACGGTGTCTATGTTGGGATGCAAGGCTAAGCATGAAGGGCTGATTCTCACGTTTGTTTGACACGATTGAGAGGGTTGCCGCTTCTTGCGGCACCCTCTTTTTCCAGCGGATGAACGGGCACCGGACCGAGGTTATGTTATGACATTTTTATCCTACCTGATCAGCGGGCTGAGCCTGGGCAGCATTTACGCCATTATCGCCCTGGGCTACACCATGGTCTATGGCATCGCAAAAATGCTCAACTTCGCCCACGGCGACGTCATCATGGTTGGCGGCTACATGTCCTTTGTGGCCACGGCCCAGTTGGGCTGGCCACCGCTGGCCTCAGTGCTGTTGGCCATCGTGGTCTGCACCCTGCTGGGCCTGGTTATTGAGCGGCTGGCCTACAAGCCCTTGCGCTCCGCCGCCTCTTTGGCCGTCCTGATCACCGCCATTGGTGTCAGCTATTTTCTGCAAAACGTCGCGCTCTTGATCTGGTCTTCCAACCCCAAAAGCTTCACCTCGGTGGTCAGCTTGCCTTCCTTGAAGCTGTTTGATGGACAATTGCGCATTCCCAGTGTGGCCATCGTCACCATAGCCGCTTGCATTGTCATCATCATCGGCCTGACCTTCATCATCGGCAAAACCAAAATCGGTAAAGCCATGCGGGCCGTGTCAGAAGACAAGCAGACCGCCCAACTCATGGGCATCAACGTCAACCACACCATTTCGGTCACCTTTGCCATCGGCAGTGGCCTGGCCGCCATCGCTGGCGTTCTTTTGTGCTCCGCCTACCCCATCCTCATGCCGACAACCGGTGCCATGCCCGGTATCAAGGCCTTCACGGCTGCTGTGTTTGGCGGGATCGGCTCTATTCCAGGCGCCTTCTGGGGTGGCCTCTTGCTGGGCCTGATCGAAATTTTTGGCAAAGCCTACATCTCCACCCAGTTGTCGGACGCCATCGTCTTTTCCATCCTCATCCTGGTCCTGCTGGTCAAGCCCACCGGCTTGATGGGCAAGAAGATCCACGAGAAAGTGTAGGTGGCGGCTGTGAAACGACTGTTTTCGGGGTCCAAAACCACCCGCCAGAACACCATCACCTACGCCCTGGTTGTCCTTTTTTTCCTGCTGGTGCAGCTGCTGCAGGCAACCGGTAACTTAACCAGTTCCTTGCGTGGGCAACTGGTGCCCATCTGTGCCTATGTGGTCATGGCTGTCTCCCTCAATCTAACGGTCGGCATCCTGGGAGAGCTGAGCCTGGGCCATGCCGGTTTCATGAGCCTGGGCGCCTTCAGCGGCGTGCTCATAGCCGTTGGCCTGGAGCCAGCCATCACCTCCGGCCCCCTGCGCCTTTTTTTGGCTCTCTTGCTGGGCGGCCTCATGGCGGGCCTTTTGGGCTTCATCGTCGGGGTACCGGCCCTTCGCCTGCGCGGCGACTACCTGGCCATCGTCACCCTGGCTTTTGGCGAAATCATCAAAAATGTCATCAACACCCTCTATGTGGGCATTGGCCCTGGCGGGCTGCGTGTCAGCATGAGCGACCAGGCGGCCCTGGGCCTGGAAGACAGCGGCCAGGTGATCATGAAAGGCCCCATGGGTGCCGTCGGCATCCCCAAGCTGTCCAGCTTTCTGGCCGGCTTCTTGTTGATCCTGGTCACCCTTTTCATCGTTCAAAACCTCATCAACAGCCGGACCGGCCGAGCCATCATGGCTGTTCGTGACAACCGCATTGCCGCTGAATCGGTGGGCATCAACGTCACGCGCTACAAGTTGACTGCTTTTATCTTGTCGGCCGCCCTGGCCGGCGCAGCAGGCGCCCTCTATGCCTTGAATTTTTCAACGGTTGTCGCCAAAAAATTTGACTTCAACACCTCCATTCTGGTGCTGGTCTTCGTGGTGCTGGGTGGCATCGGCAACATCCGCGGCTCCATTGTCGCAGCCATTGTGTTGACCATCCTGCCGGAAGCCCTCCGGGCCTTCCAGGACTACCGCATGCTGGCCTATGCCGTCATCTTGATCCTGGTCATGGTCTCCAGCAACAATGAACAACTCAAGCACCTGATCGACCGGCACACCCGTTTTTTACACCGCAAACCCGCCGGCCAGCAGAAAGGAGGCCCGGACCATGGCTGACAGCAGCAGCAAAATGGTTCCTTTCCCAAGCCGTGCCATCATCCCGGAACGGGATCTGGGCAAGCGCCCCATCCTGGAAGTGAGCCACCTGAGCATCAATTTCGGCGGCCTTGACGCCGTTGAAGACTTTAATATCGTGGTTGGCAGGACGGAAATCGCCGGCCTCATCGGCCCCAACGGAGCTGGAAAAACAACCGTTTTCAACTTGCTGACCAAGGTTTACCAGCCCACCCGCGGAGCCATTTTGCTGGACGGAGAAAACACCTCCCGCATGACCACCACCCAGATCAACCAGGCCGGTATTGCCAGGACCTTCCAGAACATCCGCCTGTTTCAGGCGCTGAGTGTGGAAGACAACGTCAAGATTGGCCTGCACAACCAGTACAAATACGGCACCTTGAGCGGTATCATGCGCCTGCCATCTTTCTGGCAGGCTGAGCGCAAGGCGCGGGATCGGGCCCTGGAGCTCTTGTCCATCTTTAACATGGAACACATGGCCCGCTACCAGGCTGGCTCCCTGCCTTACGGGGCCCAACGCCGCCTGGAGATTGTACGCGCCCTGGCCACCAACCCCACCTTGCTGCTGCTGGATGAACCAGCGGCCGGCATGAACCCGTCAGAAACAGAAGAACTCATGGCCAATATCGTCAAGATCCGAGACATGTTCCAAATTGCCATCATGCTGATCGAACACGACATGCACCTGGTCATGGGCATCTGTGAAGGCATTGCTGTGCTCAATTACGGCAAGATCATCGCCAAGGGAACGCCCAAGGAAATTCAGGCAAACCCTGATGTGATCGAAGCCTATCTGGGCTTATCCAAGGAGGCGTGACCATGCTGCAAGTTGAAGGCATCCATGTCTATTACGGCAACATCCACGCCATCAAGGGGGTTTCCTTCCACATTGAGCCTGGTGAGATTGTCACCCTGATCGGGGCCAACGGAGCCGGAAAATCCACCATTCTGAACACGGTGTCCGGCATCTTGAAGCCCAAAACCGGCACCATTTCCTTTCAGGACCACTCGTTGCTGGATGTGGCGCCCCACCAGATCGTTCAGGACGGCCTGGCCCAGTGCCCGGAAGGCCGTCGTGTGTTTTCACAACTGAGTGTCCTTGAAAACCTGGAAATGGGCGCCTATACCCGGCCTGTCCATGAATTAGCCACCAGCCTGGCCCGGGTCTTTGACCAATTCCCCCGTCTCAAGGAACGCCGCAACCAGCTGGCCGGCACCCTGTCCGGCGGTGAACAGCAGATGCTGGCCATGGGACGCGCCCTGATGTCGCAACCGACCCTGCTCATGCTTGACGAGCCGTCCATGGGCCTGGCCCCCATTCTGGTCCAGCAGATCTTTGACATCATCAAGGAACTGAACAAGGCTGGAACCACCATTTTGCTGGTGGAACAAAACGCCCAGATGGCCCTGTCCGTGGCGGACCGCGGCTATGTGCTGGAAACCGGCCGCATCGTCATGCACGACACGGCATCGGCCCTCTTGCGCCACGACGACGTGCGAAAAGCCTACCTGGGCGGCTCCTGAGATGATCAACTACGCCCACCGCGGGGCCAGCGAACAGGCTCCCGAAAACACCTTTGCCGCTTTCCATCGGGCCCTGGTGCTGGGGGCCAATGGCATCGAAACAGACATTCAGCAAACCAAGGACCAGCAACTGGTCCTTTTTCATGACGCATCACTCGTTCGCATCACCGGCACCAACTTGCCCATTCAGGCCCTGACCCTGGCCCAACTGGCTCACCTGGACTTTGGCAGCCACAAGGGACCAGCCTTTGCCCAAGAGCCCATCCCCACCTTGTCGGCTTTTTTAGCCGCCTTTGCCACGAAACCCGTCCACCTGGCCCTGGAACTCAAAGAGACCGGCATCGAACAAGCGGTCCTTGAAGCCTTAACGGGGCAGGTTTTTTGGGACCAGGTCGTGGTCACCTCTTTTTTATGGGACAGCCTGGTTGCCATGCGGGCATTAGATGGCAACATCCGCCTGGGCTATTTGACCGAACGGATCACAGAAGAAGGCTTAGACCGGCTGGCCCAAGCAGGCCTCAACCAGATCTGTCCCAAGGCTGACCAACTGACCGAGCAGGCGGTTGAACTGGCTAAAGCAGGGGGCTTTTCGGTGCGTGCCTGGGGCGTCAATGATGATCGCTTGATGGCCCATGCGCTGGCCTGCGGGGTGGATGGGATGACCGTTGATTTTCCTGATCGATTGGCAGCGCTTCTG
>CAYXIM010000052.1:0-13341 GCA_964465385.1 uncultured Oscillospiraceae bacterium
ATTTTCAAGGTCCGACCCCGTTTTCCGTCCGAGGCGCTTTGCTATCTTATCACCGGATCTGATCTTTGTCAACCGTTCTTGCTGGCAATAATCCACCGGTAAAACAAGATGTGGCAACTACTGATTCTACAGCATTTGACCTTATTTGTCAATAAAGAGGGTGACCAGGTTGAACTTGCTGTAGATGGAGACGGCAATCAAGGAAACCGTCGCCATGATCTTGATTAATATATCCAAAGAAGGGCCCACAGTGTCCTTGAGCGGGTCACCGACGGTGTCTCCAACGATGGCTGCATCATGCGCTTCAGAGCCTTTTTCAGCCCCTTCCACGCCGCCGGATTCGATGAATTTTTTGGCGTTGTCCCAGGCACCGCCGCTGTTGGCTGTAAAGAGGGCCAGCATGACAGCCGATAAGGTTGACCCGATCAACAGGCCGCCCACGAACTGCGGGCCCAGCACGAAGCCGGACAGGACCGGTATGCCTATGGCAATCACAACGGGCAGCTTCATCTGGCGCAGGGCGCCCACAGCTGCAATCCGGATACAGGTCGTGTAGTCTGGTTTTTCCTCATAGGTTAAGATACCGGGTTTTTCCTTGAACTGGCGCCTCACTTCAGCGACCATGTCGCCGGCGCTGACCGCAACCGCATCAATCAGGAGGGCCGAGAACAAATAAGGCAGCGCACTGCCGATCAGGGCACCGATCAACACACGGGCGTCGATGATGTTTAAGATGGCCTCAGCGGCTGAACCGTCCATGCCCATCTGGGCGTGGTTGAAAGAGACCAGCAGGGACAAGGTGGCCAGTGCGGCTGAGCCGATGGCAAAGCCCTTGCCAATGGCGGCGGTCGTGTTGCCTACCGAATCCAGCTTATCGGTGATCCGGCGAACAACCGGTTCCAGGCTGCACATCTCAGAAATACCTCCAGCGTTGTCCGCAATAGGACCGTAGGTGTCCACGGTCACCGTGGCACCCACAAAGGACAGCATGCCGATGGCAGCCATGGCCACCCCGTAAATACCGGCCACATAGTTAGAAGCCAAGATGGCCACGCCCAGAACCAGCACCGGCAGGAAGCAGGAGCGCATGCCCACCGCCAGCCCGTTGGTGATGGTCAGGGCTGTGCCTCCGACCGAGGCCTTTGCGATTTTTTGAGTCGACTTGTAGTCGTAGCTGGTGTAGCGTTCAGCCAGAACACCGATCAACATGCCTGACAAGATACCCACCACGGCGGCCAGCCAGGGTGACAACGCGCCGATGCGAAAATCAATGGATGAAAAATCCGTCGATTGGAAGAAGTAATGGGAGAAAACACCGCCGCCGATGATAACCAGAATGGCGCTGGTCCACAAGGATATGTTCAGTTCGCGGTGGGGGTGGTCAGAGTCTTTTCGAAACAGCACATAGGCGATGCCAATGGTTGAGGCAATCAGGCCGATGCCGGAGAACAAGATGGGGTAAACCATGAGCTCAGCCAGCAGCCGTTCACTCATGGGGTTGGCCCCGGCCCGTCCGATATAGAAGGTATAGGCAGACAAGACGATGCAAGAAATGATGGCGCCGATGTAGCTTTCCAGCAGGTCGCTGCCCAGGCCAGCCACGTCGCCCACGTTGTCGCCCACGTTGTCGGCGATGGTGGCCGGGTTTCTCGGGTCATCCTCAGGGATGTGTGCCTCCACCTTGCCGACCAGGTCGGCCCCCATGTCTGCTGCCTTGGTGTAAATACCCCCACCCACCCGGTTGAAGAGGGCCACGATGGAACAGCCCAGGGAGTAGCCGGTCACCGACATGGTGAAGGGGATGTAGGTGATGCCCAGCCAGTTTTCAACCAGGACCACCGACGCCGGGTCCGTCTGCTTGAAGACCAGGCCAAAGAGCAGGTAAACCAGCACCAGCCCAGCCAGGCCAAAGCCCGCCACGCACTGGCCCATGACACTGCCGCCTCGAAACGCCACCTTGAGGGTGCTGCCCAGGTTTTTGGTCCGCCGTGCCGCGTTGGAAACCCGCACGTTGGCAATGGTTGCAATCTTCATGCCGATGTAGCCAGCCAGGGCGCTCATGACCGTCCCGATGAAAAAGGTTACCCCCACATACCAGTCCAGTATGAACCCCAGCAAAATCGAAATAGCCACAGACGCCAGGGCGATGATCTTGTATTCATGTTGAATAAACGTCTGCGCCCCATCGTGGATGGCAGCGGCAATCTCTTGCATCTGCGGCGTTCCCGGATCCATCCGCTTCACCTTGAAATAGTTGTAAGCGGCAAAAACAAGTGTGACCACAAGTGCAAGAACAACTGCAACCAAAAATCCCATAAACACTGGCTAACCCTTCTTCCTCTTCAAATTTGTGCGGCAAACCAGCAGGGGTTTGCCAAAATAAAGCCACTATACATTCTATCACAAGGCTGTCAATAATAAAGGCCTGTTTCCATGGCTTTTCAAGCCCTTGTTCAAAAGTCGACGTTTGTAATTGACGCCTTAATTCTTTAATATAAGCTGTCGAAACCCCAAGAGGCAAAGTCATCCTTTGTCATCATAAATTTGATAAACCACTTGCACTAATTTTTTCGAAATAAGGCGACACAAGCTCAACAGATTCAACAAATTCAAGCTTTTTCCATTTATAAACCCCCCAGAATCACGGCTTGCATATTGACATTTTCCGTCATTATGTTTGAATATAGTCATAGAGACGCTTGTTCTAAACACATGCATCAACATCTGTTAACCTGAATAGAGTTAAAGATAGAAAGGAAGGCTTATGAAAAACACCGTTTTTCTGACACAGACTGCCCATGACCTGGACTTGCCTTATTTTGCCCGGGGCATGGCAGCATCCATTAAACAGGACCACATCAACAGAACAAAGGGGCTTCCGGCCGCTTTCTGGTTGCAAACCAGACGTGGAACCGGTGCTTTGGTTATAGATGACGTGGAAACACTCGTTTCCGAAGGACAGGGCATTTTTCTGCTGCCGGGCCAGGCCCATGAGCTCTACCCGGAATCAGACGAATGGATCGTGGACTGGATCAGCTTGTCCGGCAGCGCGGTCGAGGCGTTTTTAGCCGAACGCACCGAACTCACCCGCTCCGGGGTTTACACCATCAACGATCCGGCTGTTCTCAGCCAGATCATTGAACAGCTGGTCGAGGCTGAACAAACAGAAAACCCTTTGAAGAACCTGACCGTTTCCGCGCTGGTCTATAACTTCTTAATGCACCTATGCCAGCAGGTGGCCCCCAGCCTGTCCAAAACGGTGGCCCAGACGGTCAACCGCCTGTTGCCGGTGCTCAACCACATCGACGCCCATTACAATGAAGCCATCACCTTGAGCGATCTGGCCGCCCTGCTCAACGTCACCCCGCAGCACCTGTGCACCTTGTTCCGTAAGATCATGAACACCCGGATTTTTGAATACATCAACCTGGTTCGGATCAAGAAGAGCAAGGAATTTCTGGTCGCGCACAGCGATCTGCCCATCCGTGAAGTTGCCCACGCAAACGGCTTTGAAGACGTCAGCTACTTCTGCTACATTTTTAAACGCATTGAAAAAGCGACACCGGGTGACTTCAGGAAGCGCTACGTCCGTGCCTGATCAGCAGCCGCCCGCGGCCTGACTCCGACCGACCCATCCAAAAAGCCCCCGTGACGGGGGCTTTTTGTTGTTGGGCGCGGCTTGCGCGTTACCGGTTTGTTTCTTCCAAAACAGCCTGGGCTGCCGCCAGACGGGCAATCGGCACCCGGAAGGGCGAGCAGGACACATAGTCAAAGCCCAAGGCATGGCAGAACTTGATGGAGGCAGGCTCGCCGCCGTGTTCGCCACAAATGCCCAGCGTCAGCTCCGGGTCCGTCTTGCGGCCCAGCTCCGTTGCGATTTCCATCAGCTTGCCCACACCCGCCAGGTCCAAGCGGGCGGTCGGGTCGTTTTCAAAGATCCCCTTCTGATAATAGGTGTCCAGGATCTTGCTGGCGTCATCGCGTGACAGGCCGTAGGCCATCTGGGTCAGGTCGTTGGTGCCGAAGCTGAAGAAGTCAGCTTCTTTGGCGATCTCGTCAGCCGTCAGGGCTGCTCTGGGGATTTCAATCATGGTGCCAACCGAGTAATCCAGTTTGGCGCCTTTTTCACGCAGGACGGCTTCTGCCGTATCGACGACCACTGATTTGACATAGGTCAGTTCTGCCGCATCACAAATCAACGGGATCATGATTTCAGGGGTGACCGACAGGCCATTTTGGCTGACCTCCAGCGCCGCTTCAATGATGGCACGGGTCTGCATTTCAGCAATTTCCGGGTAGCTGACGGCCAGCCGGCATCCGCGGTGGCCCATCATGGGGTTGATCTCATGCAGGCCGCGGATGATGTCCTTGAGGGCTTCAGCCGTCAGGTCCAGCGACTTGGCCAGCTCGGCAATCTCCGGGTCTTCCTGTGGCAGGAATTCATGCAGGGGCGGGTCCAGCAGACGGATGGTCACCGGCATGCCGCGCATGGCTTCGAACAGGCCCACAAAATCCTGTTTTTGAACCGGCAGGATCTTGTCCAGGGCGGCCCGGCGGGCGCTTTCTTCTTTGGCCACGATCATCTGGCGGAAGGCGAAAATCCGATCCGCTTCAAAAAACATGTGCTCAGTCCGGCAAAGGCCAATGCCCTCGGCACCCAGTTCGACCGCCTTGCTGGCGTCGCGAACGGTATCGGCATTGGTCCGGATCTTCAGGGTGCGCACCTCATCTGACCAGGCCATGATGGTTTCAAAGTCATCCGACAGGGTGGCTTCAACGGTGGCGATTTCGCCGTGGTAGATGTAACCGGTTGTGCCGTCCAAGGAGATGTTATCCCCTTCTTTGTAAACGGTGCCGTCCTGGGTCACAAAGGTTTTGTTGCTTTCATCAATGGTGATCTCCGAGCAACCCGACACACAGCATTTGCCCATGCCCCGTGCAACCACGGCGGCGTGGGAGGTCATGCCGCCACGGCCGGTCAAAATACCCTGGGCCGCGTCCATGCCCTGAATGTCTTCCGGTGAGGTTTCCAAACGCACCAGAATGACTTTTTCACCGCGTGCGTTGGCATTGGTGGCGTCGGTGGCATCAAAATAGATGCGGCCGGATGCAGCGCCGGGGGAAGCCGGCAGGCCACGGGCGATGGCGCGTGCCTCTTTCAGGGCCCGGTCCTCAAAGGTGGGATGCAAGAGGGCGTCCAACTGCCTGGGATCCAGTTTCATGAGGGCTTCTTCCTTGCTGATCATGCCTTCTTCAACCATGTCAACGGCAATCTTCAAGGCGGCAGCAGCCGTTCTCTTACCGCTTCTGGTTTGCAGCATGAACAGCTTGCCGCGTTCAATGGTGAATTCCATGTCCTGCATGTCACGGTAGTGGGCTTCCAGGTTGCGGGTGATCTGAGCAAATTCCTCATAGACCGCCGGCATCAAGTCTGCCAGCTCAGAGATCGGTCGGGGGGTGCGAATGCCTGCCACCACGTCTTCACCCTGGGCATCGATCAAAAATTCGCCGTAAAGCTTGTTTTCGCCTGTTGCCGGGTTACGCGAGAAGGCCACGCCGGTTCCCGATGTGTCACCCATGTTGCCGTAAACCATTTCCTGGATGTTGACTGCGGTGCCCCAGCTGGAGGGGATGTCGTTCATGCGGCGATAAATGATGGCACGCTCGTTGTTCCAGGAGCGGAAAACAGCCTCAACAGAGGCGATCAGCTGTTCGCGCGGGTCCTGCGGGAAAGCGTGTCCTTTTTCTGTCTGGTAGAGAGCCAGGAAGCGTTCAACCACTTCTTTCATGGCAGCCTCATCCAGATCGGTATCTAACGCCACCTTGCGGTCCGCCTTGATGGCATCAAAGATTTCATCAAACTTGGCTTTGGGCACATCCATGACCACATCCGCAAACATGGTGATGAAACGGCGGTAAGAATCGTAGGCAAAGCGCTTGTTATCCGTTAAGGCACCCAAGCCTTCCACGACCGCGTCATTGAGCCCCAGGTTGAGGATGGTGTCCATCATGCCGGGCATAGAGGCGCGTGAGCCTGACCGGACTGAGACCAGCAAGGGGTCAGCCGGATCACCGAATGTTTTGCCAACGGTTGCTTCAATTTCAGCCAATTTTTCAAAAATCTGTTCGATCACTTGGGGCGCAATCTCTTGCCCGTCCTCATAATAGCGGGTGCAGGCCTCGGTGGTTACGGTGAACCCCCTTGGGACCAGCAGGCCCAGGCCTGTCATTTCAGATAAGTTAGCGCCTTTGCCTCCAAGCAGGTTTCGCATGGACGCATCGCCTTCAGAGAATGTGTATACATACTTTGGCATCGTATCTTCCTCCTTTATTTTTGCCGACCTTGCAGATCGATTGTTGCTTCTTGTTTGAGCTGGCCGTTCAAGTGATCAACCAGCGTGTCGATGGGCAGGCGGACCTGCTCCATGCTGTCCCGGGAGCGGACGGTCACACACCGGTCCTCCAGGCTGTCAAAGTCAAAGGTGACACAGTAAGGTGTTCCAATTTCATCCTGCCTGCGGTAGCGTTTACCGATGGACTGGCGGTCATCAAAATCGCACATCCAGTGGGGTGTCAGGCGGTCGAAAACCGCCAGGGCCTCTTCTGACAACTTGGCAGACAGCGGCAAGACAGCCACTTTATAGGGGGCCAGGGCCGGGTGCAGCCGCAAGACCACCCGCGTGTCACCGTTTTCAAGCGCCTCTTCGTCGTACGCACTGCACAAAAAGGCCAGGGCCACCCGATCGGCACCCAGGGACGGCTCAACCACATAAGGGATGTACTTCTCCTGGGTCTGGGGGTCAAAGTAGGTCATGTCTTCGCGGGCATGGTCCATGTGCTGCTTGAGGTCATAGTCCGTCCGGTCCGCGATACCCCACAGCTCACCCCAGCCGAAGGGGAACAAAAACTCGATGTCAGTTGTAGCCAGTGCGTAAAAGGCCAGTTCCTGTTCGGTGTGGTCGCGCAAGCGCAACTCGTTCGATTTTAACCCCAAAGCCACAAGCCAGTCGTAACAAAAGGTCCGCCAATAGTTAAACCAGTCCAGGTCCGTTCCGGGCTTGCAGAAGAACTCCAATTCCATCTGTTCAAACTCGCGGGTCCTGAAGACAAAGTTGCCAGGCGTGATCTCATTGCGGAAGGCTTTCCCGATCTGGCAGACCCCGAAGGGGATCTTTTTACGGGTGGACCGCTGGATGTTCTTAAAATTAACAAAGATGCCCTGGGCCGTCTCCGGGCGCAAAAAAAGCTCCGCTTGACGGTCTTCCGTGGCACCTTGAAAAGTTTTGAACATGAGATTGAACTGGCGAATGGGGGTGAACTGGCGGGCGCCGCACTGAGGGCAGGCCAGTTGCCAGTCTGCCAGGGTTTGCTGCAGGCGGTCGTTGTCCCAGGTGGACACAAGCTGCGGGTCTTCGCCGTGCTTTTCGGCCGCCTCCTCCAGCAGCTGATCAGCCCTGAAGCGCGCCTTGCAGCTTTTGCAATCGATCAGGGGATCCGTGAAGCCGGTGGCGTGGCCGGAAGCCACCCAGACTTGCGGGTTCATCAGGATGGCGCAATCCACACCCACATTGAGCGGTTGCTCCTGGACGAATTTTTGCCACCACATCTGTTTGACGTTGTTTTTTAAGAGCACACCCAGCGGACCGTAGTCCCAGGCATTGGCCAGACCGCCATAGATCTCAGAGCCTTGAAAGATAAAGCCGCGGTTTTTGGCCAGGGCGACAATTTTCTCCATGGTTACCGTCTGTGACATCAGTTGGCGTCCTCCTGCTCATCCGTTTCGGAAGGGCTGTCGGCTTGCGGGGCCTGATCCGCCGCTTCTTCTTGCAGCGTTTCATCGGCTTGCTCAACAGCCTGGTTCATCAGTGCTTCAGAAAGGATGCGCACATCGGAGGCATCCATCGGTTCAGCAGCAATGGCGGCCGACCGCTCCAGTTCTTCACGAACTGTTTCGGCCAGCTCAGCCTGGGCCACAGCCTGTTCGGCTGCCAGGCGGGCTGCTTCCACCTCTGGTCGCAGGGGTATATGGGGCGAAGCCTGGCCTTGAACGCAGAAAATGCGGTCATCGCCCAGCTCTTCACTGGCCACCGTCACCAGGTTGGGTGATTCGGACTGGGTCAGGGGCAAGGCGCCGTCAACCAGCTGCCGGGCCCTCTTGGCAACCAAGATAGCCAGGGTATAGCGGTTTTCTGTTTTGGGCAGCAATGTTTCAAGGGGTGGGTTCACCAGCATCTTATTCCTCCTCCATCTCCTGGCTCAGCGAGCCAGGATCTCGTCTTCTATGCCCGCCAAAAAAGGATAGCGGCAGTGTTCAGCATCAACGATCTTTAAGATGCACCGCGCGGTTTCATCCAGGTCATCGTTGATCAACAAATACTGAAAGCGGTCAGCCATGGTGATTTCATGGCGTGCTTTTTCCAGCCGCTTGTTCACCCGGTCTTCGCTTTCCGTTCCCCGTTTCAGGAGACGGTTGCGCAGCTCGGAAAAAGAAGGCGGCAAGATAAACAGTGTAACACAATCCGGCATTTTTTGCATGACCTCCAAGGAGCCGGGAACAGTGATGTCCAGCAGCACATCCTCACCGCGGGCCACCGCTTCCAACAGGGGTTTTTGAGGGGTCCCGTAATAATGGTCGCAGTAGCAGTCATGCTCTAAAATGTCACCTTGCGCCAGACGCGCGAGAAAGGCCTCCCGGCTGACAAAGTGATAGTCCCGGCCGTCTTGTTCACCGGTCCGGGGGGGGCGGGTGGTCAGGCTGATCGAGTGGCGCATGCGGGGCCGAATGGCCAACACCGCTTCAATCACGGAATCCTTGCCCACGCCGGACGGGCCCGACACACAGATCACCAGGCCCTTTTGGGGGCCCCTGCTTTTGGCTTGTGCTGTCATCGTCAACCACCCTCCTGAGCCTGATTCGCCACCGGCTGCTCGAGTTCGTCGGCTGCCAGGGCGGACAAGACCACATGGTCACTGTCCATGATCAGGACCGACCTGGTTTTGCGCCCAGACGTTGCATCGATCAGGCTGCCCCGGTCTCGCGCGTCCTGGATCATCCGTTTAACAGGCGATGCGTCGGGGCTGACGATGGCAATGATGCGGCTGGTGGAAACCAGGTTTTGAAAGCCAATTTTCATAAACGGTACGTTTTGTGCTGACATAAGGGGCTCCACCTGCTGTGTTTATTCCAGATTCTGGATCTGCTCGCGAATGTTCTCGGCTTCACTTTTCATGGCCACAACCGTTTGCACCAGGCCCAGGTCGTTGGCCTTGGCGCCGATGGTGTTCATTTCACGGTTGATTTCCTGAAGGAGAAAATCAGCTTTTTTCCCCAGGGGCCCCGCCTGGTCAAGCAGCTCAACAAGCTGTTCCAGGTGGCTGCCCAGACGCACCAGTTCTTCATCCACGGCGCTTTTATCGGCAAACAAGGCCACTTCCGCGGCCAGGCGCTCTGGGGAGAACAAGGCATCGGCCTGCTCGCCCAGCCAGTCGTCAATCCGGCTCTCCAGCCGTTTCCGATAGGCTTCAACCACGCGCGGGGCCTGTTCGTCCAAGGCCTCCAGGTGTTGAACCAGGGTCTTGATTTTGCTGCGGATATCTGTGAGCAGGTGTTCGCCTTCCTGGCGACGCATGGCGCAAAGCTGGTCCAAGGCCTGGTCCAGGGCACTGTAAAGCAGGTCCTGAACCGCTTCCAAAGGCAGGTCCTGGGCCTGCACCTGAAGCACATCGTTGAACTGGGCGATGCGCAGGGCCGTCAGGCCATCGGGCACATCAGCCTGTCGGGCAATCTGGCGGATGGCATCGGCGTAGGAACGGGCCAGCTGCTCGTCCGTACGGACCACAATATCTTGCGGGCCGGTGTGTTCAAAGCGGACAAACACATCCACCTTTCCCCGGTGAATACATGCCTGGATGCGTTCTTTCAGGTTGTTTTCCAACGCTGCCAACAGGCGTGGCAGGCGCATGTTGACATCCCGGTATCGGCTGTTGACCGTTTTAATTTCAACCACCGCACAGCCCATGCTGTTGGCCGCTTCTCCCCGGCCGTAACCGGTCATGCTGGATCCCATAAACCACCCGCATCCTTTCTCGTGTCTACAGTCAACTGATTATATAACAAGACCCGGGCAGGCGCAAGAAAGCGGTGCCTTTAGCCGTCAAGCCGGCCCTGCTGGCAACCGTCACAGGGGGATGCCGATCAGCTCGCAAAAGACCTGCATGGCCCGGGTGATATACTTGCTGGTTTTGTGGTAAAGATACGTGTCCCGCCTGGCGCAGGGGCTGTCCAGTTTAAAGAAGCGGACATCGGGGCCAGGCAGGGTTTTTTGAACCACCGTGTCGCTGATGAGCGTGGCACCCAGGCCCTGGCAGGCCATGTGGTAGGCCGTGGCCAGCTGGTCCAGCTCCAAAACAACCCCGGGCGAGATGCCCGCTTCCCCGAAGAGGCTGTCTGCCCGGTCTCGGGTGTCGTTGCCCGGCCGCAGCAGGACAAAAGGCAGCTGGGCAAACGCAGACAGGGGCAAGGCAACCGCTTGGTCGCCCTTGTGGGCATCACGCAAGATGTCTTGTGCGGTCAGCGCATGGCGACGGGTCACCGGATCGATCAAGCGGGCGGCTGGCACGGCAAGAATCAACTGCTCACTGTAAAAGAGATGCCGCTTGTACACATGCTCATCCAGCAGGCAGTTTTCAACCAGGAGGTCCAGGTCGCCCACAAAGAGCTTCCTTTCAAGTGTTTTGGTGTTGGCTTCAATCAGGTTGACCGTGACCTGGGGGTATTGTGACATGAAACGGGTGATGTGTGGCGGCAGGATGTAGGCGGTGAAAAAATTGCTGGCGCCGATGGTCAGGTTGCCGGTTGCAAGCTCGCTTAATGCGTGGAGGTAATGCTGATAACCACTTTCAAGGTCCATGATGCGTTCGATGCAGCTGATGTAGGCCTGTCCACTTTCTGTCAACTGGATGGGGGTGGTGCTGCGATCAAAGAGCCTGGTGCCCAGCCGCTCCTCCACTTTCTTGATGGTCAGGCTGAGGGAAGGCTGGCTGATGAACAGCTTTTCCGCCGCCTTGGAAAAGCTTTTCTCCTTATAAACCTGATAGACATAGGCTTTGTGGGTAAACATGCTGGCCCTCCTGTGGGCGAACGCGTGACGGCAGGCCAAGGGACCCAGCCGCTTGTGGCTGCTGCTTTCAGGATAAAGAAGCGGCTGCTGGAAAGCAAGGACCGTGATAGCTTTTTGTTTATAGTTGTTATCCGATTATTTATATTAGCCGCTGCTTTTGAGCGCCTGTATACTGGAGACAGCCAGCTTGTCCCACATTCAAACAACAAAAAAGCAGGTGACAGCCATGGATAAACCACAGCAACAGATCAGGCGCACAGAGCGCGATACCCTTGGTTTCAAAGACCTGCCGGCAGATGCCTACTATGGCATCCAGACCTTTCGTGCGGCAGAAAACTTCGATATCTCCGGCTTACAAACACACCCCGAACACATCCGCAGCCTGGTGCAAATCAAACAGGCGGCTGCCATGGTGCATGCCCAAACGGGCCGCCTGAACCAGCCCCTTGCCGCTGCCATCATCAGCGCCTGTGACGAAATCCTGTCTGGCAAGTGGCACGAGCAATTTATCGTGGACCCCATCCAGGGCGGGGCAGGCACCTCCTTGAACATGAACGCCAACGAAGTCATCGCCAACCGCGCCAACGAGCTGCTGGGCGGGTCCCTGGGTGATTACACCCCGGTCAGCCCCAACGATCACGTCAACTGCGGGCAATCGACCAACGATGTTTTTCCTTCCAGCGGACGGATGGCGGCGCTGCGGCTTTTGAAGGCGGCGACCCGGGAACTGGTGCGGCTCAGGCAGGCCCTGGCTGGTCAAGCCAAGGCGTTCGATGCCGTGGTCAAGCTGGGCCGCACGCAGCTGCAAGATGCGGTACCCATCCGCCTTGGCCAGGTCTTCCAGGCCTACGCCTCGGCCATTCAACGAGACCTTGAACGCTTTGAAAGGGCCAAACATGAGATGCGAACGCTCAACCTGGGCGGCACCGTGATCGGCACCGGCCTCAACGCCGACACCGTCTACCAGCAGACCGTTGTTCAAACCCTTTCACGGATCAGTGGCCTTGAACTGGTGCAGGCCGGCGACCTGATCGATGCCACACAAAACGCCGATGCCTACAGCGTGGTGTCAGGCTGTCTCAAAAGCTGTGCGGTCAACCTGTCCAAACTGTCCAATGACTTGCGCCTGATGGCTTCAGGGCCACGTGCGGGCCTGGGAGAAATCAACCTGCCGACCAAACAAAACGGTTCGTCTATCATTCCAGGCAAGGTCAACCCCGTCATCCCCGAACTGGTCAACCAGGTGGCTTTTGATGTCATCGGAAAAGACCTGACCATCACCTTGGCCGCACAGGCAGGGCAGCTGGAGTTGAACGCCTTTGAGCCCATCCTGTTTGTGACCCTCTTCGAATCCATCGACCGGCTGACCCGTGCGGTGCGGGCCCTGGTTGACCACTGCATCCCGGGCATAACGGCCAATGCGGCCCATTGCCGGCAGCAGGTGGAAAACAGCCTGGGCCTGGTCACTGCCATCAGCCCCAGCATCGGTTACGACAAGGCTGCCGACCTGGCTGAAAAAGCCCTGCGGTCAGGGCTCTCGTTGCGGTCCTTGCTGGTGCGTGAGCAGGTGCTTTCTCAAGCGGCACTGGATCAACTGCTGGATGTGCACGCCATGACAAAGGCAGGGGGCGCTGAACCCCATTGAACGGACCTCAGCCGTGGCTGTTGACTGGCCAGGGGCGAAAAGACAGGTGGTCTGAAGCGACCAGCTGGTAGCGGGTGTCCCCCTTGGGGCCAGCCAGCGTCTGGCCGGGCAAAACGCCATGAATGTGCCCATAAACACAGCAGTCCACCCGGTGATCTGCCATGAGGCAGGTGAAAGGGGTGCGCCTGCCCGTGGGGGCGAAGGGCGGGTAATGCATGGCCACCAGCAGCTTGTGGTGGCTTTGGCGGATCCGATCCGCCTCAAGCAGGGACCGCTCCAGCCGATCCACTTCCCGTCGAAACACCTTTTCATCGTCTGCCTCAAAGCCCGGGTCCCCGGGCAGCAGCCAGCCGCGGCTGCCGCAAACGATCCAGTCACCACAGGCCGGCACAGCCTGGTTTCTTAAAAACGTCAGGGAGCTGAACCCTTGCTCCTGGCAGAACCGGTTCATCTTGGTCACGGTGGTCCACCAGTAATCGTGGTTGCCCTGAATGAGGATCTTGTGGCCAGGCAGGCGATCCAGAAAAGCGAAATCCGGCAAGAGCTCTTCAAAGGTCATGGCCCAGGAAATATCGC
>CAYXIM010000053.1:0-10439 GCA_964465385.1 uncultured Oscillospiraceae bacterium
TTTTTCTGTGGGCAAACAATGTCGCAGCTAAAGTTGATCGTGTTTGTTCGGAAAGCCAATGTGTCCAAAGAAAACTCGCCACATGAGCACTATCCTGCATATGGATAACAAGTGGCAACCACTGCCAAAGATCCGTTCGTGATTTTTTTGCCCAAAAAGACTTTACTTTGTGAGACAATGGAAACGACATGCATTTACACCAATTTTTTCAATCTAGCAATCAAAAATTTCGTTTTGCATTGCATAGCCTAATCGCATTTTTCTGAATAGATCAGCGTCAGCAGTAGATCGTTTCAATTCACTTAATGATGTTAATGTAAGAATAATTATATTATACACCATTGTAGGTGTTAATATAACTTGTCGAAGCATGGTTTTAATACTCTGCTAATCAGATTCGTTTTAAACTCATAGTAACAACGACACTTAAGCGTTTCTGATGAAATAAAATAATTTGACACGACTTCATTATGACGAATAAGAATATTAACAAGAAACGTGCAAATGTGTATCCCAAATCATCGTAAACCACAATAAAAAATATAATTTAAAAAAGCCTTGACCCAGCTGATAGGTGTGTTTATGTATATAGTAGCAGAGAAGTCACGCACACACCCTAAAAGGAGGCCTGTATGAAACCGATTACCAACTGGACCTTTGAGGCCGTCGATCAAGAATTGCTTTTGAGCTTACAGGATTTCCTGCCTGACAAAGCGTTCGACATTCACGCGCACCTGTATCGGCTGGCCGATCTGGGTGAGCAGGCCGCCTTGTACACCCAGGGGCCGGCACAGGCGTCAGTTGAAATCTGGCGCAGTCATGTGGAAAAGATCATCGGCCCTTCCCGCTTAAAGGGAGGCTTGTTTGTTCCCCCGCCGCCATCAGCCGCGCATTACATCCAGCAGGCCAACACTTACGTCCTTGACCAGCTTAAAAAACACCCTGGTTCCAAAGGCCTGGTCCTGATCGCCCCCGATGACGAGGCGGCAGACGTGCACGCCTACCTTGCCAATGATCAGGTGGTTGGCTTCAAGCCTTTTTCGACCTTTTCGAAACACACACCCCCTGGTCAGGCACCTTTGGCAAGTTTTCTGCCTGAATGGGCCTGGCAGATGGCGGATCAGCACGGTCTGGTTCTTTTGGTGCATTTGGTTCGCGACAAGGCCTTGGCAGACCCGGAAAACCATCTGGAGATTCTGCGTATGTGCCAGAAATACCCCGGAGCCCGCCTCCTGCTGGATCATGCTGCCCGCGGTTTTCACGCCCCCAACACGGTCCAGGGCGTCTCTTTCATTAAGGATTTGGATAATGTGTGGTTTGATCTGTCTTGTATTTGCGAGCCGACAGCTATCCTGTCCATTTTGGAAACCTTCGGCCCGGACAGGCTTGTTTGGGGGACAGATTTTCCCCTGTCTCAGCTGCGCGGCAAAGCGGTCACAGTCGGAGATGGCTTTTTCTGGCTGGCTCCCGACACCGCCAATTGGAGCAGCTACCAGGACCTGTGCCGCCCCACCTTGATCGGTGTCGAATCCCTTCTGGCCACCCGAGAGGCCCTGACCCGTTTTGGTGTTGGCAAACAAGAACGGCAGGCGGTGTTTTATGACAACGCCCTTGACCTGATTTCAAGCCGCCAGAAAAAGAGCCCAGCTTGATGACGACCCGTTTTTAAAAGCCAAGAAGCTCTTTTGCGTTGCCGTAAAAAAGAGCTTCCAGCGCCCCTTCTGCCAACTGGGCGTCTTCCACGGCCTGAAGAACTGCACGAAGATTTTCCAGCCCCAGTAAGGCAGCAGCCTCTAAGGGGAGCCTGACAGTGCCCTCCTGGATACCGATGAAGCCACAGCCCAAGGTGACATAACGGCCTTTTCGCAAGGATACAGGAAAATCGCTGCCCCAAAGCAGGCGTTGAGGGCCAAAGCGTTTAAGCAAGGCAACAAGCGGCTGTGACTCACAAATGGCGGACACATCAAACCAGAGGTTATCTGCTTTGACCAATTTGCTGCAGCCTGTGATGGTGTTGTACATGTTAAAAGCGGTGCCGGCATGGGCCAAAACCAGCTGCATGCGAGGGTATTGCTTGCATAAGGCATTGATGGTCTGGATGTTTTGCTCATCGTCAAGTGCCCTTGGCTTTTGGATATGCAAGAGCACGATCAGCTGGTGTGTGTTGGCCAGCTCACAGGCCCACTCAGGCAGAAAATCCCCAATATCCGATTGAGAACCACCGTGCGGATTTAGGGCGGGGTAGGGCTTAAAGCCCACGATACGTGGCTCTTGCAAGAGCGGCTCCAGCTCATGCGGATCCGATGCCTGAGCAAGCAGCAAGAGCCCCCTGGTTGAGAGGGTCTGGTTTTGAGCCAGCTCTTGGATCAGCCAGCGGTTGATCCGGCTGATCCTTGCTGGCCGCTTGTCGGGGGGCAGGACAGGCCAGCCAAAAAACAAGCCGCCGGTAACCTGTTTCGCTCCTGTCTGTGCCGAGAGGCTTTTTTCCCAGAAAGCCAGGCCACATTGGTCCGGCAAAGAAGCCAGCAGGGGAACTTGCGCCAGGTCGGCTTCTGCTTTGAGGAGCAGGTGGGCGTGGCTGTCGATGATTTTATCAGGCAAACGGGCCTGCAGTTCTGCCACCAGCTGCCTGTCGCAACGGTCTAAAGCCCATGAATCCATCTGTCCGTCCCTCCTTTGTTGAAAAAGACCAGCCTGTCCCACGTTCGGCATCAAGACAGGCTGGTCAATTGCACTGGAATGGACCGGTCAGGTGGTCAGGCGAAAAAGATACTCGGCCTGACCCGTGTCCGGATCATAAGCAAGCCATTCAAAGCCAAGGCCAGCCTCTGCGGCAATGGTGGCCCAGACGGTTCTGCTGGTTTCAACATACCAGGGAGACAGGGGGATACCTTGTTTGTTCAAAAACGAGACCGCCGGACAACGGGCAATCCGCACACGCAGGGCCTGATCTTCCCGCTCAAGGCTCAACACCTCAGAGGCCTCTTCAAGGGCATAAATGTTGGTTAAATAGGCTTCAATCGCCTGCAACCCCTCTTTTCGGATGGCTTCAATCAGGGGCGCGTGGTAGGAGCGGGCAAAGCCGGACAGGTATTCTTTGACCCCGTCGTCCCCATAGGTTTTACCCACATAGTCGACGCCGTGGTTGAGGGACCCATGAAAATCACGGTGCAGGTACTGGTTGTCGGACGCCCGCCGGTCCATGACTTGTTTGGCCATTGTTTTATGCCTCCCTTGAGATCTGCTTGCCGTTCAGATAGACAGCAGACAGGTTCATGTGTTCGTCTACAAAGACAAGGTTTGCCCGTTTGCCTGGTTCCAGAGAGCCCACCTCGTGGTCAATACCGATGGCGCGTGCCGGATTCGTGGAAGCCATGCGGAAAAGATCCGCAATGCCGGCACCGGTGTAGTGCATCATGTTGCGGCAAGCCTGATCCATGGTCAGCCGGCTGCCGGACAATTGGCCAGCTTCATTGAAGTTGAGATCAGGGCTGCTTTTGATATCACCCGCGGCATAACGCTCGGGGTCATGGGGGCGGATGGTTGCATCAGTAATCAACACCACATGGTCGACCCCGCCTGCCCGCAAGGCCAGCCTCAGGTTGGCCGGCTTAACATGAATGGCCCGGCTGTCGCAGATCAGCTCCAAGAAAAGGCCTGGCTCCGTTAGTGCCGCATCGGCTGCCGTGTCTTGGATAATGCCGGTTTGTGACACGCTGTCATTGCCCAAGTGGCAGCCCATGGCATCAAACAGGTGTGTGATGATGGTTACCCCATCTGCCATGGCCTGGCGGAGCTGGTCTGGTGACATCTCCGTGTGCCCGGCTGCCAGTTTGACTCCGCGCTCACGCACATAGCGGGCAAAATCACGGGCCCCGTCCCGTTCCGGTGCATAGGTACACTGGTAAACCAGCCCCTGAGCCTCTTCGAACAAAGCCACATAATCCTCCCGGTGTATGTCCCAGGCCAGTTCTGAACGGGCGCCGTATTTTCGGTTGGTGTAAGGCCCTTCAAAATGGATGCCCGTCAGGCTGGTTTGCTCCTGCTCCATGGCCGAGCGGATGCGCCGGATGCCTTCGAAGAAGGTTTCTTTGGATAAATTGTAAGCCAACGACAGCAGGAGCGAGGTCGTGCCGTGTTGAAGGTGATGGCGCGCCGCGCCCGCAGGTTCAAGATGGCCCTGGGCTGTGCCACCAGCATGACAATGGATGTCCACAAAGCCGGGGCCCACGATGGCTCCCTGGGCATCAATGATCCGGGCTTCCTTGGGCGGCAGCAGGGACCCGGTTGCCAAAATGTTGCCACCCTCCATGAGCAAGGTTCCGTCTTCAAGGCCGGTGGGCAAAACCAGTTTGCCATTGACAATTGCTTGCAGCATCAGTCTTTCTCCTTTTTCTCCGGCGTGTATTTCTTAGGGTCATAGATCAAAAGTGAGCACTGGGCATGGTCCGTCCGTGAAAAATCGTATTCATACACGTAACCATAGGGCTCAACGGACAACCGGTAGAGGTCGCAGTGCAGGCAGTACTCTTGAAAAGGCTCAATGTGTGCCAAATCCAGCAAGAGCCCTTTGGAGGGGCATCGGTGCATGTCGATTCTGAAGTAGCCGGCCTCCTCATCCAGGGTCATGGTAAAATCAGCGGCCTCTTCGTTAAGGGTGTGTGACCAGTAATCCCAACACCCACGCAGGCCTTTTTCTTTGATGTGCCGGTTCAGTGGCGCCCGGTCGGGGTCAAAATTGGCGCGCCAGTAGTCATAAACGGCCTGGCGACCAGATTTTTTGTCGATGTAGCGAAACAATTCACTGTAGGCTGGTATAAATTCAGTACACGAAATCATGCTGTTGATCCTCCCCGTTTTTCTGATTGGTCACTGATCGAGGTCCTCAAGCAGGCTCAGAAGGGTTTGCAAAATCTCTTCGCCGGCTTCCAATGCATAAATGGAGCCCATGGGTTCATAACCACCCTCGGCCAGCGCCTGCTCGGTATAGACATAACCGCTGCTGGAGCCATTGGTGACGGTGGCCAGAAACGTCTGCCTGGCTGGAGACTGTTCTTTCAAGCGCAAGGCAAACTCAACAAAAAGTTCACAGGGCACCGAGGCAATGCGGGCCTGCCCAATGCCAAACACGGCCAGCTCAAAGGGGAAAAGCGTGGCCAGCCCTTCCTGGGCCTGTTCACCTGCCTGTGCCAGTTTCAGTCGTCTGTTGGCCCCGAACAAGGAGCACTCCAGGGTTCTTTGAACGGGATAAGGCTCCTGGTTTTCCTGGCTGGCGGCCAGTGCGTCAACAGCGGCCTGCTGGTCAATGGTCGCCTGATCCAGCGGTGGAATCGGCCGCAAAGAAGGGTTGAGGTCCTGACTTTTTGCAAGCAGCACGGGGTTGTCATCAAAAGCAAGCGACTGGATCACTCGCTGGGCTTCTGCCGCAATGGCATAGCCCACCCGCTTGGCCTCTTCAAAGGTTTGGCCGCTTCTGAAATGGCGCGATGACTGGTCGCCGGCTGCGCCGCTTTGGAAGCCGACCACGCAGGCTGGGTCTTCCTTTTGAAAATAGTCATAAATATAGCAGGGGTAGTCCGCTGACAGGACCATGCTTTCTGCATGCAGGAAGGTGGGGTGCAAGGCGTAGTTGATCAGGACGCCCCGCAGGTTTTGGGCCTCATCTTTGATGGCCACAACCCAGACCTCCGGGTCAGCCGGGCCATCTTTATGGCGACGGTTACCGCCAACATTTTGTTCTTTGCCACAGATGCCATGTCCCACACCGATGGAGGCGGAAAAAGCCCCCAGAATGGCTTCGTGAACCCCATCAAAGATCTGTTGCTCACAAAAATCCAGATAATCCGGATACATTTCCTCGCGGTCATCCCAAAAACGGAAGGGTACACTGGCTGTCACCGGTCCCGAATGGGTGTGGGTGGCAGAAACCATGACATTTTTGCCGGGGATGCCAAAGGCCTTTTCAAGGCGGTCACGGAGCATGGCCACACGGCGCTTGGAGTAATAGATCAGGTCCAGGGTGATAAAAACCAGCCGTTCTGATCCATTTTTCAGGTAAAAGCAATGGGCTCTGAGGTCATCGTGAACCGCTGTGTGGTAACGATCCAATGGATCCGGATAACCGGCCATAAAGGTGGGGAAAGAAGGGTTGATGTTCTTTTCGGCAACGCCTGCGATTAACATAGTCAAGTCTCTCCATTCTGAAAGCCACAGGCTGCTCTAGCAGCCTGCGGCGAAAGGTTATGTGCTTGCATGAAGCCTGCGATAGTCTTGCATGATGTCTTGATAGCGTCGGTGGTTGTCTGGATCCGGCAGGTATTGGGCCTGACTGGGACCCAGCAGGCGGTAGCCTTCGTGCAGGTCTTTCATGAGGCCTGCACCCAGGGCGGCTATAATGGCTGCCCCCAGGCAGGCGGTTTCACGTGTCCTTGGGATGACCACGCGTTTTCCGCTTATATCGGCAAGGATCTGGCACCAGACGGGGCTGGCTGCGCCACCACCAAAAACCTGTATGGCCTCTGTTCCAACAACATCGCTGTTAAGGTTTTGATGGGCTTCGATGTAGGCGGCTATTTCATAGCTGATGCCTTCAAGAACAGAGCGAAACAGCTCACCTTTGCTGGTGGCCAGGGTCATGCCACTCCAGCGGCTCATGCTGCCTTTTTGTTTTTGACCCAGCATGGGATGGAAAAATACACCGTTGGAACCAGGTGGGGCCTGATTCGCCAGATCATCCAGCTGGGCGTAGGACAGACCTTCGAAAAAGGTATTCCGAACCCATTTGACCGCTGCTCCAGCCGTTGACACGGCACTTTCCAGCATCCAGCGCTGGCGGTCAAAGCCATGGCAAAAAAGGTTAAAAGCCGGGTCAACCAGGTGTTCGTGGGTCAAAGTGCAAATGGCACTGGCTGTGCCCAGAGAAATGGTGATGACGCCATCGTCCATGCCGGCGCCGATAGCCGCCCCTTTCTGATCTTGAACGCCCAAAGCGACCACCGTTTTGTCAGATAAGCCCAGTTCACGGGCAACTTGAGGCTGGACGGTCCCGACGGCTTCACCCAGACAGCCGATCCGGGGAAACTTGTCCACATCAATCTCGTACTGGTCAAAGAGCGGCTGAATCCACTGGCGCTTGACCGTATCGAACGCAAGCGTCCCGCTGGCCATGGAAAAATCCGTGACCGTTTCACCAGACAGGCAGTAGACCAGGTAGTCCATGGCCATGAGAAATTTCCAGGTCTTTTCGTAAACGTCCGGCCTGTTTTCTTTCAGCCACATAACCTGTGTAAAGACCAGCGAACCGATCCGCCTGCCGGTTCTTTTGGCCATATCCAGGTCCGTATACGCTTGGCGCAACTGGTCAGCCTGCTTGTGGGCCCGGGCGTCATACCAGCTGATCGCATTCATCAGGGGTTTGCCGTCCCGATCAATCGGCACAAAGGAAATCCCCTGGGAGCTGATAGATAAAGCAGCCACATCCTTGCCTTGGATGCCTGCTTTTTCAATGGATTTGATGATGGTTGTTTTGGTGTGATTCCACCAGTCATCAGCGCTTTGCTCGATGCCTTCCGGTGTGAAAATCAGGTCGTATTCTATATAATGGTCGCCCAGAATCTGACCTTCTGTGTCAAAGATCATGCTCTTGCAGCCTGTTGTTCCCAAATCAATGCCAAGCAGGTACATGGTTTTCTCCTGTCAAGTAAGTCAAAGATGAGGACAGGGCTGCCCAGCAGCCCTGTCCTGATTGGTTCTAACGGTGATCAGTAGCCCATGACCTCATGGATTTCGATGGGTTTTGCAATAGCTGGATCAATGAAGATGGTGCAGGGCAGGATCTGGTAAATGGATCCGGGCACCATAGGCGTCACCGGTCCATGGGTGATCAGGCGAGAGACCATGCGCTGCCAGGAGGAGAACGTTCCCATGGTGGTCAAGCCATGTCCTTCAATCCGCTTCTTGGCATGCAGGACATCGCGCGGCCCAATGGTCGCCGCTTTGGGCGGAACGTTACCGACATTTCCGGAGCAGCCAAAGACACCATGCAGGGAATTTTGGGCGATGGTCAGGGGATGCAAGGAGATGATTTTAGCCGGTTGCTGCAGGTATTCTTCTATTGAGTCCACCGAGGTGTATTCCGGTACCGGGTCAATAAAGGCAATGTGGCCTGCCCAACCGGGTCCGGATGTGAAGAAGTCAATGCCGCCGTCTGTTTTTTCGTCAATCAGATCGGAAAAATAGGAGATGTTCTCTGTCGTCGGGATCAAAATGTTTTCGGGTTTGGGACGCAGGTCCGGATCGATTTTGTTGATGAAATATTTCATGAATGAATAGGTGAAGCCTGAACGGTAGGTATCAGGTGCCACGTTTCCGTCTTCATCAGCCCATTCATCCATGGTTACGAACACACAGTTGCGGCAGCTGACCCGGTTACGGTTGATGAGCTCAGCCAGCGCCATATGGGTCACCGGGTTCGGGTTGCCAAAAATGGTTGAGAAAGGCTTGTCCAAATCATCTGATTCCTTGATGCCTAAAAACTTCTCGGTCAGGGTAACGGCGCCGGCATTGGCCAGGATCCGGATGTTGACGTCTGGGTTGTCGTGTTTTACGATCTCTTCTGGCGTCATCCGCGCCAGCCTTGCCAGAAGCTCACGGTCCTTGACAGGACAGAAATCAGCCGGTTGAAAGTTGAATGTGTTGCTCATGAACTGCACCTTCCTTTTTGTGTGATACACGGTCGAATACTTATGACAATCCTTGGGAGGACTGTTAACCTGGGTTGAGTTTGATGTCAGGCATCCAGCGGCACGACCTGGCCATTTAAGACAACGGTTTTCAGGTCAAAGGCTGGCGTGACCACCACAAAATTACTTTTAAAGCCTGGCTTGAGGCGCCCGACGCCATCCAAGCGAATGGCTTTGGCCGGGTTGATCGAACAGACACGGAAGACATCTTGAACAGACAGGCCCGTGTTGTTCATGAAGTTTTTAGCCACGTTAATCATGCGCAGTTTGGAGCCGTAAAGGCCGCCATTGATGATGTTGACATCCGATTCTCCTGGATCACCGGTGCAGGCATCCGTCACGCCAACCACCCGGTCGATGCCCACCGTCTTGATGATCAGGCGGGTCATCAGCGGGCGCACATGGGCACCTTCAGAATCATTGATCACTTCATAGTACAGGTTGTCACACAGCATGGCCGCATGATCAAACGATACTTCAATGGTGCCGCCATAGCGTGTGGGTGAAATGGAGCTGCCGGTTGCGTTCATCAAGTGTGTGCAGATACGTACACCCTTGGCACACACCTCCAAAACCCGCTCGGGGCTGGCTTCTGAATGGCCGATGCCCAGGGGGATGTCATGGGCTTTGACAGCATCGATGAACGCATCGGTATCCGGTAATTCAGGTGAAAAGGTCCAGTAACGGATCAGGTCACTGAAATGCTCCAGGTAATAGGCGTATTCTTCCGGGTCAGTCATGCGCGCGGTATGCTTGCTGGCCCCGTACTTGTTGGATAAGAAAGGTCCCTCAAAGTGGATGCCTTCGATGTTACCCGGTGCTTGACTTTCAAAAGCCGTCCGGATCAAGGCAGCACCTTGTTTGGCGCCATCCACACCGATGTCGTGGTAAAGGGTTAAAAGCATAGATGTTGCGCCACCTTGCAGGTGGTGTTGTGCCACAGCAACAGGGTCTTCATAGGCCCAAACCGCGCCACCGGCGTGGCAATGAATGTCCACGAATCCGGGACCGACATAATTGCCGCCAGCATCAATGGTCTGTGAAAGAGCCGACACGTCCAAGTCTTGCATGGCACCTGTACAAATTATTTTGTCATCGGTATAAAGCACATAGCCGTTGTCGATTATCCCATCTTCCAAAACGACCTGCGCGTTGATAATCGCTTTCATAGACTTCCCTTTCTCGAAACTTGCGATAAAGTAAACCGAACCAAACCTTCCTGAATCAGCATACCCCGATCCTTTCAAACCGGCAAGCCCTGCCAGCCGCTTGTCAAGACCGTAAACAACCTGTCAGAATGGTCCAGCCTGGTTAACCGAGACATGAGCCATCAGCCTTTAACAGCACCCGCTGTCAACCCGGCTGTCAATTTGCCCTGGAAGAGGGCATAAACCAGAAGAACGGGCAACATGGCCATGATGCACACCGCAAACAAAGGGCCCCAGTCGGTCCGAACCGCATTGGCCGCCTGCATCTTCATAACCCCCAGAGAAACCGTTTTAAGTCTTTCATCAACAACCAGCGTCATGGCGATCAGGTAATCATTCCAATAATCTAGAAAGCCGAACACACCGATGGTGATCAAGCCTGGTTTTGTCAGTGGGAACATAACACGCCAATAGGTTTGAAAATAAGTCGCACCATCAATAAAAGCAGCATCTTCCAAGTCTTTGGGCAATGTTTTAAAAAAGGAATACA
>CAYXIM010000053.1:10471-12855 GCA_964465385.1 uncultured Oscillospiraceae bacterium
CCAGGTGTCAGCAGACCGACCAAAAGGTACTTGTACACGGCTCCTGACAGCTTAAAATCGGTTCGGGAAATGGCATACGCGAGCATGGAAGAAAACAAGATGTTGATTAAAGATGCAGCTGCAACGACATAAACGGTGTTGAAAAACAAACTCAGGATGTTAGACATTTCGAGCGCTTTGGCGTAATTGGAGATTAAAAAGCTGCTCGGTAAACTCCAGATGTTACCATAAAACTCCTGGTTGGTTTTCAGCGAGTTCAAGATCATGAAGGTAAACGGCACCAAGATGGTCAGCAAGTAGCTGATCAGAAGGATGCGTGTGATGGTGTTGGCAGCAAATTTACTGGTTTCAATTGACCTGGTTTTTTCTTTCATAACAGCACCCCCCCTTACATCTCATAAGTATCACGTTTGGTGATACGCATCAGCAACAGCGTAATCGTCGTTGTGATTACCAGTATGGCCATGGCAACAGAAGATGCATAACCAAACTTGCTTTGCCCGCCAAAAGATAGGCGATACATATACGTGGTCATGATTTCAGAGGCCAGGTTGGGCCCACCTTTTGTCATCATAAAGACCAAGGAGAATCCAACGCCGCTGGAGGTAACCACAAAGAAAATCAGAGCAGTGCGTACTTGCTCCCACATCAGCGGAAGAGTAATTTTCAAGGTCTGCTTGAATTCATTGCAGCCATCAATCCGTGCTGCCTCAAACAAAGATGTTGGAATATTGAGAACTGCCGCCATAAACAGAACCATGTAAAACCCTAAGGATTTCCAAACCATGACGAACAGCAGTGAATTCTTAACATTAGTTTTGTCTCCGAGCCAATTTTTCCCTTCGACATTGATCAGGTTCAGCAAGGCGTTGAGCAAACCGTTGCTGGGGTTAAAGACACTCATCCAAACAATGTTGATAATAACCGCAGGAATGACCGTCGGAAAAAACAACATAACCCGATAAAAGTCACGTTCGCGCAGCCGGTTGTTGGTTAAAACCACAGCCAAGGCGACGGCCAGTGTAAAAACGATAATCGTATTGAAAAAGAAAAAGAACATCTGGTTTTTAAAGGCGATAAAGAAGTCACCGTCTTGCAGGAGTTTTTGATAGTTCAACAGCTTAACATAGGTCATATTGACGCTGACGCCGCGCCAGTCAAACAAGCTGATCCCCAACCCGATAAAGGCGGGTAAAAAGCGAAAGATGGTGTAAAGCAGTAGACCTGGGAGAATGCTTATTGCTAAAAAGATCGCTCGCTGTCTTTTACGTGAATGCATCGTTTCACGGACTTTCAATTGCAGGGGCTCCGCCATTGCTTTCTCTCCTTTGTCTTGGATAGCCGTTGCATAGACACATCTTGGCTATATAAAGGCATCCTTTAATCCGACAAGCTGTTTTGTTGATCAGAGGGTTTCGGGATAACTCCCGAAACCCTTCTGATCAAAACATGGTTGTGATAAATCTTACAGCCGTATCATCAGTTGGGTTTGTAAGCCGAAACCGCCTCCATTAAAGCAGTCATATCATAGTCGCGCTTCAAGACAGCATCATCAGCTCGGGTTTCATTGTAGAAATCGTTTAACGCATCAATGTAGCCAGCTACATCAATATCGTCGGCATGCAGGGCCTGAATGCTTTGCTGGATTCGGTCTGCTAGACCTGGATAGAAGGAGCGGGCCAGCTCGCGAATACCGATGGCTTGACCAGCATCTACAGCTTCCCAAGATGAGGAAACCGAACTTGACAGCAGGTGGCCGTAGTTTTCGGAGAAGTCAGCAATGGCCAGACCATTCAAGGTTGTCTCAACAACCTTGGTGGTTGTTTCTTTGTTGGACAACATATAGCGGTAGTATTCCTTAATTATATCCACGTTCTCGGTTTTTGCTGATACAGCACTGATGACACCAGCAACAGCCAGATAAGAAGGATCACCTTTTTTCTGTGCCGGGAAAGGGATGTATTTCAGATCGAAGCCATCAGGCCAGTTGCCTTCCATTTCAGCTTCAAGCCAAGAGCCGCACGCATAGAAGAGAACGTTGCCGTTACAGAATTCCATCTGAACTTCGGAAATACTGGTCAGGGTGCTGGCGACAGGCTCAGTGTATCCTTCATCTATCAGCATCTGGACCAAATCCAAGGCTTTTTTCACAGCAGGATCACTGTAGGCATTTTCTTCCAGGCGTTGCAGCTTTCCAAATGCTTCCAAATCAATGGAGCACAGCAGCGGGTTAAAGAAATAATTGTAAAAATATTCGCCACCAAAAGCAACTGAGTACAACAAAAGGTGCTTGCCGTCTGCTTTGGCTTTGTCTCCAAGGGCTACAAATTCATCCCAGGTTTCCGGCAGGTCATAGCCTTTTTCTTTGAACATGTTGGCATCAT
>CAYXIM010000053.1:12865-13182 GCA_964465385.1 uncultured Oscillospiraceae bacterium
TAGTGATGTCCGTCAACATAACCAAAAGACATCATGGAGAAGTTCAGGATGTCACCGAGGGTCTTTGACGGGTCATCGACGCAAGGCACGTCATAAAGGAAATCCAGCGGCATCATGACGCCTTCGTCGATGGCATCATAATAGGAGTATTTACCTGTATTGACGTCAAAAATATCGGGTGGCGTTCCTGCCAGTACGCGGCTTCTCAAAATGTCACCTGCGTCATGATCATATACGATGATTGTTTCGAGGCCGGGGTAAACGGATTCAAGTTTGTTCAGAATTGGTGTTGCCATCTCACCCTGACCGCCAACCAT
>CAYXIM010000054.1:0-13090 GCA_964465385.1 uncultured Oscillospiraceae bacterium
CGGCAACATCATGATGCCGCACCTGGAACAAAGTGATGACCAGCCAACGGTCTGGAAACAAGGGGCCATCCCGGAAGCCTTTGTTCCCCTCCTGGTCGAGAGCCTGACTGCGACAGTTGAAAACCCGGCAGGAACCGCCTACACGGATCCGCCAGGAGCCGTCCGGATGTTGGGCAAGACGGGCACGGCAGAACTGAAAGCAAGCTTTGAAGATGTTGATGCAGAAGAAAACGGCTGGTTTGTTGCTGTCACCCTGGACCCGCCCCGGTTAGCACTGGCGATGACTGTCGAGGATGTCAAAACGCGGGGAGGAAGCCGTTATGTGGTGCCATTGGTCAAACAAGCACTGGACGATATAAACGAACAATAGCAAATTCTTTCGTGCAAAAAGCATAACTCACAACAAAAACTACGGATCTTATCTAAAGTGCCTTTACTTCTTTTGGACGGCTGCTATAATCGAAACCATCTGAAAGGAGGCTTTTCCATGGATTTGACGGATTTGAAGATTTTGGACTGCCTGCGTCAAAATGCCCGCATGCCGGCCTCTGCCGTAGGGGAGCAGGTCAACTTGTCTGTTTCCGCTGTTCTGGAGCGCATCCGAAAGCTGGAGCATCAGGGTGTCATCAAGCAATACACGGTCGTGCTGGATACCAAAAAGATCGACAAGGACCTGACAGCTTTCATTTCTGTCAGCCTGGAACACCCCAAACACAACGATTCTTTCATCGACTGTGTCAAGGAGGACCGGCGTATCACCGGCTGCCATTACATCACAGGTGATTTTGATTTTTTGCTGAAGGTGTTGACGCGCTCCACTCAGGCATTGGAATCGGTATTGACCACCATCAAGTCCATTCCGGGCGTGTCCCTGACCAAAACACTGGTTGTTCTATCAACGGTTAAAGAAGAACTGTCGGTTTTACCGGATGAAGACAGGCTTGGCTGCCTGCCAAACCCGTAACAAGGAGGTTTATAACCATGATTGTTGGCATTCCTACTGAAATCATGCCCGGAGAGCGCCGGGTTGCCGCAACACCGGAAACCATTCGAGCCATGATTGCAGCTGGCTATGAACTTGTGGTGCAAGCGGGTGCTGGTCTGGGCGCCCTGATCGATGATGCGGCTTACCAGGAAGCTGGCGCCCGCCTGGTGGCGGATGCCCGAACGCTCTACCAGCACGCAGACATCATCTTAAAAGTCAAGGAACCTCGCTACAACTCGGACACAGCTTGCTCTGAACTGGATCTGATGCATGAAGGGCAGGTCGTGATTGCCTTCCTGCACCCGGCTGCCCCGGCCAACCACGATATGGTGCGCCAGATGGCGCAAAAAGGCATCACCGGCCTGACACTGGATGGGGTGCCACGTATTTCACGGGCCCAAAGCATGGATGCCTTAACCTCCATGAGTACCTGCGCGGGTTACAAGGGTATGCTGATGGCGGCTGAAGGCCTGGGCTCTTTCGTGCCTCAGCTTTTCACGGCGGTTGGCATGATCCAACCAGCCCGTGTTCTGGTTATTGGCGCAGGTGTGGCCGGCTTGCAGGCCATTGCAACGGCTAAACGCCTGGGCGCCCTTGTTTTTGCAGCTGATATTCGGCCGGATGCAGCCGAACAGGCCAGGAGCCTGGGCGCAAAAACGGTGGACCTGGGGATTCCGGCTGACTTGGCTGTGGGCGACGGGGGCTATGCCCAGCGCTTGTCGACTGCCTGGCTGGCCAAAGAACGGGAGGCACTGGCAGCGGCCTTGCCCGACTTTGACATCGTCTTCTGCTCGGCCTTGGTGCCCAGCCAGAAAGCGCCCATCCTGATCACCGAAGATATGGTTTCAACCATGAAAAACGGGTCTGTCCTGGTTGATGTGTCGATTGACCAAGGTGGCAACTGTGCGATCACACGGGCCGGACAGATCACCGTCAGCGAAGGTGTCACCATCCAGGGCATCCAGAATATCCCAGGCCTGTTACCGGTCAGCTCCACCTGGCTGTTTGCCAAAAACGTTACCCAGCTGCTGCACCACCTGACCCTTGACCGGACGTTCCACCTGGATCGTTCAGATGAAATCACGGCGTCCATCCTGACCACCATCGATGGCACCATCGTGCATCAGGCGGCTTTGGATGCCATGGCAGAAAACTAGGAGGATCCGTATGCACCCTGTTGTCTACCTGCTTTTGTTTCTGGCGGCCGCTCTTGTGGGCTATCGTTTAATTGGACAAGTGCCTTCGCTCCTGCACACGCCTTTGATGTCCGGTATGAACGCCCTGTCCGGCCTGGCCGTTCTGGGTGCGCTGGCCACGGCAGCTGCAGCACGTGGCGCTGGCAGCCGCTGGCTGGCCTACCTGGCTATCCTGTTGGCCATGATCAACGTGGTGGGCGGCTTTGGGGTCACCGAGCGCATGCTGCGCTTTTTCCGCTCCAAAAAAAGTTCGGGAGGTGAGCAGCCATGACGGATACCGTTTATTATGTGGCTTCCGGCCTCCTTGTCCTCGGTGTCTTAACCGGGATTGCCCTGATGGGACGTGTGGCGACCGCTGTTTTGGGCAACCGCATCAGTGCCGTCAGCTCCCTGCTGGCCATCGGCTTGACCCTGGTTCGGGAAGACCTGGTCAGCCTGCCAGCTTTGTGGTTGTGCCTGGCTGCCGGCTTGTTGCTGGGCCTCTTGGCTGCCTGGCGGGTGCGCATGATTCAGATGCCCCAGGCGGTTGCCCTGCTCAACGGTTTCGGCGGGGCCTCCTCGGCCCTGGTCGCGGTTGTCGCCTGGCCACAACAACCACAACATGACTTGTTTTTCCTGATCACAGCGGCTCTGGCTCTGGTCATCGGCGCGTTGACTTTAAGCGGCAGCTTGCTTGCCGCCGCCAAGCTGCACCAGTTGATGACGCAAAAACCCGTCCAGATTCCTGGACACACGGCTTTGAGCCTGATTTTGTTACTGCTGGTTCTTGTTTCGGTGCCGCTGGTCTTCCTGGGCTTTTTGTCGCCGCTGGCCGGCCTGGTTTTGCTGGCGCTGGCTGGCAGCCTGTTCGGGCTGGTCATGGCCCTGCGCGTTGGTGGTGCGGACATGCCGATCACCCTTTCCCTGCTCAACGCCTTGTCCGGGGTTGCCGGCTCCATTGCTGGCATGGTCAGCGGCCAGCTTTTGCTGGTGGTGGCCGGATCGGTCGTTGGCGCGTCTGGGCTCTTGCTGACCCAGATCATGTGCAAGGCCATGAACCGCTCTCTGCGCACCATTTTGTTGGGACAGACCAGCCAAGCCCACGCTGCGGATCCGTTGCCGGCCCCAAGCCTGCTACAAGTCTCCCAAACAGAAGATGAGCCGGAGCCAGAAGATCCTTTTGAGCGGGCGCACCGCCTCTTGACCCAGGCCCGAGATATTATTGTGGTGCCGGGTTACGGCATGGCCCTGTCGCAGGCCCAGGCACCGGTTCGCCAGCTGGCCGACCTGCTGACAGCAAGTGGGGTGCGTGTCCGTTTTGCCATCCACCCGGTGGCCGGACGCATGCCCGGTCACATGAATGTCCTGCTGGCAGAAGTGGACATTCCCTACGACGACTTGTATGAGATGGATGACATCAACCCTTCTTTTGCCAGCTGCGACCTGGCCTTGATCATCGGTGCCAACGATGTGGTCAACCCTGCGGCCAACACGGCTGAGGGAACCCCCATTTATGGCATGCCCGTGCTTAACGCCGTTGACGCCAAAAACCTGATCATCTGCAACTACGATTTAAAACCAGGCTATGCCGGGGTGGATAACCCGCTCTACCAGGACCGGGAAAAAACCACCCTGCTGCTGGGTGATGCCAGCCAGACCCTGACACAGCTTTTGGCCTTGTTATCGGAGGCAAACACTGCCGGCTGACGCTGTTGTCAAGCGCCTGCAGATTGGTTAAAATGAAGGCAGGCAGCAGGCAGGAAACAAACACATGGCCCTGAGAAGGGCACAGGTCAAGATTAAACAAGGGAAGATGACAGCAGGCTGGTCGTCTTCCTTTTTATCCCTGGAGGACAAGCATGAAGCAAACCCCGCTTTACCACAAGCATCAGGAAGAAGGCGCCAAACTGGTCTCTTTTCACGGCTGGTCATTGCCGCTGCAGTACCGGGGCATTTTAGAAGAGCACCGGGCGGTCCGGCAGCAGGCCGGCCTCTTTGATGTCTCACACATGGGTGCCCTGTGGGTGGAAGGCGCAGATGCCCTGCCCAACCTGCAGACGCTGGTGACAGCTGACCTGCAGCCTGTCCGGGACGGACAGGTGGTCTACGCCCTCTTGTGTGATGAAACAGGCGGCACCATTGATGACCTGCTCTTGTACCGCTTTTCTCAGGACCGCTGGCTGCTGGTTGTCAACGCATCCGGTGCACAAACGGACCAGGCCTGGCTGCAAAGCCGCTTCAAGGGCCGCATCCGCTTGAGCAACCGGACCGAGGACCGGGCCCTGCTGGCCGTTCAAGGGCCCCAGGCCATGCCCCTGCTGCAGGCATTGACCACAACACCTTTGGAAACCATCCGCTTCTTTCGTTTTGTGGACGGCCTGGAGCTGGCGGGCATTCCGGTCTTGCTGTCACGAACGGGGTATACGGGTGAAGATGGCTTCGAAGTGGCTGTGGCGGCACATCAGGCGACAGATCTGTGGGACCAGATTCGCCAAGCAGGTGTGGCGGCAGGTCTGGAACCAGCTGGCCTGGGCGCACGGGACACCTTGCGCTTTGAAGCTGGGCTGCCCCTTTATGGCCAGGAGCTGAGCCGCCAGATCAGCCCCCTTGAAGCGGGCCTTGACCGCTTTGTCCACTTGGAAAAAGACGCTTTTATCGGCCGTGAGGCCCTGATCCGTCAGCTGGAAACAGGTGTGCCCCGCCGCCGCGTTGGCCTGGCGCTGCCCAAAGGCGGTGTGCCGCGCGCAGGCTACCTTGTTTTGTCCGATGACCAGCCGGTCGGGCAGGTGACCTCAGGCACCTTTTCACCCACCTTGGGAAAAAACATGGCCATGGCCCTGGTGACAGCCGACCAGAACGCAGCGCAAGCCCAGCTTGCTGTTGTTGTCCGCAAGAAAGCACTGGCAGCCCAGCTGGTTGCTTTGCCCTTCTACCGAAGAAAGAAAGCCTGATGCCACACATGATGAAAGGACGGATCCGCCATGAAAACAAGACATGACCACAGGTACACCAAAGACCACGAATGGGTGCACGTCAAAGGACAGGAAGCCACCATCGGGATCACAGATTACGCACAGGATGCGCTGGGCTCAGTTGTTTATGTGGAATTGCCGCAAGTCGGTGATGACCTGCAAAGGGGCGATGTGCTGGGTGCGGTGGAGTCGGTCAAAGCCGCTTCAGAAATTTATGCGCCGCTGGCCGGCCGCGTCTTGCGCGTGAACACGGCCTTGGAAGATGAGCCAGAGCAGCTCAATGAAGCCCCCTACGACCAGTGGCTGGCTGTTTTAGAAGTGGCGGATCCAGCCGAGGTGGATGACCTGATGGATGAAGCGGCTTACCGGGCTTTTTGTGAGCAGGAGGCCACCTGATGGCTGCCGGTCTTCCTGCGACCCCGCAGGAGCAAGAAGAGCTGCTGGCTGCCGTGGGTGTGGACAGCTTTGAAGCACTCTTCGAGCAGGTGCCACAAGCGCTGCGCCTGAGTGGCCCCCTGTCCCTGCCTGAACCAGTCAGTGAGCTGGAACTGGCGGACCTGGGCAGGCAGCTGGCCGCACGCAACCGGTCTGTCTGGGACAAGCGCTGCTTTCTGGGTGCTGGTGCCTACGACCACTTTATCCCGGCTGCGCTGGGTCAGCTGATCAGCCGCCAGGAGTTTTACACCGCTTACACCCCTTACCAGCCAGAAATCAGTCAGGGAACCTTGCAGGCCATGTTTGAGTACCAGACCATGATCTGTGAGCTGACCGGCATGGATGTGGCCAATGCCTCGGTTTATGATGGCGCCTCGGCCTGTTCTGAAGCCTGCCTGCTTGCCGCCCAGGCGACCAGGCGTCAAAAGATTTTAATTGCAGACACCCTGCACCCGGATACAGAGGCGGTTTTGGCCACCACTGCCCGTTTTTCAGGCCTGGATCTGGTCCGGATCGGCCATGAGCCGGGTCGGGGCAGCGTGTCCATGGCCGATCTTCAAAACGAATTAGATGACCAGACAGCGGCCCTGCTGGTTCAATACCCCAATTTCTTCGGCATTCTGGATGACCTGCCGGCGCTGGCTGAAGCTGTTCACGCCCATCATGCCTTGCTGGTGGTCAGCACCGACCCGATAGCCCTGGGTCTTTTGCAACCACCGGGAGAAGCCGGTGCCGACCTGGTTGTCGGAGATGGGCAGGCACTGGGCCTCCCGCTGTCTTTCGGGGGTCCCTCTTTGGGCTTTTTTGCGGCACGCAAAGCCCTCATGCGGCGGATACCGGGCCGCGTGGTCGGCCAAACCCGGGATGCCCGGGGGGCACGCCGCTATGTGTTAACCTTGCAGACCCGTGAACAGCATATTCGCCGTGAAAAAGCCACCTCCAACATTTGCACCAACCAGGGCCTGAATGCCTTGGCGGCCACCATCTACCTGGCCCTGATGGGCCCGGATGGCCTGGCCCAGGCAGCTGAGCAGAGCACCCGGCAAGCCCACGCCCTTTACCAGCGTCTGCTGGAGATCCCGGGCTTTTCACCGGTCTTTGACGGGCCCTTTTTCAAAGAATTCACAGTTCGTTTTGCTGGAGACCTGACAGCCCTGAACCAGGCCCTGGATCGGGATGGTTTCATCGGAGGCCTGGCACTGGAATCGGTTCGAACAGACCTGGCAGGCCTCTGGCTTGTGGCTGTGACCGAAAAGAGAACCGATGCAGACCTGGATGGCTTGATCGCTTCGATACAAGCCTTTGTTGCACAAGGGGGGCTTGGGTCATGAAAGAGAAAGAACGCTTGATCTTTGAACAAAGCCGGCCCGGCCTGACCAAGGGTTACCTCAAAGCTGTACGCAAGCCGCAACGGCCTGTCACGGATTTTGTGCCGGCTGATCACCTGCGCAAAGAGCCACCGCGCCTGCCCCAGGTCAGCGAAAACGAAGTGGTCCGCCACTACACACGCCTGTCCCGGATGAATTATGGTGTGGACAGCGGCTTTTACCCGCTGGGCTCGTGTACCATGAAATACAACCCCAAAATTAACGAAGACCTGGCCCGATTGCCGGGCTTTTCCCAGGTCCATCCACTCCAGGACGCGTCATCCGTTCAAGGCTGCCTGCAGCTGATGCATGAGCTGGATGAGATGCTGTCGGCGATCACAGGCATGGCTCGCTTTTCCCTGCAGCCAGCGGCCGGCGCCCAGGGTGAACTGGCCGGATTGATGATGATCCGGGCCTACCACGAAGACCGTGGGGACTTGCAGCGCACGCAGATGCTGGTCCCGGATTCTGCCCACGGCACCAACCCGGCCTCGGCTGCCATGGCTGGTTTTGACGTGGTTGAAGTGCCTTCAGATGATAAAGGCTGCGTGGATGTGGCAGCCCTTTCCCGCCTGCTGGGCCCCCAGACGGCCGGCTTGATGCTGACCAACCCAAACACCCTGGGACTCTTTGAACCTCAGATCCGGCAGATTGCAGACCAGGTTCACGCTGCCGGCGGCCTGCTGTATTATGATGGGGCCAACCTGAACGCCATCATGGGGATCACCCGACCCGCTGACATGGGCTTTGATGTGGTCCACCTGAACCTTCACAAAACCTTCAGCACCCCGCATGGTGGTGGGGGGCCAGGTGCAGGGCCGGTGGGGGTCAAGGCTTTTTTGGAACCCTACCTGCCGGTCCCTGTGGTTCGCAAGCTGGCAGATGGCCGCTACGTTCTGGATCAGGACCGGCCCCAATCTATCGGACGCCTGAAAGGCTTTCACGGCCATTTCTCAGTTTTGGTCAAGGCTTGGGCCTACATCTGCTCCCAGGGTGCTGAGGGACTCAGGCGTGTCTCTGAAACAGCTGTTTTAAACGCCAACTACTTGCGGGTGCGCCTGGCAGATGCCTACGACATTCCCTTCAACCGCTTGTGCATGCACGAGGTGGTCCTGTCTGGCAGCCGGCAAAAACAACGGGGTGTTTCCACCCTGGATGTGGCCAAACGCCTGATTGATTTCGGCTTTCACCCGCCGACGGTCTACTTTCCACTGGTTGTCAAAGAGGCTCTGATGATAGAGCCCACGGAGACTGAGGGGCGGGACAGGCTGGACCAGTTTGTACAAGCCCTGTTGCAGATCGATCAGGAATCCCGGACGGATGCGGAGATGCTCAGGCGGGCGCCTGTCACCACGCCTGTCGCCCGTGTGGACGAGGTGCTGGCTGCCAGACAGTTGATCTTGCGCCATCAGGAAGATGCTGACCCGGTTGGTTGACAAGCGGGCTTGCTTCCCCTATCGTAAAACGGACCTGCCGGCAGCTGATTTGGTTGCCGCAGGGCAAAAACGCCAGAAAGGGCATGAAATGGCTGCCCCTTAAGGGCACAGCCGGATGCGCAGACGCCACACCATGGAACGCCATTGCTTTGATATCATCGGACCTGTCATGGTCGGACCATCCAGCTCCCACACCGCCGGTGCTGTTCGTCTGGGCCGGGTTGCCCGTGCCCTGGCCGGCCGGCAACCGGCCCGCGTGGTGATTTCCCTGCACGGCTCTTTTGCTCAGACACACCGGGGGCACGGAACAGACCGGGCCCTCCTGGCAGGCCTTCTGGGCATGGCAGAAGACGATGTGCGCATCCCCATCAGCCCTGAACTTTGCCAGCAGGCCGGCCTGGCCTATTCGTTTGTTCCCATCAACCTGCCCGGTGCCCACCCCAACACCGCTGTCATTGACATGTGGTGTCCTGATGGTCAACAGACCACGGTTCGGGGGGCATCGACGGGCGGTGGCCAAATCCGCATTGAAGCCATCAACGGGTTGGAGGTTTCTTTCAGTGGCGCCTACAGCACCCTGGTCATCCGCCACCAGGATTCACCTGGTGCCATTAACCGGGTCACCAGGAAACTGGCAGACCGATCCATCAACATTGCAACCATGAAGGTGTTTCGCGCCCACCGGGGTGGCATGGCTGTCATGATTATCGAAACCGACCAGATGCTCGATGCCGGTTTGTGCGAACAGATCAAGCGCCTGACCGGCATTCAAGATGCCATCTGGATTGAGCCGATTCAGGTGTAACGAGGACGTATGTTGACCTACCAATCGATAGAAGAGCTGCTGGCACGCGCAGAACAAGACAACCAGTCCATTGGTGAAACGGTTCTGGCAGACCAGGCCTTGTTGCTGCAAGAGGCGCCAGAAGGACTGATGGCCAGGATGCAAAACCGCCTGACGGTCATGCGGCAGGCAGTTGAGTCAGGTCTTGAAGACCCCAGCCGGTCAGCTTCAGGCTTAAGCGGCGGTGCTGCCCATGCCCTCAAGCGCCAATTGGCGGGACCGGGCGCCGTCCTGGACCCCCTGTTGGTCGACGTGATGGCCAAAGCCTTGGCGGTGGCTGAAGTCAACGCCCGCATGGGGCGCATCGTTGCCGCACCAACGGCTGGGTCCTGCGGTATCATCCCAGGCCTTTTGCTGACGGTGGCCCAAAAATATCAGCTGGATGATCACCAGCTGATCCTGAGCCTTTTCACAGCCTCTGGCTTTGGCCTGGTCATTGCCCACCGGGCCTCCTTGTCAGGTGCCGAAGGTGGCTGCCAGGCCGAGTGTGGCAGTGCGGCCGGGATGGCTGCCGCTGCCGCCGTGGAGCTTGTGGGGGGCAGCCCCCGCCAGTCGGCCCAGGCCTGTGCCCTGGCCCTCAAAAACGCCCTGGGCCTGTCCTGTGACCCGGTCGCCGGCCTGGTTGAGGTGCCCTGCATCAAGCGAAACGCTGGCCAGGCTGCTTGTGCCCTGGCTGCTGTGGAGCTGGCCATGGCTGGTGTTAGCAGTGAAATTCCGCTGGATGACGTGCTAGATGCCATGAAAGACATCGGCGATCAGATGCCGGTATCACTGAAAGAAACAGCAGGCGGCGGGCTTGCGACCACACCGACCGCGCTGGCGGCCGCCAGGCGGCTGTCCCAGTCCTGGACACATGAGAAAGGGGAAAACCCATGCCACAAGGCCAACCCATCACCCAAGACAAGCTGACCAGCTACCAACAGGCTTATCTGAGCCACCCACTCCGACCTGTCACAGGCCGGGCCATTGCACGCTGTGGCCTGAACGAGGCATCCTTTGAAAACGATGCCTTGCGCCAGATCCGACCGGTCTTTTCTCACCAGATCGACACCATGCCGGTCACCAACCAGAAAAAAAGCGGCCGGTGCTGGCTTTTTGCCGCCCTGAACCTGCTGCGAGAAGACATTGCCAAGCAGCTGGACCTGGAGCCCTTCGAACTGTCCCAAAACTATTTGACCTTCTGGGACAAGCTTGAAAAGGGCAATTATTTCCTGGACAGTGTGCTGGAAACCCTGGATGAGCCCACTGACAGCCGCTTGTTTTGCTGGTTGATGGCCTCTTACCAGGACGGTGGACAGTGGGACATGTTTGTCAACCTGGTGGACAAATACGGTCTGGTTCCCAAACAAGCCATGCCAGAGACCTACCACAGTGAGGCGACTGCGGTTTTAAACCAGGTGGTCACAGCCCTGCTTCGAAAAAGCGCCCGGCAACTGCGCCAGCTGTCTGAAGCAGGGGCGGCAAAGGCAGCCTTGCTCGATGCGAAAGACAGCATGGTTTCAGACCTTTACGGTTTGCTGTGCCAGTGCCTGGGTCAGCCGCCCGAACGGTTTGACTGGGACTACACAGATAAAAACCAGACGGTCCACAGCCAAACCGACCTGACCCCCCAGCTGTTTCTGGAACGCTTTGTCAGCTTGCCTTTCCGTGAGGCGGTCAGCGTCATCCATGCACCGACGCGCGACAAGCCCTTTGAACGGACGTTCACGGTCCGTTTCCTCAATAACATGAGTGGCGGCCGGCCGGTCCGCTACCTGAACCTGCCCATGCCACAAGTCAAGGAACTGGTGCTCCAGCAGCTCAAGGACGGCTTTCCTGTCTGGTTTGGCTGTGATGTGGCGCCCGGGGCAGACCGAGACCAGGGGGCCTGGGTCCAAAACCTCCATGCCTATGCACAAAGCCTGGACCTGGATGTATCCCTGTCTAAAGCGGACCGCCTGGACTACCGTCAAAGCGCCATGAACCACGCCATGGTTTTGACGGGTGTTCACCTGAAAGATGGCCGGCCGGTGCGCTGGAAAATTCAAAACTCCTGGGGCGATGAACCCGGTGCCAAGGGCTACTTTACGGCGGACGATGCCTGGTTCGACGAAAACGTCTACCAGGCGGTCATCAACAAAAACATCCTCAGCGACCAGCAGAAAAAGGCCCTCGACCAAGCGGACCTGGTGTTGGACCCCTGGGACCCCATGGGCTCCCTGGCTTGACAAACGGCGTTTACAGGGGGAAAAGCAGACCGGACAGGTAAATGGTGCCGGTCATGGTCAAGGCGCTTAAAAGCGTGGATAAAACAACGATCTGTGTGGCGAAGGTGGGGTGGTTGTTTTCTTCCACAGCGATGAGGGCTGTGTTGACAGCCGTTGGCACACTGGCTGAAATCAAGAGCACCTGGGCGACCAGGCCGTCCAGGCCCAGCAGGTAAATGAAAGCCAGGGCCAGGGCCGGGCCCAGAAAAAGACGGGTGAAGACCGCCACGTAAACCTCCCGGTTGTCAAAGCGAAAACGGCTTTTGGCCAGCTGGACCCCCAGAGACAGCAAGGCGATGGGCACCAGGGCATTTCGAGCATAGTTTAAGACCGGCCAGATGGGCAGGGCGGTCACATCCAGCGGTAGTTTTTTGCATAGAAATGCCAACGGAACCATGTAAACCGTTGGCATCTTAAACACCCGCAAGAGGGCGGATTTGATGTTGGTGTGGGCCCTGCCCGCATTGATGAAGCCCAGGGTGTTGATCCCGATGCTTTGTACAACATGAACCATGACCTGAAAGGACAGGGCCAGCGCCAGGAGGGGGGCGGCCCCGTTAACCAGATGGGCACCGGTTGAGTAAACCAGGGTGATCAGGGGGATACCGATGTTGCCGGAATTGTAAAACATGATGGCGTTTTGAAAGGTGTAGAGGCGGCTTTTTTCGTAGCCGCGGATCCGTCCCAGCACAGTGGCCAGGGCAAACAGGAAGCCCAGCATCAGCAGGGAAACCAGCAGGGCTTTCACGGCATCCAGGCTGATGGGTGTCTCATAGAGGTTGACGAACATAAAGGACGGCACAAAGATATAAAAATTGAGCTTGGTCAAGGTGTTCATCTGCAAGGTGAATGATTTCTCCAGCACAAACCCCAGGCCGATGAGCAGAAAAATCGGCAAGATGTTGGCGGTCAAGATATGTACAATCAGGCTCATGGTGGTGTCGTCCTCTTAAAGGGTCTGGCTGCTGGCATCGGTCCACAAGCCGGGCTTACACAAAATGGTATGGATACGGGTGTCCAGCATCCGGGCAGATGTGGCCGGGGTCAGCAAAAGGGCTGTGTCGGCCCCACCGGCGGTGCCACCGATGGCGATGACCGCCTGGTCGGCCGGAACAAGGCCTGCATCACGGGCCATCAGGGCGATTTCAACAGCAACCTTGGTCCCCTGGCCGAACAGTCGCAGGGTGTGGGCGGCAACTTCAACCGGACCGACGCCGCCAAAGGCCTTGGAAAAAGCGCGCTGTGCCCCGGAAAGCGCATGGGCACTTGTCAGCACCCGGCAACCGTGCGCGATCAATTTCTCACGCTGGCTGTTGGACAGTTCGTTGGCGCAGCCGGGCACAAACTCACAGACGTGGCTGACACAAACCAGCTGTGGCCTGGGCGTCAGGTCCGCTGCAGCCTCCAGCAACGCCCAGGCGGTTTTTCCGGTGTTGCTGGCCACGAGCAGGTGTTGGATCTTGTGGCGCCTGGCGGCATCGAGCGCACAGGCAAGGGTTTGGGCTGTGTTTTCTGGGCCGCTTCCGGCAAAAAGAACCATGGGTATCCTCCTCAAAAAGCTGGGCGCATTGGTTTCACCATTGTACTGAAGGAGCCTTTCTGGCGCAAGGGTCAGACCCGGCGCACAAAC
>CAYXIM010000055.1:0-12932 GCA_964465385.1 uncultured Oscillospiraceae bacterium
AAGAAACCACCCGGTGGCAAGATCATGATCAGCATGGGCTCGATGGGCCCACCTGACCGGATAAAAGGCAGGCTCAGGTCCAGGAAAGAACCGTTGCCTAAAAGTTCCCGGATGCTGCCCATGAGCACCAGGGCGCCCAGAGAACCCAGCCCCATGCCCAGGGCATCAAACAGGGACGGTAAAACCGCATTTTTGCTGGCGAACATCTCTGCCCGGGCTAAAATGATGCAGTTAACCGTGATCAGGGGGATGAAGATGCCAAGCGCATCATTGAGTGCCGGCAGGTAAGATTGCAACAACAACTGGACCAGGGTCACAAATCCGGCAATGATGAAAATATAAGACGGGATGCGCACCTTGTCTGGAATCACGTTTCGCAGCAGCGACACAACCAGGTTTGAGCCCAACAAAACAAAGATGATCGCTGCGCCCATGCCCAGGCCGTTTTTAACCGAGGTGGTGACGGCCAGAACCGGGCAACAGCCCAGGATCAGGCGCAACACTGGGTTTTCCTTAACGATTCCTTTGGTTAACTCCTGCCAGAGACCGGCTTTTTTACTTGCCATCTTCAGCTGCCCTCCTTTGTTCGTGACACATAAAAATCAACCGCCTCGTTCACAGCGTCTGTCACCGCACGCGACGACCGGGTTGCCCCGGAAATGGCATCGATGGGCTGGCTCTCCTGGCTGCCTTCATCCAGTGAAAAGGGCGGCTGGGTCGTTTTTCCAGCAAACTGCTGGGTAAACGACGCCTCTTCAATTTTATTGCCCAGGCCAGGGGTTTCCTCATGGGCCAGCACGCGGATGTCCAGCAGCTTGCCGTCCAGGTCCAGTGCGACCATGACCGGGACCTGGCCGCCATAGCCACGCTTCTGGCTGACCAGCAGCGTGCCCAGCAGCTTGCCCTGGTCATCCAGAGCACGGGTCCACTCGGTGATGCCTTCCGGCCAGGGGTTATCCTGAGAAGGCACTTGAAGGTCGAAAGAAGCAGCCTGGGCGAAGAGGGCCAGCCGATTTTCGTTGGCCGCCCGTTCTTCCTGGATCAGACGTTGTTCCCGTGTGGTTTCGTAAGTCAGCGACACCAGACCGGTCATGACCAGGCAAATCATGGTTAAGACCAAAATCGGCATCAAAAGGTTATGGTTTTGCACGACGGGCACCTCCAAAGGATACAGGGATGGTCCAGCGGTCCAGGTGGGGGGTCAAGATGTTCATGAAGATGATGGAAAAGGAAACCCCCTCGGTCATCCCGCCAAAGACCCGGATAATGCTGGTTAACAAGCCACAGCCCACCGCAAAGAGGATTTTGCCTTTGGCAGTCAAGGGTGCGGTGACATAATCTGTTGCCATGAAAAACGCCCCCAGGACCAGACCGCCGGAAAGCAGGTGATAAAGGGGGTCCTGGCCCATCAGGGTGGTCAGCAGGGCGACAGTTGCCAGAAAGGTGAGCGGGATCCAGCCCTGAATAACCCGGCGCACCATCAGGTAGGCCGCACCGATCAGCAGCGCCAGGATGGACACCTCGCCAATACAGCCGCCGCCATGCCCCAGGAAAAGATCCAGATAAGACGGAAGCGCGGCACCCTCTGCTCCAGATTTGAGCAAGGCCAGAGGGGTGGCTGCGCTGACCAGGTCGCTGCCGGACAAGACCACCCAACGGGTCATGGCTGCCGGGAACGACAAGGTGAGGATGATTCTGGCAGCCAGGGCCGGGTTCACGAAGTTTTGTCCCAGGCCCCCAAACATCTGTTTAACAACCACGATCGCAACGGCGGAACCGATGGCTGCGATGTAAAGGGGGATGGTGGGCGGCAGGTTGAAGGCCAGAAGCAGGCCGGTAACCACCGCGCTCCAGTCTCCAAGGGTCTGTTCACGTTTCATGATACGACGGCTCAGCCATTCGCAAATGACCGCTGTCAAAACCGAGACGGCAACAACCAGCAGGGCCCGAAAGCCGAAAAAGGCCACCGCAGCCAGCAAAGCAGGGATGAGGGCAATCACAACATCAAGCATGATGCGTGACGTCTTGGAGCCATCCCGAATATGTGGTGATGAAGATACAGTGATACTCATGCCTTGGGTGCCTCCTTGATCTGTGCCGAACGAACCAGCGCCTTGCCGTCCCGGATGCTCTGGACCAAATACCGCTTGGCTGGACACACGTAGTTACAGCTGCCGCATTCGATGCAGTCCAGGATGTGGTGGCGGTGCAGATCATCCAGATCTGCTTGCCGGCTGGCCTCATCCAAGGTGGTCGGCATCAAATGCATGGGACAGGCGGTCAGGCAACGGGCACAGCGGATGCAGGGTGATTCCTGGGGGGTCTGGCCGTCCGCTTCGTTGAAAACCAGGATGGCGTTGTTTTGCTTGATGATGCTGGCATCCAGCCGGTCCAGGGCCACCCCCATCATGGGACCGCCCATGATCACTTTGCCCGGTTCGCCCTCAAGGCCGCCAGCGGCCTCCAGCACATCCGGAATTGCTGCACCGATGGGCACCGACACATTGACCGGATTTTTGACAGCACTGCCGTCGATGGTCAGGGTTTTTCGAACCAGTGGCATGCCCGTTTTCAAAATGCGGTCGATGGTGTAGGCGGTGGTGACGTTTATGGTTAAGACGTGTACGTCGTGGGGCAGGCCACCGACGGGCACAACCCGGCCTGTTGTTGCATAAATCAGCATCTTTTCAGCACCCTGCGGGTAACGGGTCTTGACCACCACCACATCGATGGCGTCCGACTGCCGTTTTTCAAGCGCTTCACGCAGGGAGGCAATGGCTTGGGGCTTGTTGTCTTCGATGCCAATCACGGCGCGCGGAATTGACATGTGTGTCATGACCGCCTCAATGCCATCGATGATGCCTGCCGGCTCTTCCAGACACAAGAGGTCGTCAACGGTGATGTAAGGTTCACATTCTGCAGCATTGACCACCAGTATATCCGGCTCTTGGCCTGCGGGGGGCGTCATTTTCATGTGGGTTGGAAACCCTGCTCCGCCCAGACCCACCAGGCCAGAGGCCCGGATGGCTTCAATGAAAGATGCCCGGTCTGTCACCTGCGGTTTTTGAACCGAGGTATCCTGGTTGTACTGGCCATCCGACTCAAGGGTGATGACTTCCACCGCCTGGCCGGTGCTGGCAACTTCTTTTTTAACCGACACCACTGTGCCGGAAACACTGGCATGAATGGGGACGGCCAACGGACCACTAGGTTCCCCGATGACCTGCCCGACCAGCACCGGATCACCCTTTTTGACGATCGGGGTACAGGGGGGACCAACATGCATGCTCATGGGAATACGAACGGTTTTGAAATCTGTGAGCTCGAGAGCAGCCATGGCACGGGTTGCTTTGTGATCCTTGGGATGCACCCCGCCATGGAATCGAAAAAGTTGACGCACTCAGTTTACCTCCTGGCGAATCAAATGATAGACCTGTTGCCACCGTCTAATATAACACAAACAGAGAAAAAAAGAAGGCAAAGTGACAAAAAATGAAACTGGATGGCCTTGTTTTCCGTTCTTTTGACCAAAAGACGGACCTTAAACGTTTACGCTACATGCAAAAATGTGCAACACGCCAAAAAGCCGTGTTGCACAAAGGGTGTCAGGTGATGACAAAACGGTCAGGCTTTGGGGCCCCATTGGACCGCTTTGGGCCGTTGTCCTTGTTTTTTGCGAACCCAGCCGGAGGCAGCCATACCCGCCTTTGCTCCTTCACCGACTGCAACAGCAATCTGCAGCAGCCCGCCGGTGCAATCCCCACAGGCAAAAAGGCCGGGCAGGTTGGTTTCCTGCTCAGGACCGGTTAAAATGGCTTTTCCGTCGTTTTCCAGGCCCAGCTTGAGGGCCAGATCCAGGGCTGAAGCGGTGCCTTCAGCCACGAAAACACCATCGACTGCCAACTCTTTGCCACCTTCGAAGACCAAGGCGCCAAGCCGGTCGCCATCACCGGTCACTGCTGTGACCCGATCAGTCAACAAGGTGATATCTGGGTCCTTGTTTTGTGCTTCATAGGGCCTGGCGTTGGTGGCCAGGTAAACCGTGTCAGCCAGGTGTTTGAGCTCGCGTGCCTCAGACAACGCATAATCCCCGTTTCCGATGACGGCCACTGTTTTATTGCGATAGAAGAAGCCGTCACAAACCGCACAGTAGCTGACCCCTTTGCCTTCATAGTCCTTGATACCAGGAACAGACGCCTTCCTGCGGGGCATGCCAGTTGCCAGCACGACGCTGGTGGCCTCGTAAGCAGCATGGGCGGTGCTGACCTGGAAGGTGTCTTGCCAGGTGATGCCGGTTACTTCAGCGGTTTCAACCACCACACCCAGCCGCCTGGCCTGTTCGAGTCCACGCTTGAGCAGTTCGGCACCGCTGATAGGCTCGACAAAGCCATAATAATTTTCAATCTGGTCTGCTGTGTCCAGAGCGCCTGCGTCCCGGCTGATGAGCAAGACCTTCAGACCGGACCGGTTGGCATAAACAGCAGCTGTTGCCCCGGCCGGACCACCACCTACAACAATGACATCATACATGTGCGTCACCTCTTCATCTTTGTCATCCAACACGTTGCCCTGTTGGTTGTTTTCGAAAACTATTGTACACTAAGTACGAACAAGCCACTGTGACTTTCTAACCAAACAGACTGGAGGCAGCACGCATGCTGGACACAAATCTGATCCGCGAGCAACCGGACCTGGTACAAGCACACCTGGCCAAACGCGGTTTCACGGTCGATTTTTCAGATTTTTTGAAAGAAGATGAAAAACGCCGAAAGCTTATCTTTGATACGGAACAACTCAAGGCCGAAAAAAACAAAACGTCGGCCCAAATCCCCAAACTTAAACGGGAAGGCCAGGATGTGGCACCGCTTTTACAACAGATGCAGGCGCTCAATGTGCGCATCAAGCAAGGCGATGACGCGCTGGCGAAGCTGACGGCTGATCAACAGGCTTTTTTGGACAGCTTACCCAACCTGCCGGCGGACTCGGTCCCGGCAGGTGGCAAGGAAAACAACCAGGTGGTCCGGACTGTTGGCCAGAAACCTGCCTTTTCCTTTGAGCCCAAACACCACGTTGACCTGAGCGAGGCCCTCAATTTGATTGACTATCGCAGAGGTGCCCGCCTGGGAGGCAGTGGCTTCTGGGTCTACCGCAACCTGGGGGCTCGCTTGGAGTGGGCCTTGCTGAATTTTTTCATTGAAGAACACCTTAAAGACGGGTATGAGATGGTTTTGCCCCCGCACCTGCTGACCTGGCAGTGCGGCTACACCGCCGGGCAGTTTCCCAAATTCGCAGAAGACGTTTTCCAGATCAGGACACAAGAGGCTGACGACTTCAGCCATTTCCTGCTGCCAACTGCCGAAACAGCCCTGGTTAACCTTCACCGGGATGAAATTCTGGACGCTGATGCCTTGCCGCTGCGCTACTTCGCCTACACACCCTGCTATCGACGCGAGGCCGGAAGCTACCGGGCCGATGAGCGTGGGATGATCCGTGGCCACCAGTTTAACAAGGTGGAGCTTTTTCAATATGCACTGCCTGAACAGGCTGAAACAGCGCTGCAAGAGCTGGTTGAAAAGGCGGCCCATTTGGTTGAACAGCTGGGGCTGCACTTTCGTGTCAGCCGCCTGGCTGCAGGCGATTGCTCAGCCTCCATGCGTCAAACCTATGATGTCGAGGTCTGGATCCCCAGCATGAACGGCTACAAGGAAGTCAGCTCAGCTTCTGATGCCGGCACCTACCAGGCTCGCCGCGGCAACATTCGCTACCGGCACCCGGAAAGCGGAAAACCTGACTTCGTCTGTACCTTGAATGCTTCAGGCCTGGCCACCAGCCGAATCATGCCGGCGCTGGTCGAGCAGGGACAAACAGCAGACGGACGGGTTGCCATTCCACCGGTTCTTCAAAAATGGATGGGCGGACTGCAGTGGCTGGCGCCCTGAGGCGCGTTGTCCGCGAGGTCAATTGATGGTAAAATAAAGCATCCAGAGACCGCCTGATTGCGCTGGTTTTGCCGTGATCTTTACCGGGGGACCTGTCACGCGAGACTGTGGCATGCAGCGGTCTGTGGGCGGCACAGGCAAAGGCCCGGGCCTCTAAAAAGCCCTTGCGGCCCCAAAACCCGCAGGGGTCTTTGTTGACCAACAGGATAAGGAGCTGATTTCATCCACCTGACCCGAGAACGCATCAGAACGGTTGCCCGCCCGGCCCGCATTGAAACAGTTGAGCGCAAATCCAGGTTTATTGCGGTTTGCCACCCCCTGGCATCGGAAGCACAGGCTCTGGCGCTGCTTGAAGCCGAACGCCAACGCTATCCGGATGCGTCCCATCACGTCTATGCCTGGGTTATCTGGGAACAAACCCTGGTCCAGCGCTTTTCAGATGATCGGGAACCCAAGGGGACGGCGGGACGACCGGTTTTGTCGGTCTTGACCCGGTCGGGCCTGGAAAACGCCGGCGTGGTGGTCACCCGCTACTTTGGGGGCACTTTGCTGGGGACGGGAGGACTGAGCCGTGCCTATGGCCAGGCGGCAGCTGAAGCGGTGGCCCAGGCACGTGTGGTTGACCTCTACCGCTGCCAGCTGCTCAAGGTCACGGTGGATTATGCGGCGTTTGAACGCCTCAAGCAGCTTTGGGGCCAGCGGCGCTGGCCGATCACAGAAACAGCCTTTGGCGCAGACATCACTGCGTGTGTGGCCGTGCCGCATGCGTCAGTCACTGCCTTCAAGAACCTGACCTTGGAGCAGACGTCCGGCCATGCGCACATTGAAGAAGATCGGTGGGTCTATGAGCCGCTTCCACCGCCGGAACCGCCACCAAGCCCATAGGGATCGCACAGGGACAAGGTGACGGATGATGATCAAAAAGAAAGGTGATGAAGCACATGGCAGGTCATTCAAAATGGAGCAACATTAAAAGAAGAAAAAGTGCGGTGGACGCCCAGCGCGGAGCCGTTTTCACCAAACTGGGGCGTGAAATCCAGGTTGCCGTTAAAAGTGGCGGGACTGACCCGGACATGAACGCACGCTTGAAAGATGCTATTGCAAAGGCCAAGGCAGCCAACATGCCCAATGACAACATTCAAAGAAGCATCCAGCGGGCGGCGGGCTCCCAGGACGGCGACCTGATAGAGGAGATCCTCTATGAAGGCTACGGGCCAGGCGGGGTGGCTGTGATGGTCCGAACCGTGACCGATAACCGCAACCGGACAGCTGGAGACATCCGGCATCTCTTCGATAAATTCGGGGGCAACCTGGGAACCAGCGGCTGTGTCAGCTTTCTCTTTCAGGAAAAAGGGGTATTGATTGTTGACAAAGAAGTCCAGCCCGATGAGGAGGAGCTGATGTTGCATGCGCTGGAAGCCGGGGCGGAAGATTTCACCACAGAAGACGATGTCTATGAAATCACCACTGAACCAGGCGATTATGCCACAGTTCGTGATGCCCTGGAAGCAGCAGGCTACGGTTTTCTGGATACATCGCTGGGTCCGGTGCCAACCACCTGGTCAGAACTGACCGAAGCTGAGCAGCTTCAAAATATCGAAAAACTCATTGATCGGCTGGAAGAGCACGATGACGTTCAGGAAGTTTATCACAACTGGTCCTCCTGACGCAGTTAAGGATGTGAGGCATACGTCAGGCCTGTTTGGTAAAAAACGAAAGAAGGCGAAAAAACGCACCCTTCCGCTGGCACCCGTGGCGCAAAAAGAGCAGGAGGCTGAGGCAACTGACCAGAACGGCCCCCTCTTGCGCCGTTTGGCTGACGCCGTTGGCCGGACCATCGTGCCCGAAAAACAGGCCGAGGACCTGCGTGGCCCTTTGCAGGATATCGCAGTGATCGCCTTTGTCGGCTCCAGTGGGACAGGGAAAAGCACCCGTGCCATCCGCATTGCCCGCCAGTACCAAATCGAATACATCATCGACGACGGCCTTTTGATTCATGGCAGCCGGATTGTGGCTGGAACGTCTGCAAAACGGGCTCCGTCCCGGATGGAATCTGTTCGGCAGGCGCTTTTTGCTGACGAGACCCGTGCAGCCATCATCCGGCGGGCACTGGTCACCCACCGCCCGTCAACCTTGATGATCCTGGGCACATCAGATGCCATGTTGAGCCGGATCTGTGAAAACCTCTGGCTCAACCCGCCGTCTATGTTGATCCGCATCGAGGATGTCAGCACCGAGGAAGAAATGCGACTGGCCCGTGAAATCCGCCTGTCGCAAGGCAAGCACACCATCCCGGTGCCCAGCGTGGAAATCAAGCATGAATTTTCGGGCACCTTCGTTGACCCCTTGTTGCGGCGCAGGAAGCGGCGGGAGAAAACCCTGGTGGCCACGGAGGCGGAACGAACGGTGGTCCGGCCCACTTTTTCAGCCCTGGGGCGCTATTCCATGTCCGATGAAGCCATGCGCATGATGGTTGAACACATCTTAGAAGGGATTCCGGGTGTGGTGGGTCTGATTGACTTTGCCGTTCACAATGAGGTCTATGGCGTGGTGCTTGATTTGAACCTGGTCTTGCGCTACGGCTACAACGCCCCTCAGGTCTTGTCAACGGCCCAGGAGCAGATCGCCCAGCAGGTGGAAACCTATACCGCCATCAATGTCATGGCGGTTAATGTCAGGGCCGGCCGCGTGGTCCACACGCCACAAGTCGGTCAAAGAACATCTTAAGCAAAGAGACAGGAGACGCTTGTGAAGGAAAAAATCTATACCATTCCCGTCAATGACGCCTTTTCCCGGACAGGGAGCTGCCCGATCTGCACCTTGACGAACAGCCTGAATGGACAGCTGATTGATTATTATCTGGGGCCGTCTCTGATGGAATCCGATGTCCGGCAAACGACCAACCAGAAAGGCTTCTGTGGCAGGCACCTGGAAGCGCTGTACCAGAGCAAGCAAAACAGCCTGGGGCTGGGCCTCATGTTGCACACCCATTTAAAAAAACTGCAGACGGATTTGCAGCGAGAGTGGAAAGCCTGCATGGCCGGGCCCAAAGGCGGTTTATTTCCCAGCCGGCAAAAAGACGTGCGGGAACGTTTCAAAGAGGCGGCCGACCGCCTCGGCAAGCAAGTCGACGCCTGTGTGATTTGTGATCGGATCGACCAGACCCTGGCCCGCTATCAGGAGGTCATTTTTCACGAATATTTTGCCAACCCCCTCTTTCAGGAGCGTTTTAAGCAAACCGACACCTTCTGCCTGCCACACGTGGCCTGGTTGTTAGAAGGCGCAGCCCGCCAGCTGAACCAGAAGCGTGCGGCTGAACTGGTGCCGCCCTTGCTGGACACACAGCTGGTAAGCCTGGAAAAATTGACCGGCGATGTGGGCTGGTTCACTGAGAAATTTGATTACAGAAACCATGACAAAGACTGGAAAGACAGCAAGGATGCGCTGCCAAGAAGCATCCGAAGGCTTACCGGAAGCACCGCTGACGAACAAGACGCTTAGCCGGAGGTGGTACGTGGCTGTCACAAAAAAACCGTTAAAAATCGACCTGAATCACCTGCTCTTACCCCAGCCGCTTGATGTGTGGGCCGAGCAGGACCCCAGCGCATTTCTGGTTGTTATGCGATCTGACCGCCTGGGTGGCTCTGGCTGTCCGCCGACACTGGGTCATCGCCTGATGGAGGAGTGTCTCAAGACCCTGGCGGAGGCCCCGCAACCGCCGCAAGGCCTGGTGCTCTATGCAGGTGCGGCTAAGCTGCTGGCTGTGAACAACCAGCACGCGGCCCTGATCCAACAGCTCAAACAGGCTGGCTGTGATCTCTTGTGCTGCCGCACCAGCTTTGAGACCTTGTGTGCTGGCCAGCAGCCGGCCGCCGGAGACCTGACCGATTGGATCGACTTGACCACCACCCTCAAACGGGCCCGCAAAATTCTCTGGCTCTAGAAAGGAAACAGACCCATGAATATTTGGCATGATATCGCTGAGACCAGAATCCAACCCGACCGCTTCATGGCCGTCATTGAAATCCCCAAAGGCGGCAAGCAGAAATATGAGATCGACAAGGCAACCGGCATGCTCCGCCTTGACCGCATCCTCTATACGTCCATGCACTACCCGGCCAATTACGGCTTTATCCCTCGCACGCTGGCCGACGATGGAGACCCGTTGGACGTGCTGGTGCTCTGTTCAGAGCAGATTCAACCCATGTGCCTGGTGGAATGCTACCCCATAGGTGTCTTTTCCATGACTGATGACGAAGAACTGGATGAGAAGATCATTGCCATTCCTTTCGAGGACCCGCAGATGAACCAATGGAAGGATATTTTTGACCTGCCCAAACACCTGTACTCAGAGATTATCCATTTCTTCTCGGTCTACAAATCCCTGGAGCACAAAGAAACAAGCCTGCAGGAAGTAGAGGGCCGCAAGCAGGCTTTCAAGGTCCTCAACAAGTGTCTGAAACAGTATAAAACGCAGTTTCGGCTTCTGGAATGAAGCCGACGGACACCCCGGCTTTAAGCCTGATCGTCCAGGAGACGCTTTTCTCCGGAGATCTTCTGCAGCGGGGCAATGTTCTGGGTGACTTCCACGGTACCCAGGTAGGTGCCATGCTCGTCTCGAACAGCAAAATAGCGGATCAGGGCATACGCGTCCTGGAGGTGCAGCCAAAAATCGGCTTGATCCCGTTTACCGGCCTTGAAATCATCCAAAATGGTCTCGACAGCTGACACGCTGTCAGGTGGATGGCACAAGGAAACCTGGCGACCGATGATAGCTTTGGTCCGGGCAAACAGGCGCTCTTTGCCTTGTGAAAAATAGCGCACCGTGTCGCTGGCATCCACATAGGTGATGTCAAAGGGCAAGGCGTTGAGCAGGTGGGCCAGTTCGTCCTGCCTCAGGGAGCCACTTGGAAGCTGGATCCGATCTGCAGGAGCCTGCTCTTGAGGAGCGGACGTTGCTTCCTGGCCTTGGCCGGTTTCGTGAGGCCAGGCCACGAGGTCACTTTTTTCAAGCAGGGTAAAGCCAATCTCGTCACTTTCAGCGGCCATGGAAGCCCAGTCCGCGGGGTGAAGCTTTTCATAAGCCAGGGGAAAGAGGATGTTCTCTTCCTTGAAAATCATTTCCCGGATTTGTTCCATGGCTTCCTTGAGTTTGGGCGCCAGAGCAGGATCAGCCGCCTCGCCTGTGTGGCCATCTGCCACAGCTTGCCTCAACAGTTTGATGTGGGTTCGGATCTCATCATCGACAGCCCACATGACTTTGGGCGGAGCGGTTACCCCGTAACGCTCCAGGTAAGGAAAGAGCAGGTTTTCTTTACGGCTGTAGTGCTTATCCACTTCCCAGAGCTTGTCCAGGGCCTCAGCAAGCTCGACAGCGCGTGGTGGCTGGCCGGCCTCCATTGCCTGACGGGCTCGTTCAAGCTGGCCGTCCATTAACGCCTCCAGACGTTTATTCTCCAGATGGAAGATCTGGACCGGGTGGCCAGGGATGTCGGCAGGTGATTGATGGATCTGCTCAATGGAACCTTTGAAAACGGCGGCATGGACATCACACAGCCGTTGTATTTCAGAAATGGGCAGGCCGTCTGCAACCAATTCCTGTTCAATTTGCGAAATCTCACTGGCAGAAACCTGTGAGAAGTGTTTGGCAAAGGCCTGCTGAACCTGCTCAGTAGCCACACCGTCGTGTAGCTGACGGATCAGCGATTTGAGGATTTCACGCCGCTGGCGGGCGTCATCGTTTGCATAAATCATGATGGGCCTCCTTTTTGCTGATGGTGGGTTTGATTGTAGCGTGAGCCGGGAAAGAAAGCTGTAACCTGTGTCAAGCACCGGACAAGCTGTTGCGAAAACGCGCCGGATCGGGCAGCAAAAGGCTTTTGTTGCCTATGATTTGCACCAGGCCCTCTGATTCCAGTTGTTTGAGTTTCCGCGAAACGGTTTCCCGGGCGATACCCAGGTAATTGGCCATGCCTTCACGGCTGAGTGGCAACTGGATCAGGCAGGCATCCCCTTGCGGCTGGCCGTACTGATCTGCCAGTTCCAGCAAAAAGGAATGGATGCGCAAATCGATGTCCTGAAGGCTGACCAGGTTTTCCAGACTGGCCAGGCGGCGGTTGAGGGCAGCCAGGATATCCAGGGCCAGTTGTGGGTGGGCCTTGATCAGGTCCTGAAAAGCCGTGCGGTAGAGACGGCAGGTTTTGACAGGGGTCAGGGCTTCAACCCGGTACTGGGTTAACGTGTCACTGAAAAGAGATTGCTCGCCGAAAAAATCCCCTTCTGAAAACAAATACAGGATCTGTTCTTTGCCATCTGCTGTGTAGCGACAGGCTTTGGCCTGCCCAGCGTTGACAATGATGATGCTGTCGGCTTGGACCCCAGCTTGTAGCAAGACAGCGCCTTTGGGGTATTCGCGGCGCACCAGCTTGCCGGCCAGTTGTTCCAGATCTCGCTCGGGCAGTTTTGCGAACAGCGGCACGCGTTTCATGCACAGTTTTTCCAGACATAAGGCGTCATCACGGGCACAGGACAAAGGCACACACATCACCTCAGCCGTATTATAGCCCAAACTCCCGGGAATTTTATAGTCTACAACTAAAAATGTAAAATATCCTGTATGAACTGTTCTGGCTCGATGGCAAAAGCGGTCAAGATATCTTTTTGTTTTTTGGTCAAAGGTTGAAGTAAGCTGCAGCCTGTTTCATAGTTCACTCTTTTAATGGTGGACAGCTGTTTTAAAATGCGACCAATCGATTTTTCATTGCAGCCTTTGCCGTGCCTGGCCAAGTCCGACCACAATATCAAACTCAAAAAGGCAACGAATGTCTTTCCTTCAGTAGTTCTGTCACTCTGGGTCAGGAAGCGATTATTGTCGATATTATTTTTTAAATCCTGAAAGGCCTTCTCCACCATGTCACGCTGACCATAAATAGCCAAAGCTTCCTGGGCAGTCAGATCTGCTGTATTACTGAGCAAGCAGAACATACCGGCAAG
>CAYXIM010000056.1:0-12634 GCA_964465385.1 uncultured Oscillospiraceae bacterium
TGTCATGCTCGAGGAAGTGGATGGCCGGGACGGCGTGCTGCTGACCGAACACAAGGAGTAAACCATGATCTGGAAACAAAAAGATTTGCTGGGCCTGCAGGCCCTGTCCCGTGTGGAAATCGAAAGTGTGTTGGACACCGCCCAGATGATGAAACAGGTGGTGCTGGCTCCCAGTAAGAAAACAGCTCATCTGCAGGGCAAATCCGTTATCACCCTCTTCTACGAAAACAGCACGCGGACCCGCCTGTCCTTTGAGATGGCCGCCAAATACATGGGCGCCGCAGCAGCCAACATTTCTGCCGCTTCCAGCAGCGTCAGCAAGGGGGAATCGCTGGTTGACACCGCCCGGACCATCGATCAGATGGGGACCGATGTCCTGATTATGCGCCACCCGTATTCCGGTTCCTCCCACCTGATTGCGCCTTATCTGAAGGCCTCCGTGGTCAATGCGGGTGACGGTATGAACGAGCACCCCACCCAGGCCCTGCTGGATCTTTTCACCATGCGCGAGAAGAAGGGTCGCCTGAGTGGCCTGAAGGTAGCCATTGTCGGCGACCTCATGCACAGCCGGGTGGCCCGCAGCAACCTGTGGGGCCTTTTAAAAATGGGGGCGGAGGTGCGCGTGGCCGCTCCAGCGCCCTTGTTACCGCCGGGGCTTGAACAGATGGGAGCCACCGTTTCTTCCAGTGTCTCAGCAGCCGTCAAAGGTGCTGATGTCGTCATGGGCCTGCGGGTCCAATTCGAGCGCATGAACCAGGCCTACATTCCCTCTATCAATGAATATGCCCGTTTTTTCACCATCGACTCCCAGTTGCTGGCCGGGGCTGATCCCGACCACATCATCATGCACCCGGGGCCATGCAACCATGGGGTTGAAATGACCACCTGCGTCTACGACAGCGAGCAGTCAGTCATTCAAGAGCAGGTCACCAACGGTGTTGCCGTCCGCATGGCCATCTTGTATTTGCTGACGGCAGGAAGGAGCCACAGACGATGAAACTGGCCATTCACAACGCACAGGTGCTGGATCCTTCCCGGGACACGGATCTGGTTGACGGCCGTTCGGTTTACATGGAAGACGGTGTCTTTGTTGACAGGCTCAGCGGACAGCCGGACCGCGAGCTGGACGCTTCAGGGCTGGCCCTTTTTCCAGGCCTGATCGATGCCCACTGCCACCTGAGAGACCCGGGCTTTGAATACCAGGAAGACCTGGCTTCGGGAACCCGCTCTGCCGCCAAAGGCGGCTTCACAAGCGTGGCCTGTATGCCCAACACCTTGCCGATTTGCGACCAGGCAGCTGTTGTCCGCTATATCTTGGAAAAAGCAGAACGGGTGGGCCTGGCGCGGGTGCTGCCGGTCGGCGCACTCAGCAAAGGGCAGCAGGGCCTGGAACTGGCAGAAATCGGCTTGATGGCAGAGGCAGGTATCGTTGCGGTTTCCGATGACGGACACCCGGTCCGAACGGCCTCGCTCATGCGCAAAGGCATGCTCTATGCCCACCAGTTCGGCCTGCGTGTCATTTCACATTGTGAAGACCTCAGCCTGTCCACCGGTGGTGTCATGAACGAAGGGGTCACCTCCACCAGTTTGGGCCTGGCCGGCATACCAGACCTTGCTGAATCCACCATGGTTGCCCGCGACTTACAGCTGGCAGACTACCTCAACATCCCTGTCCACATTGCGCACGTCAGCTGCCGCCGCTCGGTGCAGCTCATCCGGGATGCCAAGGCCCGGGGGGTTCAGGTGACTGCAGAAACCTGCCCGCATTACTTCACCTTGACCGACGCACACTGTATCGGTTTCAGCACCCAAACCAAGATGAGCCCGCCCCTGCGTACTGACGACGATGTCACCGCCATCATTGAGGGGCTGGCAGACGGCACGCTGGACTGCATCGTGACCGATCACGCCCCCCACCATGATGACGAGAAAACCGTTCCCTTTCCCCAGGCGCCCAACGGCATCGTCGGGTTTGAGACGGCTTTTTCCCTGGGCTTCACCCGCCTGGTGCAGACGGGCAAACTCTCCCTGGCCGACTGGCTGAAAACCATGACCACCAACCCGGCTGCCCTGTTAAACCAGCCCCTGGGCACCTTGCAGGAAGGCCGGTCGGCAGATGCGATCCTGGTCGACCTGAAGGCCAGCTGGCAGGTTGACCGCAGCCATTTTTTATCCAAAGCCAAAAACACACCCTTTCACGACATGCTGCTCAGCGGACGCGTTGTGCAGACCATTTGCCAAGGGAGGATCACCTATGACACACTTTGCTGACCGCCTGGTTGCTGCCATCCGCAGAACCGAGAACCCGACGGTCATGGGCCTGGACACGCGCCTGTCCCATATGCCCCCGTCCATGAAAGAAGCCTTTCTGGACCAGGCTTCAGATCCGGTCCAGGCCACTGGGGCGGCCCTGGCCCACTTTAACCGCCGCCTGATCGATGCAACAGCCGACCTGATCCCGGCTGTCAAGCTGCAAAGCGCCTGTTACGAGGCGTATGGCCTGGCTGGCTTGGCCGCCCTGCAGGAAACCATCAACCATGCCCAAGAGAAGGGCTTGCTGGTTATACTGGACGGCAAGCGAAACGACATCGGCAGCTCGGCAGACGGCTATGCCCAGGCCTACCTGGGCACAAGTGCCTGGCTGGACGACCAGCAGAGACCGGTTTTTGGCGCGGATGCCCTGACCGTCAACGGCTACCTGGGTTTTGATGGCATCCAGCCTTTTACAGCGCGCTTTTCACCTCGGGGAAACGGGATTTTCGTGCTGGTACGCACCTCCAACCCTTCGGCCGGTTCCTTTCAAGACCTGGTGCTGGCCGATGGCCGGGCCGTTTGTGACGCCATGGCGGACCTGGTCCAGCAATGGGGCCAGGAGCATATCGGCACCTGCGGCTACTCGGCAATCGGCGCGGTGGTCGGGGCCACCTGGCCCAGGCAGGCAGAGGCCTTGCGCCGACGCATGCCACAAACGATCTTCCTGATCCCGGGCTATGGTGCCCAGGGTGCCACAGCCGCAGATGCTGTCGCCGGCTTTGGTCCGGATGGCTACGGCGGGCTGGTCAATGCCTCGCGCAGCGTCCTGACCGCCTGGCAAAAACACCAGATGGACCACGAGCTCTATGACCTGGCGGCACGCAAGGAATTAATGCAGATGAAAGAAGCCCTCAACCAAGCCTTAACGGACCGCGCCATGCAGCAGGGAGGCGGTTGAAGACATGCAGACACCACAGCAGCTGGCTTACAAACAGGCCCCCCTTGCTACTGTGCGCCTGATCCGCCCGGACACGGTCATCTTGACCATGGAGGCGCCTGACCTGGCTCGAAACGCCCAGCCGGGTCAATTTGTCATGTTAAGCTGTGACTGTTTCTTGCCCCGTCCCATCGGGATCATGGCAGCAGACCCCCAAGGCGGGCTGGTGGATCTGGGCATCCAGGTCAAAGGGGAGGGGACACGACAGCTGGCCGCCCTCACACGCGGCAGCAGCCTGTCATTTTTAGGCCCTCTGGGCCGTGGTTTCCGCTTGCAAGGGTTCGAACGCGTCATCACGGTGGCGGGGGGTACCGGTGTGTTTCCCCTGTACTTTGTCCAGCAGCACAGCGCCCGAGCGGGGGTGGAGGCCTATGCCCTGTGTGGCTTTCGCTCACCCGATCACAGCCTCTTACACGAGGCCCACCAGGCCCTGGGTTGCCAGACCTGCTTTGCCTCGGAATCGGGTGGCCTGGACCTGCACGGGACGGTGGCCGATGCCCTGGCCGCCTTGTTGTCCCGGCTGCCAAAAGGGCCGCCGACGCTCGTGCTGACTTGCGGGCCCCGGCCCATGATGCAGGCGGTGGCCAGCCTGGCCACTGCGCACGGTTTGGCCTGCCAGGTTTCTTTAGAGGAGCGGATGGCCTGCGGCATCGGTGTTTGCATGGGGTGCGCCTGTGAGACCAGGCACGAGCAGCCGGCAGACCGCTACAAGCGTTGCTGTGTGGAAGGCCCTGTTTTTGATTCGGAGGACGTCATATGGTAACAACGTCTGTACAACTTTCCGGGCAAACTTTTAAGAACCCAGTGCTGGCGGCTTCGGGAACAGCCGCCTTTGGACAAGAACTGGCGGCCAGCCTGGATTGGCGGCAACTGGGGGGCCTGTGCACCACGGGCCTGACCCGGGAGCCGCGTGCCGGCAACCGGCCGCCCCGGGTGGCTGAAACGGCTTCAGGCATGCTCAACAGTGTCGGCTTGCAAAACCCGGGCCTTGACCGCTTCCTCAAGGACGAATGGCCCGCCCTCAGCCGCCTGGGCTGTCCCGTCATTGCCAACGTTGCCGGTAACAGCCTGGATGACTACGTCCACCTGTGCCAGCGTCTGGACCAAACGGACGTGGCCGCCATTGAATTAAACCTGTCCTGCCCCAACGTGCAGACGGGCTGCATGCTGATCGGGGCTGACCCCGAACAGGTTTTTGAGCTGGTCCAGGCGGCCCGGGAGGCGACCGACAAAGCCCTGTGGGTCAAGCTGACCCCCAATGTCACGGACATCGTCCAGGTGGCACGGGCTGCGGAAAAGGCTGGTGCGGATGCCCTGGTCCTGATCAACACCTTGCTGGGCATGGCCATTGACCGGTCCAGCCGACGGCCGCTTTTAAAAAACAACACAGGCGGCCTGTCCGGACCGGCCATTAAGCCGGTCGCCCTGCGCATGGTGGCCCAGGTTTACCAGCAGGTCAGCCTGCCTTTGATTGGCGTGGGCGGCATCATGACCGGTGCCGACGCCATCGACTTCATGATTGCCGGCGCATCAGCTGTTCAGGTGGGCACAGCAACCCTCCTGAACCCCCAGGCCTGCCAGCTGATCTTGTCGGACATGGTGGCCATTGCCCGTGCTGACGGGGTGAAGGCCCTGGCTGATTACACCGGCACACTTAACTGGTGGACCTGAAAACCCTTGTGGTACACTGTGCTCAGGAGGCCTGCCATGCACACAACCGACACCGAAAAAAAGCTGATTGCCTTTCTGTTTGAAACCCAGGCCCTGCGTGCCGCACCTGAAAACCAGCCCTTCTGGTATACATCGGGCAGCTTTGGCCCCTATTACATCAACACACATTTTTTCTTCGGCGATGCGCAAGCGGCGCAGGCTCTTTTAGCTGAAATTGACGACCGCCTGGCCCAGCGGGAGGCCTTGCTGGACCACCTGGCTCGTCGCACAGCGGCCCAATACCAGCGCTCGCCCTGTTACCAGCTGGTCATCGACGCCCTGGTTGACCGATGCCGGGACTTTGACGCCGACATGGTGTCAGGCGGTGAGCGGCGCGATTTCTTTTTTTCACCAGCTGTGGCCGATCGTTTGCACAAACCTCACGTCAGCCTCTTTAAAGACCGGACCGCCTGGCTCAGCGCCCCGGGTCAACGCCCTCAAGAACTGGCGGCGGGCGCCCTGGCGGGTGCCCGCATCCTGCATGTGTCTGATCTGGTGACGGAGGCGTCCAGCTACCAGCGGGCCTGGTTGCCGGCTATCCAGACCCTGGGGGCCCGGGTGGAGCAGACCCTGACGGTGGTCGACCGCCAGCAGGGGGGACGCCAGCTTCTGGCGGCAGCTGGGGTCCAGCTGCAGGCCCTGTTGACCATCGAACCCCCCTTGTTCCAACTGGCCGCTGGCCAGGGCTTCATCAGCCAGGGACAGCTGCAGCAGATCGAGGCTTTTACGCAAGACCCAGCCCACTACCAGGCTGCATTTGTCGCAGCCCACCCGCAATTTATTGACCAGGAGCTGGCCGCAGGCGGGGACAGGCGCGTCCGGGCCTTGCGCTTCATGGCCCGTGACAAGCAAAAACCAACAGCCAAAGGAGAGCAACCATGACCCGGGAACGCATTGTTGTTATTTCTGGTGCCAGTTCTGGCATTGGCAAGGCGCTGGCCGAGCAGCTGGCTGCTGCTGGAGACCGTGTTTACGGCCTGGCCCGGCGTGTTGAAGACTCAGCCCCAGATGCCACAGGCCGCCTGCTCTATCGGCAGGCGGATGTGACCGATACCGACCGCATCCAGACGGTCCTCCAGGACATCCTTGTCCGGGAAAAGCGTATCGACCTGCTTGTTTTAGCCGCCGGTTATGGCCTGGCGGGTGCTGTGGAAGCCATGACGGCCCAGGAGGCACACAACCAGATAGCAACCAATTATCTGGGGGTGTCCAACCTGCTTTCACCGGTATTGACGATCATGCGCGAACAAGGTGCGGGACGCATTGTTCTGATCAGTTCGGTTGCTGCGTTCATGCCGTTGCCCTACCAGGCCTGCTATTCGGCCAGCAAGGCGGCGGCAAACGCCCTGGTTCGTGCCGCGGCCAATGAAAACCGGCCCCATGGCCTGTCGTTCATGGTGGTCCAGCCCGGCGACACCCGGACCGGCTTCACCGCATCCCGTGTGACCAGCCCCAAAACCCTGACGCTCCCGGATGCGGACCGCTACCTGCGTTCCATCGGGCGCATGGCGGCTGATGAGCAAAAGGGGCCGTCCGCAGATGACCTGGCCCGTTGGATCATCCGCAGGATCAATCGCAGGCGCATGCCCATCCAGACCACACCAGGTGCCTTTTACCGCTTGACAGAACTGGCCAACCGCCTGCTGCCTGTCCGCCTGATCCAGTGGATCCTCTACCGGCTTTATGCCCGTTGAAGGGGAGGGAGGGCACATGCAGACCTTGCTGATCCTGATTATCGTGTGCAGCCTCTTGCTGACCGCGTCTGCTTGCCTTGAGCCGCTGGCTGGGTTTGTGCTCATGGCGGCGGCCTTGGTCTGGCTTTTGTTTTTGATCCGAAACGCCTGGCTTGATAAGCGCAAACGCCTGGACCTGCGCAGCCAGCTTCAAGCACGCTGGAGCCTGCCGGTGCTGCTGTTGACCGGCCTGCCTTTGCCGCCAGAACATGCCGCCCTGCTGTTTGCCGTTGACGGCGGCCTGCGCGTGCACACGCCGCTCAAAGACTGGCAACTGGAGCGGGACCAACTGGAACGGCTGCTCTTGTCGCCGGCCGACTGGCTCTTGAAACGGCCTGACCAGGCGGTCAGTCGCGCCCTGGGCATCAGCAGCCCGTCTTTTGCGCCCTTGCGGGAAACCATCCGCCGCCTGGATCGGCCCATGCGCCAGGGCTCGCTTTTGTTTCTGGTTTACGCAACAGGTGAGACGACCGGTCTGTGGGTCCTGACCAGTGCCTTGCGCCCGCAAGCCCTCAAACGCCTGCTGACTGCGGCCGGCCTGGCGGCCAAAACCACCAGCTTGCAGCCCAAAGGCCGATCGGCCCCCAAAGCCCCACCACAAGAAGCGGGAGGTGACCGGGCATGAATTTTTTAACCCTGGGCCAGGTTCCCTCAACCGAAGAAATCCTCAAACGCTACCCCTTGTCCGCCGCCTTGCAGACACTCAAAGCGGAGCGGGACCGGGCCATTGTGTCGGTTTTGACCGGACAGTCCGACCGTTTTATCCTGGTCGTGGGCCCCTGCTCGGCTGATCAGATCGATCCGGTTCTGACCTATACCGAACGTCTGGGGCGCCTGCAGCTGGAGGTGGCGGACCGCCTGCTTTTGATTCCGCGCATTTACACCAACAAACCCCGAACAAGCGGCGCCGGCTACAAGGGCATCCTGCACCAGCCAGACCCCACAAAAGCCCCGGATGTGGCCGCCGGCCTGCTGGCCCTGAGAAAGCTCCACATCCGCTCCATGGAGGTCTCCGGCCTGACAGCGGCCGACGAGATGCTCTATCCGGAAAATCACACCTACCTGGACGACGTGCTCAGCTATGTGGCGGTCGGTGCACGTTCGGTTGAAAACCAGCAGCACCGGCTGACAGCCAGCGGTATCGGGCAGCCGGTCGGCATGAAAAACCCGACCAGTGGCGACCTCAACGTCATGCTCAACGCGGTTTCTGCCGCCCGCCAGGGGCATGTTTTCGCCTACCAGGGCTTTGCGGTGCAAACCAGCGGCAACCCGCTGGCCCATGCGGTTTTGCGTGGTGCCGTGGATGCCCACGGCCAAAATCTGCCCAACTACCATTATGAGGATTTAAAACGCCTGGCAGCCTTGTTTGTCCAACGTGGCCTGCAGCCAGCTGCCTGCCTGGTCGACACCAACCACGCCAACTCCAACAAGCAGTACCAGGAGCAGCCCAGGATTGCGCTTGAGGTGTTGCACAGCCGCCGTCATGCGCCAGACATCCGCCAGCTGGTCAAAGGCCTTATGATTGAAAGTTACCTGGAAGCCGGCTGCCAGCCCGTCGATGGACCGGTTTACGGGCGGTCCATCACCGACCCTTGCCTGGACTGGCAGGCATCCAAAGAATTGATTTTGCGCATTGCTGATCAATGCTGAGGCTTTCAGTAACCGGTGCTACTTAAATAAAAAAACAAAGGGTCCATACTCAAATCATCACGAAACAGAGAGGTACGTTCATGAAAGACAAGTTAGCTCACGCCATCAACGAACAAATTAACAAAGAATACTACTCGGCCTTTTTGTACCTGGCCATGTCCGAATGGTTCAGCAGCCAGGGGTTGCCCGGAGCGGCCAACTGGACCTACCTGCAGTACTTGGAGGAGCTCAGCCACGCCCAGAACCTCTATGCCTACCTGCAATACCGCGGTGTGCCCGTTGTCCTCAAGCAGATCGATGACCCCAGCGGCAGCTGGTCGTCACCCCTGGACGTTTTCGAACACGTGCTGCGCCACGAGCAGCTGGTGACCGCCTCCATCAATGACCTGGCTGACCTGGCCCAGGCGGACAAAGACCATGCCGCTGCCATCTTCCTGCAATGGTATGTCATCGAGCAGGTTGAAGAAGAAGCCAGCGTGCAAGAGATCATTGACCGGCTGACCTGGATTCAGGACAGCAAAAACGGCCTCATGCGTCTGGACGACCGCCTGGCCAAGCGCACCTTCACACCTCCCGTGGTACCTGGCCTGCCCGGATCAGAGTGATTGTTTCCAGTTGATTCCTGGTGAGAAGGCCGGTCGAGCTAGGGGGCTTGGCCGGCCTTTTTCATCGCTGCGGACGGGGACAGGCCCGCCTGCTTTGTGTTATCATAAATGAAGTTTCAAGGCCACATACCTGCAAGAGAGGGGACCCAACCGTTGAACAAGAACAAGGATGAACTGCAACGTCAGGAACAGTACCAGGCGGCGGTCCTGGACTGTCTGGCCGACCACCGGGACCAGACCGGTTTCACCCGGCGTTACTGGCTGCACACCTACGGTTGCCAGCTGAATGAAAACGACGGCGAGAAAATCGCCGGCCAGCTGCATGACATGGGTTTTATCCCTGCGGATTCCCCCCGCCAGGCTGATTTGATCGTGCTCAACACCTGCAGTGTGCGTGAAAATGCAGTGGACCGCCTCTTTGGCCACCTGGGCCAGTTCAAGCACCTGAGACAGGAGCGGCCTGACCTGTTGATCGCCCTGTGCGGCTGCATGATGAAACAAGACGAAACCCTTGACAAGATTGCGCGCAGCTATGCATTTGTGGACATCGTCTTTGGCCCGCAAGACATTCATCGCCTACCTGAGCTGCTTTACAACCGCATGACATCGGATAAAAAACAATATTATGTTGGCCAGGAAGACAGCCTGGTTGAAGGGCTGCCCATCCACCGGGCACGCCGTTTTCGCGCCCTGACCTCCATCATGTTCGGATGCAACAACTTCTGCACCTACTGCATTGTGCCCTACACGCGTGGCCGTGAACGCAGCCGGCGGCCGCAGGACATTTTGGATGAAGTGGGCCAGCTGGTCCAAACGGGCTACCGGGAAATCATGCTGCTGGGACAGAACGTCAACTCCTACGGCCAGGACCAGGCAGGCCTTGCCGATGAAGACGGCCTGGATTTTGCCGGCTTGCTGGAGGCCTGTGCCAGGATCCCTGACCTTTACCGGATCCGTTTCATGACCTCACACCCCAAGGACACGTCCATGCGCATGCTTGAGGTCATGGCCCGTTACCCCAACATCGAGCGTCACCTGCACCTGCCCCTCCAAAGCGGCAGTGACCGGATTCTCAAGGCCATGAACCGCCGTTACAGCCGGGACCAGTACCTGGACATTGTGCGTTCAGCCCGCAGCCTGATGCCTGACCTGGCCTTATCTACGGATATGATTGTGGGTTTTCCCGGAGAGAGCGAAGACGACTTTGAACAGACCCTGGACCTGATGCGCCAGGTGCGTTTTGACAGCGCCTTCACCTTTTTATATTCGCCCAGACCGGGCACACCAGCTGCCAAACTCAAGGAACGCATTGACGACAAGACCTTGCAGGCGCGCTTCGATCGCTTGGTGACCTTGCAAAACAGCCATGCCCTGGCTGCCAACCAACAACGGCTTGGCCAGGAAGTCGAGATCCTGGTGGAAGGGGCCAGCCGCAAGGAAGCGCATGTCTTCTCAGGCCGTAACAGCCAAAACCAGCTGGTTAACTTTTCCATCCCTGATCCGTCCTGCCTGCCCGCAGGCAGACGGGAGGCAGACGGGAGCCTGAGCGGAGAACGCCTGGAGGGCGGCCTGGCCCGGGTATTGGTGGATGAAGCCCAGACCTTTTCCCTCAAGGGAACCCTGACAGAATGGATGGATGGATGACCGCGATGCTTGACGGGATTGATCCCGAAAAACTGACCCCCATGATGCAGCAGTACCTGGCCTTAAAGCAGGCCTGGCCGGATTGCATCCTCTTTTTCCGCCTGGGTGATTTTTACGAGCTTTTCTTTGATGACGCCCTGGTTGCAGCCAAAGAGCTGGACCTGACCTTGACCGGCCGCGATTGCGGCCTGCAAGAGCGTGCGCCCATGTGCGGGGTGCCCCACCATGCCGTGGATAACTACATCCACAAGATGATCCAGCGCGGTTATAAAATCGCCCTGGGCGACCAGGTTGAAGACCCCCAGCAGGCCAAGGGGATCGTCAGGCGGGAGGTGACCCGGGTCATCACACCGGGAACCGTCACCGATCCCAGGCTGCTTGATGACAAAAAAAACCATTATATCGCAGCCATTTACCAGCTTAACCACTACTACGGCCTGGCGTTTTGCGACATCAGCACCGGCCTGTTTGAAGCAACAGCCCTGATCACTGGTGCCACAGGTGACCACCTGATGGCCGAACTGGTGCGCATCAACCCGTCCGAAATCCTGGCCAATGCGGCCTTTCTCGATAGCCCGCTGGCAGAAAGCGTCCAGGAACGGTTGCCTGTCCTGATGACCCAACGCCCGGATGAAGACTTTTCTCTGGAAAAAAGCCAGGCGCTTTTTCCCCAGCAGGAGGAGCTGGCGCCGCTATGGGCCCAGGCTGCCACTGCTGTGGTCCTTTACCTGGAAGAAACGCAGCGCATGCGGCCGGACCACCTCAAGCCTGTGAAAGCTTATGACGTGGACACTTTTATGGCGCTGAACCCGTCAGCCCGACGCAACCTTGAAATCACGGAGACCATCCGGGACCGCAGCAAACGGGGGAGCCTGCTGTGGGCCATCGACCGGACGGTGACCGCAGTAGGCGGCCGTCTCCTGCGCCGCTGGGTCGAACAACCGTTGCTTGCACCCTCTGAAATCAAGCAGCGTCAACGGGCTGTCCTGGCCTTAAAAGAGGCGTTTATCCTGCGTCAGGAATTGCGTGAAAGCCTGGCGGACCTCTATGACCTGGAACGGCTGACCGGAAAGCTGGCCCTCAACACCGCCAATGCCCGGGATTTACTGGCCCTCAAGCAGACCCTGATCCGCCTGCCGGCCCTTTTGGCTGTGCTGGAGCCACTGGAAGACCCCTGGCTGCAAGCCCTCAAGGCATCGGTGGATCCCTTGCCGGACCTGACCGGCCTGCTGGAAGAAGCCATCCACGACCAACCGCCGACCGGCCTCAAAGAAGGTCAGCTGATCAAAACAGGCTACGATGAGGCGGTGGATCGTTACCGGCAGGCTGCCAGCGGAGGCAAACAGTGGATTCTGGACCTGGAACAGCAAGAACGCGAGCAGACAGGCATCAAAAGCCTCAAGATCGGTTTTAACCGGGTCTTTGGCTACTACCTGGATGTGACGCGGGCCAACCTGGCCCAGGTGCCCGACCACTACCAGCGCAAACAGACCCTGGCCAACAGCGAGCGCTACATCACCGATGAACTCAAAGAGATGGAAGACACCATCCTGGGTGCTGAACACAAACTGGTGGCCCGGGAATACGATGTCTTTTGTGACATTCGCCGCCTGGCGGCCCAACAAACACGCAGCCTGCAGCAAACCGCAGGTGCGCTGGCCGTTATTGATGTCCTGGCCGCTCTGGCGGAACTGGCTGACCGCGAGCAGTATTGCCAGCCGGACATCGACTTGTCTGATCACATCCTGATCCGTCAGGGCCGCCACCCGGTTGTTGAAAAAGCCCTGGCTGCCGGCCAGTTTGTGCCCAATGACCTGGATCTGGACATGGAAGACCGGCGGCTGATGATCTTGACCGGGCCAAACATGGCTGGTAAATCAACCTATTTGCGGCAAACCGCCCTGATTGTCCTCTTGGCGCAAATCGGCAGTTTTGTCCCGGCGGCCCAGGCCCGCATCGGTATCGTGGACCAGATTTTCACCCGCATCGGCGCCAGCGACGACCTGGCTGGCGGCCAGTCCACCTTCATGGTGGAAATGTCC
>CAYXIM010000057.1:0-12390 GCA_964465385.1 uncultured Oscillospiraceae bacterium
CTTCAATGCGCTGAAAGAAGGGACAGGGGCGGCGGAGGCTACCAGCAGCAGAGCCAGACCCACCAAACCAAGCACCAAAGCAACAACCACCGAAACACCTGCTGAAACGACGACAAGCCCAAGCAGCCAGGCTACCACGACCCAGAAAGAGACCAGCCAGACCACCAGTCAGGAGGCAACCACCCAAAGCCAGACGCAGATGTTGGACGAAGAAACCTACGCCGACATGCTGGCTTATGACCCGGCCACAGGCCTGGCTGACTTTGATTGTTTCAACCTGCTTCAAGGTGACGACGCCGTTCGCTGGCTGGTTGAAGAAGCAGGATACACGCAGGCACAGGCACAAGCTGAAGTGGATCAGTTCGCCGACTCCGAGTACATCGAAGACCGGCCGGGCAGGCAATTGCTGGCGGTTGATATAAGCCAGGCCTTCATCAGCCTGCTTTATGAACCGGATGGCAACCTGCTGTTCCAAGAAGTCCCCTATGACCCCGCTGCTTTCAACGCTTTTTTTGACGCCTATCCGGAGGCGGTCCTTCACTCTTTTTTCTATCATGTCACCTTGCAGGCGGGAGATGTGGTGGCTGTTGAACAGGTCTATTGGCCGTGATAAGCATGTCCAACCTGTGATGCGAAAAACACGTTTCCAGCTTGGCTTTGCCGGTGTAAAGAACAGAATTTTGTGCAACCTACCTGTTTAGCCTATCTTCTTAGGCTTATTAACCAAAAAATTGACTAAAAGGAGGTGGTTTGTTACAATGGCGTCACGGTAAAATCGATAGGGATTTTGCTGATCAAACGATCGTATTATTACGATGAATTTTCAAAATGGAGGGAAAAAGATGAAGAAGTATCTACCAATTTTCTTGGTGCTTGTTCTCGTTGCCGGTCTGTTTGCCGGTTGTGGCGGGACAGAAACCACCAAGGCACCAGCAGCAGACGGAACAACAGCCGCTCCAGCTGAGACAACCGAAAAGCCGGAAGAAACAGAAGGCCCCGTCGGTGGCGACAAAGAACCGGTTACCCTGGAAGCCATGATGGTCGGTGACGACTGGGTGGATCTGTGGCCGGAATACATCGCCAAATTCCATGAAGAGTATCCCTGGATTACTGTCATTGAAGTGGGAACAGGACCTGAAAAAGGCTTCCTGGCCAGCCGTATTGCAGCTGACGACATCCCCGACATCGTTTCCGTTGACAACTCTGAAGTCAGCTTCCAGGCCCTGGATGCTGGTCTGATTCAGGACCTGTCTGACAAAGACGTCACCAAGAACATCCCCCAGGCTTATCTGGATGCCTTTACCCGTGACGGCAAAATCTTCGGTCTGACACAGGGTGCGGCCTTCACCTGCCTGTACATCAACATGGCTGCCCTGAAAGAAGCCGGCTGGGATGCACCGCCAAAAGATTTTGACGAATTCATCGCCTGCTGTCAGGACATCAAAGACAAAACCGATTATGAGCCCTTAACCGTTGCCGGTGACAAAACAACCACCTGCTGGATGGTCTACGAAGCGATTATCGCCAACGAAGTCTGCCCAGTGTGGGGTTCCGGTGTTTATGAAGAGCGCTTCCTGGATGGCGACATCGATTTTGCCGCAGAAAGCAAAGCCACTGAAAAATTCAACAAAGTCGCGCCCTTCTTTGTTCCTGGCAGCGCCAGCAACACCGAAGACGACGTCACAGCAATGATGGCTGATGGCACTGCCGCCATGGCAATCGCTGGCAACTGGACCGCTAAAACCATGGTTGACGGTATCGCAGAAGCTGCTGGATCTGAAGACGACGCAGTGACCATTCTGGTTCCCTTCAATGATCCTGGACAGCAAGTCTGGATCTCCATCTCCCCTGAGACGGCCTGGGGCTTGTCCGCTGTTGAGGTTGACGAGAACAGAGCTGAAGCCCGTGAGATCTACTTCAACTGGATCATGCAGCCTGAAAACTTCAAGTTCACCCAAAATGCCCGTGGAACCGTCCCCGTGCTGACGACCTTGACAGAAGACCAGATCATTTTGCCCCAGCCTATCCTCGAAGTCTTGCCGGCCATGAACGATGCCCCCTTTGTCCTGATGGGCTTTAACCTCTGGACAGAGACCTTCATGGATGCTGCCTGCACGGCCATCCGTGACGTCATCGGCGGCAACATGGACGCTGCAGAAGCGGCTCAGATCATGAGCGACACGCTTGCTGAGTCCTACAGAAACGCTGGCTAACCGAACCAACGGTTCGACAAGATTAGGAAAGGGGGCCCCTGTGCTCCCTTTCCTAATCACCTGTTCCGCTTCCGTTGCGATTGACCTCTTTTTCGCATTATCATAAAGATTCAGGAGATCACCCATGCAAGCTAAACCGATCCGAAAAAAACATTCGCGGTTTGAACGCAACAGAACCCTGGCTGGTCTTGTTTTTCTCATTCCAAGCACCATCTTGTGTTTTGTTTTTGTCGTTCTGCCTGTCGTTAATGTGGTGAAATACAGTTTTGTGCAATGGGCGGGCATTGACTCTGTTCCCATGAAGTTTGTGGGTTTTGGCAATTACCTGGAAGTGCCCAGGACCCAAGGCTTTAAAGAAATGGTCGTTGCCACGCTCTTCTATGCTGTAGGGGTCACCTTCTTAACGGTCTTTTTGTCCTTTATCATGGCCATGGTGCTGGACAAGCAGGACCGTGGCCGCATCAACCGAAGCCTGATGCGCTCCTTGTGGTTTTTTCCAGCCCTGCTGAGTCATGCCGTTGTGGGCATCTTGTGGCGCATCATCTTCCACTACACCAACGGTGTGATCAACCGTGTGCTGGTTGAATTTGGTGGCCAACGGATCAACTGGCTGGAAACGCGGGTTTTGACAAACTTTGCCACCATTGTTCCCACCGTCTGGGTCTTGATGGGGACCTGTATTGTCATTTTCTTGGCAGGTTTGCAAAGCATACCCATCGAGCTGTATGAAGCGGCCACCATTGATGGAGCCAACAAAGGCCAGGTACGCCGCTTTATTGTGATACCCATGATGGCACCGTCAATCACCATCAACGTGCTGACGACCAGCATCGCCGCCTTCAAGATGTATGAGCTGCCCTGGTTTATCTCACTGGGTCTGCCGGGTTATTCCACCCGCCTGCTGACCCAGCGCATCTGGTTTTACGGCTTTCAGAACACAGGTCAAATGGGCATTGGTGCCGCCCTGTCCGTTATCTTGATTATCACGATCACGCTGATCTCTCTGGTCCAGTTTGTGGTCTTGCGTAAGAGGGAGGATGTGTACTGATGGCTAAACAGAACCTGCAAAACGTATCGCCTTCTCTCAGTCATAAAGAGAATCACAGCCAGCGACTGGCGCGCACCCTGGGCAAAATTGCCGGAGAAACGTTGCTTTTGTTGTCCACGCTGATTGTCTGGATCCCGATTTATTATTTTATCATCGGCTCTTTCAAGGACCGCAAAAACATCGTCAAGTTCCCCCTGATCATCAACCGGGAGATGTTCACCCTCAATAACTTTAGCCAGGCCATTGAACGAATGTATTTTTTCAAGGCCTTGAAAAATACCGGCACAATCACGGTGACCGCCTTGGTTATTGTGGTCATCTTTGCCTCACTGGCCGGTTTTGCCTTGTCACGCATCGATCGCAAATTCTTCAAAGCCTATTACGCTTCCATGCTGGCCCTGATGGTGGTGCCTTTCATCGGGGTGCTGATCGCCTTGATCAAGCAAACCGTGCGTATGAATTTGTATACCACCTTGTGGGCGGGGATTTTCGTTCAGGCCTCATGGAACCTGCCTTTTTCCATCTTCCTTTATACGGGCTTCATGCGAGCCCTGCCTAAAGAGCTGGAAGAGGCCGCCTATGTGGACGGTTGCTCCATGTTCCGGGTCTATTTCAACATTTTCTTGCCGCTGCTGGCGCCCGTAACGGCAACTTGCCTGATCCGGACGGGCATCGGTGCCTGGAATGACTTTATCCTGAGCCTGACCGTTCTGAACTTCTCCTACACACCAACCCTGATGGTGGCCATTCAGCGCTTCTTTGGCGACCGGACAAACGAATACGGCATGGCTTTTGCCGGTATTTTCCTGGCTTCCATTCCAGTGATGATTATGTTCGTCTTCTTGCAGAAGTATTTTATCAAGGGAATTGCCGCTGGCGCCGTCAAGGGTTGACCAGCTTGTGAAAATGGTTCGATACATCGCAGCCAATCCATTGGACTGGCTGCCTTTTTTTGTGAAAGGACGCGCAGATGAGACCACTTAGTCACAACACCGCCTGGCTTCGCACATCCGAAAACCCCATCTTAAAGCCTTATCCTGGCAGCCCGTTTGGTCACACCATCACCATGAACCCATGCATCATCACGCATGATGGGCTGCTATACCTCTTCTATGCTGCAGACGACGGCAGTGGCAAACGCACCCTTCGGCTGGCGACGGCGCCTTTGGCACATCCAACCGATTTGACACCACGTGGAACCATTGTGGAAACCGGTGAGCCGGGCTCTTTTGATGCTGCCTGGTGCGTCCTGCCCAACGTGGTTTCACCTGAGCCAGGGCTCTGGCATCTTTACTACACAGGTAACCAGGGGCATGGAGAGGGGCTGGCTGCCTTTCCGGGCATGGGCCTGGCTGTCTCCCATGACCTGATCCATTGGGAGAAGGTGTCAGACCAGCCGCTTTTAACACCACAAGATGAGCCCGGCTTAGGACATGCGGCTGGCATTGCCGGAGGCAGCGTCTTGTGTGACAGCCAGCCAGATGGCAGCAAACGCTTCACCTGGTATTACACGGTTTGCCCCACCTTGGGAGCAGATGTTTTTTTGGACCAGCAAAAACAGATCAGTTATGCCACATCTACAGATGGCATCCGATGGACCAAAAAGGGCTGCCTGATGACGCGAAATCCCGGCCATGATTATGAAAACATCGCTGTTGCTGGACCCGTTGTCCGTAAAAATGCAGATGGCTATGACATGTGGTATTCGGCGATCGGTACGCGTTGGGGCTTTTATTCCATTTGCCGGGCCTGGTCACCGGACGGCTTGACCTGGGAACGGGGCAGGACGTATGGGGAAAACCTGCAACTGGGTCCTTTTACCCGGGGCCTCAAGGGGGACTGTCAAAAACAAAGCTGGGACAGCCAGATGGCCGCCTACCCGGCCGTGGTGCAAATTGGAGAACGAGATCGGCTTTATTACTGCGGCAATGCCTATGGCGAAGGCGGCATCGGAACGGCTGTGGCTGCCCCGCTTCGCCTGGCTGCAACAGGATCAGATGATGGCGCTGTAACAGTCTGGCAGTACAGGCAAGCGCCGTGCAACCTGGCTTTTTTAAAGCACCTGTCCCGCAAAGGCCAAAGGGGACAGGTGTGTGCGTTTTCCTTCGGCGTCCAGCATGATGCCAACGTCTGGATGGAGGCAGAGCTGGCCTGGCCACAAGATGACCAACACCTGTCCTGCCGCTTGCTCTTTGAGCACCATGAAACAGGCATCGATGTGCGCTGTACCTTGATCAACACCAGCAGCCAGCCCATGAAAGGCTTGGCCATGCGGGTGGACGGGGCAGGTGGTGCGGGTTTTTTCTGGGATGAGGCGGTGCCGGAAGGTTTTGAGCTGGCTGCATACCGAAACCAGACGTTTACTGGCCGTTTCCGGCCACTTTAAAAAGGGGGATAACAATGAAAGCTTGCCAACGGGTTCATGCCATCCTTGAAGGACAAGAGACCGACCGACCGGCGCTTTTGGCACCGGTTTCCAACGCCACGCAGGAAAGCTGCGAAAAGCTGGGTTTTTCCTTTGAGCACGCGCATCTGGATGCGGACAAGGCGGCAGCTCTGGCTGCATACCCCTTGGAACATTTGGGTTTTGACAGCGTTATGCCTTATTTCAGCGTGGTGGCGGAAGCTGCAGCCCTGGGGGCCCGAATTGATTGGGGCGACGAAAAAACCATGCCATCAATTCGTTCCACCATCATTGGCGCACAGGAAGAGATCTTGATCCCCAAAGATTTTTTGAGCCGAAAACCCATTCAAGCCATCCTTGCAGCCATCCGCCTGCTCAAAAACCGTTACAAAGACCAAGCGCTGGTCATTGGCAAGGTCATGGGTCCCTGGACATTGGGCCTGCACGTGTATGGTATGGAGTCTTTTTTAATCGACACCCTTATGGAACCAGCTTATATCCAGGCTTTGATCGATCGACTGTCTGATCTGACCAGTCTTTTTGCCCGGGCTCAACTGGAGGCTGGTGCGGACATGATCACCCTGGCTGATCATATCACAGCGGATCTGGCCAGCCCCCAGACCTATGTGACCTTTCTACAGGCGGCTCACCAGCGCATCATTGCTTCGCTGCCGCCCCGATCCCTGATCTTGCACTGTTGCGGCCAGACAACCGACCGGATGGCATTTTTCGCACAAGCCGGTTTTCCCATCTTTCATTTTGACAGCAAAAACAGCTTGACCGATGCCAAGCGGGAAGCTGGAAGCATGCTTTTGACCGGCAGCATCAACAATGTCGATACCCTTCTGGGAGGCACACCAGAACAGGTCACACAAGAAGCCAATATGCTGATCGAAGGAGGCATCCGCCTGATCTCGCCAGAGTGTGCCCTGCCCCTTCAAGTGAAAAACAGCCAACTACTGGCCTTGTCTCAAGCGGTTCGAACAACCTGATCCAAAACAATGCGTATGGATTTGATATAATCAATGAAAGCGGGTGGTGTGGCCACCATGGGATGAGGGGTGTGGCATGAAAAACGCTCACAAAGAGGTGGGTTTCGACCAAGGTATTCTTAAGCGGATCGAAACATTTAACCGCGAACGCAACTGGGATCAGTTTCACAACCCAAAAGACTTGGCTATCTCTTTGTCGCTTGAAGCGGCAGAACTTTTGGAGTGTTTCCAATGGTCAGGAAAAGACCTGCACGTCCACAGCCAGCGAGAGGCAATCCTTGAAGAAGTGGCAGATGTACTCATTTATGCGCTGCAGCTGTGCCTTAAATTAGAGGTGGATCCGAGTCATATTATTCGTAAAAAACTGGATCAGAATGAACGAAAATACCCGGTAGAACAAGCGTTTGGTTCCGCGCAAAAATACACGGACCTGGGCAGAAAGCCAATCACAGACGAGGATGTGCCATGATTGTTTATCAGGCAACCAAGCGTTCTTTTATGATCGATTCCGAACAGGATCAGCTGGTGGAACGGATTTGCGATCATTTCCAGCAGATGCTGGGCCATCCCAACCAGTCTGAGGTTCGCGCGTGGCACCAGTCCTTGAGTTATATGTACAAGGTTCTCAACGACCCCGCCTTACCTGAAGATGCCGGTGTTGCGATTGAATTCAAGTTGCCTGGTTGTTCCAGGCGAGTGGATTTTATAGTGACAGGACTGGACGAAGAACAGACACATACAGCCGTAATTATTGAGCTCAAGCAATGGGAGGAAGCCAAGGCCATACCAGGAGCAGAAGGCATGGTTGAAACCTTCATCGGAGGCGGTATCCGCCCGGTGACACACCCATCTTATCAGGCTTGGTCATATGCTTCATTTTTTAGAGACTATGCTGTAGCTGTCAGAGAAAAACCCATTCACCTGCATCCATGTACATACTTGCATAATTATAAAAAACAGGACCCAGAAGACCTTTTGTCCCCCCACTACCGTTTCTATACAGATGCAGCACCACCGTTCATGAGAGGCGAAATCGATGCCTTGCGTGCCTTTATTGGTCAACGTATCCGGACCGGTGACCAGAAGCAAACGCTGTATTATATGGATCAAAGTGAGATCCGGCCGTCAAAGTCTTTTCAAGATTTGCTGGCATCCATGCTGCAGGGCAATGAGGAGTTTGTTTTAATCGACAGCCAGCGTCTGGTTTTCGACACGGCCATGCTGATTGCTCATAGGCACAAGAAAAAGCAAAAAAAACAGGTGATGGTTGTTGAAGGAGGGCCAGGAACAGGCAAATCAGTCGTTGCCATTAACTTGCTGGTGAAGATGACCCAACAGGATTTGGTGGCCCAATATGTTACCAAAAATGCCGCACCACGACATGTCTATGAAGCCAGGCTGTCTGGTTCTCTGCGTAAAGGGCGAATCAGCACCCTTTTTCAAACGTCCAGTGCGTATGTCAATGTGGAAGCGGATAGCTTTGATGTGCTGATCGCCGATGAATCTCACCGCTTGACGGATAAATCAGGGCTCTTTAGAAACAAGGGTGTGGATCAGGTCTTGGAGATCATCCGCGCAGCTCGCTTGTCCATCTTTTTTATCGATGAATCACAGCGAGTGACCACCACTGATTTTGGATCGATTGATAAAATCAAGCACTTTGCCAAACAGGCGGGGGCAGAAATCACGCATATGTTTTTGGACTCGCAATTCAGATGTGACGGATCTGACGGTTACATTGCCTGGCTTGATGATGTGCTTGAGATTCGAAAAACAGCTCAAGACACATCTTTTCTGCATGACTATGATTTCCAGGTGTTCGATGATCCTAACCATATCAAAGAACATATCTATGCACATAATCAGGCACGCAATAAGGCGCGCCTTTTAGCTGGTTATTGTTGGGATTGGGAAAAAGACAAGCGGGCAGATCCTGAACATGCTGATATCGTGCTTGAACCCTTTAATTTTCGGATGAGCTGGAACCTAAACAACACGAGCACATGGGCCATTGATCCTGAATCAGTTGACCAAATCGGTTGTATCCACACCTCGCAAGGCCTGGAATTTGATTATGTGGGCCTTATCATTGGCCTGGACCTACGATATGAAAACGGCCGTATCGTGACAGATCACACGAAACGGGCCCGGACTGACCAGTCTCTGAAGGGCATTAAGACCCTGATGAAAAAAAACAAGCAAGCAGCGCTTGATCTGGCTGATGAACTGATTAAAAACACCTATCGCACCTTGATGACCCGCGGGATGAAAGGTTGTTATGTTTATTGCCAGGACCAGGCTCTGGCTGATTATTTACGGTACCGATTGGCCCTCAAACCGGAGAACCAAATGGTGTGTTATCCGACAGGATCGATTGATGCCGCATTGATGGCGGCCGACGCTGATGATTAAACATGCAGGAGCTCACCACAAGGGCTAATCGCTCAGCCCAGTCATTTTTCTGAGATCCAGATATCGTTACAAAGCGTTGTGAGTTGTTCACACCCTTTTGACGTCAGCAGCACATTTTCTTCATTTTTAAGGGCGATGGTCTTTCGAGACAGGGGAAGGCTGCTGAACAGATCGCCTTCGATCGCCAAGGTCATCCCTTCTTGAATAGTTGCTTCATTCACATCGTTGATGACCGGCGGCTCATGGATGGAAAGGCCAATGCCATGGCCTGCGAAAATAAAACGGTGTTTGTCTTGCTGCTGGACTTCTTGGGAAAAGCCCAAATCAATCAATTTGCTCCTGAAAAAAGCGTAGAGATCACTGCATTTCATGCCGGGGCGCATGTAATTGATGAGCGCCATGTTGGCATCTCTTGCCCCATAATAAATACGCGACTTTTCTTTGCTGGGCTCTCCTATGGAAGCAATTCGGACAAAATCAGCCGTATACCCTTGATATGAGAAGCCACAGTCGATATAGATACAGTCACCTGTTCTAAACCGGTAGTCACTGGGAACACCATCCCATCCGATTGGGCTTTTGCCGTCCGCATGGATAAAAATAAACCAGGGGTTTCGAACACAGGCATCTGCACAGGTGACCATCTCTGCTGCGATAATTTGACCGAGCTCTTTTTCACTCATACCTGTTTTTACTTCTGCCAAGGCAACCTGGCAGGCTTGGCTGGTAATTGTGACTGCTGTTCTGATTTTTTCAATTTCAAGCGGTGATTTGATGGACCGAATGGCATACATGAGATCAGTGGCATCTACAAACGCAGCTTGTGGCAACAGCTCGTTTATCTTGGTGTAGAAAGGTTGTGTAAAGCCCATGCGTTCGTAAAGATTGATTTCCGCACCAATGCGCCCACGATCGGCTTTGTGTTGCTTGATAACGGCAGCAAGTGCTTTCACACCTTCCAGATCATTGAAGCTCTTGACAAACCGTATGTCTGAAAAAGCAGCTGTCTCAGAACAGCCCTTCAGGCTTTCTTGCATAATAAGCACAGGTTCTTCTTCTTCGCGGGCTGGGATCACGACACATTGTGTAGCCTCCGCAAAACCATGCGTCCAGGCGCCGTGCAAGAGGCCGCTGGTGTATTCAACATTATGCTGATTAGCCAAGACAAGGGCATCAAGATCAGCCTCCTGCAGGCTTCGTCTGATTTGAAACAACCGATGCTGGTACTCTGATAAGGGGAAATAGTGCTGGTGTTTTGGTTCTTTCATACAGTCTGACTCTCCAAATCTGTTTGAAGCTGGCTAGTTAGCCTTTATATCCCTTGTAGACACCGTGGTATTTGGCAGAAAAAGGTTCGATCATTTCCTTACCGGGCAGATTCAACACCCTTGCGATTTGCGGTATACTGGGTTTTGAGATCGCATGTGACCAACACGTGCAACAGGATGCGACGTGAAAAAACCAAGCTGTATCCTGAGGAGAGTATACCATGGACCTCAAACAGTTTCCCAAGATCACAGTAGTGGATCAAGCGACCCCTTTGCAGGAGTTGACCCGGCTGCGCCAGACGCTAGGTTGTAAACCACGTCTTTTTGTGAAACGGGATGACACCACAACGCTAGGACTGGGTGGCAACAAGAACCGCAAGCTCCAGTACATCATGGCGCAGGCCATGCAGCAGCAGGCCGATACCGTGATCACAACTGGTGGTGTCCAATCCAACCATTGCAGGCAGACCCTGGCTTTTGCGAACCATTTGGGGATGGCGTGCCATTTGGTCCTGATGGGCGATGAGCCATCGGTTTATCAAGGCAACGCCTTGCTTTTTAAACTGCTGGGGGCCACACTTCACTTTATTGGTAAAAAAGGGGATGCAACAGCTGAAATGGCTGCCCTTGCAGGCCACTTGCGGAAAGCAGGCAACACACCCTATGTGATCCCGCTGGGGGGATCAACCCCTTTGGGTACGCTTGGTTACATCGAGGTGGTACCTGAGCTTTTGGCTCAAGCAAAAGCTCAGGGTGTCAGCTTCCAACATTGTTTTGTGGCAAACGGTTCGTGCGGCACACAGGCAGGCCTTGAAATCGGTAGTCGCACCTTTTGCCCATCCATGAAGATCCATGGCATCTCTGTCAACCATACGAGCAATGTACATCAACGGCAGTTGGTGAAGCTAGTCGAGGAGACCTATGGCCTGTTGGGGATAACAAACAAGCTGCAAGCGTCTGACTTTGTGGTTCATGACCAATTCGTGGGTGAAGGTTATGCGATCCCCACCCCGGCCGGAGATGAAGCCATCCACTTGTGTGCGCTCACAGAAGGCTTGCTGCTGGACCCGGTTTATACCGGAAAAGCCTTGGCAGGCCTGATTCATTTGTTGCGCCAGGGGGCTTTGGATGACGCCGAAGCGATCTTGTTTGTTCACACAGGTGGCTCACCCGCTCTCTTTGCCTTGGCTGAGCATTTTCAATAACGGCCAACTTTTTTCGAACCAGCCAGCGGATTGAGGGGGGTGAATGGCTAGCCAACCACCTTAATGGCGCTGGCATCAATTTGAGCTGGATAACTTTCACGAATCAAACCATTGTAGGTTATTTCAAGCGTCTGCCCCGGAACAAGATCAGCCAGAGCCATGTCATTGCCATTGGCATCGATGACGGTGGCGTTTTCAGCGTGGACCGTGATTTTGTCGGCCGATCGGTATTCAGCGGCATCTTTGTGGGGTTCAACCAGCAAAGGTTGGCTGCCGCCTTCGAGCACGACTGCTGAAAAAACCATTGTTTTATCAGTGGGTTGAGAGCCTGCTGTTTCACCTGCACGGCAGGAAACCAATAAAAGCACCAGGCCAGTCAGGAGAAAAAAAGATACAAAACGCCTCATGAGATCACCTCTTGTTGCATGGATGCAAGCTGTTATATGGTTGCCTGTAGGTTAGACGAAAAAACCACCCAGCAGGTTCCAAAGACAAAAAGCAGACACAAACAATGCTGTTTGAATTTCCGATAAGGTGTGTTTAATTAACACATAAATATAAACGCTTGATCCAAGAGTGTTTCAAGCGTTTATTTTGGTGATCCCGGGAGGATTCGAACCTCCGGCCTGCGGTTTAGGAAACCGACGCTCTATCCTGCTGAGCTACGGGACCGAAAGCATACCCATTGTAAAAAAAGGATGAGGCGCTGTCAATTGCCTGTCTGATCAGTGTATCTAGTCTGATCAGCTGGCGTCAGATATGTTTTTATTTTCAAGCGCCTTCTCGTATAATGGGAAGCATCGAACAGATTGGGATGAAGCATGAAGCAGGAGCAGGTCAAAGATAAA
>CAYXIM010000058.1:0-12266 GCA_964465385.1 uncultured Oscillospiraceae bacterium
CGATTACCGGATTGAGGACAGAGAACGTGCCTGCGTTAACGCTGCAAAAGCCCAGCTGCTGATGCTGGATGCCCTTTTGCGCGACCAGGCAGCGGTAGCCTTGCAGGTGGTGCGTTCCGCCAAACCGCAGTACCCATCCATCCGGGCTTACCTGGATGCCATTGATGCGTTGACCAAAGATCAGGAAGCAGTGACGTACCAGGCAGACGGAACCATTTGCATCGACCTGTGAGGCCAATCCAGGGACAAGCAAAAGGCGCACCCCGGTGCGCCTTTTACTTGTTGTTTATGTGCTGGCTTTGGGATGGGCTTATTTGCCACCTGCCGCCTTGGCATAAATACGCTTTTGGACGACGTTTCCAGCGATACCGCCCAAGGTCATAAAAATCAGGAAAAACCAGCCGGACAAGGAGAAGTTGACGATAGGCGAATACAGGGCGCCGACGTTACAGCCATTGGCCAGCCGCGTACCAAAGCCCATGGTGATACCGCCAAGGGCAAACAAGGGTAGCTGCCAGCCTTTTAATTTGAAGCCTTCTTTCAGCGCCTGCAACAGCTGACTGCTCATCAACATGTAAATCAGAGCACCCAGGACAATGCCAAAGTTTTGAACCGAACCGGGGTTTTGAAAGAACGGTGTAGCAAATTGTCCTGCCTGTTCCAAGGTAAAAGAAGCGATCTGGTCGACAGACACACCAAAAAGGGTCAGGAACTGACCAAACCAGAAGCCAAAAGGTGCTGAGGCACCCCAACCGGCACGCGTGACACCGAAGAGCAGAATGAAAATCATGGAAATCACAAGGGCGCCGGTGGTCATTTTCCAGGGGCTGACAAAGAGCGATCGGTAGGTCTCTTTCGAGAAGAGTCTAAAGGAGGCCGCATCTAAGGGTTCAATGCTGTCTTGCATCCGTTCGCTGGGCACGGCGGTCAAGGTGCCTTTGTTTTTGCGGCGGCGTTCATAAGCATAGGAAAGCCCGACAACGATCAGGCAGAAGATGCCGGTCAAAATAATGGCGCCCAGATAGCCGCCCAGGGGATCGCCGGCAAACCAGTCCGGAATAAAGACCCCGTTTGGAAAGGTAACGGAAGAAAACCAGGAGTTTTTCACCCAGTCTGCTGAGTATTGGACCGGGAAACCGATGAAGACGCCGATGGCGAAAAAGATGATGGTGATCACCGCTTTGGGAAATTCACCGATCAGATCGGTCAAAACACCTGAGGCACAGCAAGATGAGAAAGCCATACCAAAGCCGAACAGGAGCCCACCCAGAACCAGCCCCAGATTGATAGGCCGGATCCACAGGACATAAGACTTGGCATTGGTGAAAATCAAGAAACCGGCAACCATGACGGCTGTGACAAAAAACATCAGGGCAAGGATGCGAAACAACCTCCCGGATCCTGTGTTGTAAGCCCGGTTGACGCTGCCAGCAAAGCCCATGTAGGATCGTGTCAGGGCATATCCGAAGCCCAGGCCGATCAACAGACGAAAAAACAATGCATTGGTGGCTAGAAAGGTTCCGCCCAAAGCGACAACCAAAATGAGCAGGATCCAGCCCAGAACAGCTTGTAAGACATTACTTTTCATTTGTTCCTACCTCGTATTTCTTTTGTTCATGTGATTCGTTTGTGTTAGAATATGGTGCCGATTCGATCGAGCAGCAATCGTTTACGGACCCCCCTTCACACTTGGTATGCTCGGATCCAGTTGGCCTCAAGCCCATTTGAAGCAGTGACTGAAGGTGCCAGCAAAGCGCCTCAGTCAATAGTTTAACGTGATTTTCAGAAAATGACAACCGCAAGACGGGTATGCCTTTGTTGATCAGGGATGCGGCTTTGGTTATGATCAAGACAGGACCCGTGAACAGGTCGGTTCATATGGCAGATTAGAATAAGAGGTGGCACATGGGTGGATTGTTCGGTGTGGTAGCAAAAGAAAGCGCCGTGTTAGATGTTTTCTTCGGAACAGACTACCACTCCCATTTAGGAACCAGCCACGGCGGGATGGTATTGCATGGGGCAGACGGTTTCAAGCGGAGCGTGCACAACATTGAAAATGCGCCCTTTCGAACCCGCTTCGAAGATGAAATCAACTGGATGACCGGCACGTCAGGGATTGGCTGTATTTCAGACACAGAGCCGCAGCCCCTGATCGTGCGTTCTCACCTGGGCAGTTATGCCCTCAGCACGGTTGGAAGAATCAACAACAGCCAAAAATTGATCCATGAAACGCTGTCACGGACCAACACCCATTTCTTGGAAATGAGTGGTGGGACCATCAATCCCACAGAACTGGTCGCGGCCCTGATCAACCAATGCGATACCCTTGTGGAGGGGCTGCGTTTTGTTCAGGAACAAGTCGAAGGCTCCATGACTGTGCTTGTGCTAACAGAGGACACCCTGTATGCTGCACGAGACCGGCACGGCCGGACACCCCTGTCTGTGGGCAAAGGCGATCAGGCCTATTGTGTCTCCTTGGAATCGTTTGCCTATTTAAACCTGGGTTACAGCTTACACCATGAGCTGGGGCCAGCAGAGATCGTCGCCCTGACTGTGGATGGCATGGAGCAAGTGAGCCCGCCTGGTAATGATTTGAGAATCTGCTCTTTTCTGTGGATTTATTACGGTTATCCGACATCCGCCTATGAGGGGCAAAACGTTGAACAGGTCCGTTACCGATGCGGCGGCAGCATGGCCTGCCGCGAGGACCTTGATGCAGATCTGGTTGCCGGTGTGCCGGATTCTGGTATTGCCCACGCCATCGGTTATGCCAACCAGTCCGGGTTGCCGTTTGCCCGGCCGTTTATCAAATATACGCCAACCTGGCCCCGCTCTTTCACGCCACCCCAACAAGCGGTCCGGGAGTTGATTGCAAAAATGAAAATCATCGCTATTGATTCGCTGATCCGTGGCCAGAAACTGGTTCTGATCGACGACTCCATCGTTCGTGGGACACAGCTTCGCGAAACAACGGACTATCTCTACCAGTGCGGGGCCAGTCAGATCCATATCCGGCCTGCTTGCCCACCCATTTTGTATTCATGTCCTTATTTGAATTTCTCACGCACGGGGCCTCACGCAGAGTTAATCACACGAAAAATGATCCAACACCTTGACCCAGATCCGGATCAGAAACAACTGGCAGCTTATGCGGATCCAGATGATGCCTGCTATCAGGCCATGGTTGAAGCCATCCGGCGTGAACTGAACTTCACCTCTTTGAGTTACAACCGTCTGGATGACATGAAGGCAGCCATCCAGATCGATCCAAATCATTTGTGCACCTATTGCTGGAACCAAAACGGATGACAACATAGAAAGAAGGCTTGCTTTGTTTGCGTCACCGCTGTGAAAACGATATGATAATTGAGGAAGACAAGGCGGTTAAACGGACCTTAAAGCAGACATCATACGGGGGAATCTATGAAAAAAATATGCGAGACGCTGTCAAGCACGCCCTTGTTCCATGGGCTCAATCATGATCTCTTCCATGATTATTGCGGGCAAACCGGCATCCGTATGTTCTGGAGAGGCGAAATTCTTTTTCATGAAGGAGACCCTTGCACCGGCATCGGTATGATCGTTGAAGGGCAGATTGCCTTGCAAAAGTATGCCAGCTCCGGGGACTTTGCCACGTTGGAACTGTTGGGAACCGGTGAAATCTTTGGTGAATACCTGATTTTTGGTGACCACCACACGTATCCGGTTACGATTGAGGCTGTGACCAACGGCAAGGTGATCTTCCTGTCTAAAGAGAGCTTGATGGATCTTCTCTACGAAAATCCGGAAATGATGCGAAACTTTCTGACCATCTTGTCCAATCGGGTGCAAGCGCAAAATCAGCGTATTTCTCTCTTGTCGCAAAAAACGCTGCGTCAAAAAATCGCTCATTACCTGGTTGAACTGCTTCATGAGCAGTTGGAAGCAGAGGGAGAGACACCTAGAACGGCCAAGCGTCTGGTGTCGACTCAGGCTGTTGAGTTGCCGGTATCCAAGGAAGTGGTGGCACGCCTGCTGGCTATGCCCCGACCATCGTTCTCCCGAGAACTGATCAGCATGGAGCGAGATGGCCTGATTCGGGTCAGTGGCCGGGTGATCTGGCTGACCGAACTTGATCGGCTGGAGCACGGCGTCATTGAAGGGTTCCGTCTGTGAGCGGCCCTGTCCTGCCGTTTGAGCAAAGGGTTTCTATCAAGTCCGCGGGGTTTGGCTTATGATGGCTATAAAGACGGTTTTATCTGAAGGGCTTGCACGCGTGCACTTAATCAGCGATGCCAATGGCGATATTTTGTCGGATCTGGGTCAGTTTGTTCGCAATCTTTTTCGTGAAATCACCAGTGGCCTGTTGTTTTTAGGCGGCCCGCTGGATGTCCTGATTGCCGTCGTCGATGTTTTAGCAACGGCGCTGGTTCTTTACTATGTGCTCAAGCTGCTGCGAGATTCCCGTGCCTGGCAGCTGCTCAAAGGCCTGATCCTCATCCTGACTTTTGCTGTCGTCGGCAGCCTGGCCGGTCTGAACACAGTCGGTTTTCTCATGAACAACACCTTGTCTGTTCTGGCTATTGCCTTTGTGGTCATTTTTCAGCCTGAACTGCGCCGGGCCCTTGAAGCGGTTGGCCGAAGCAGCTTCAACGTGCTTTCTTCAGCCATGATGACCGATGAACGGGGCTTAACGGCGGGGTCTTTGCACAACCTGATTGAATCGATTGTGCGCGCCTGCCAGAGCATGGCTGAAAGCAGAACCGGTGCCCTGTTGATTATTGAGCGCAAGACAAGGCTGGGTGAGCTGGCTGAACAAGAGAATGTGGTGCAGCTGGACGCTGCCGTTTCGACCACTTTTTTGCTGCAAATTTTTTACAAGGGCTCGCCCCTGCATGATGGTGCTGTCCTGATCCGTCAAGGACGACTGGCCGCTGCCCGGGTCCATGTTCCCTTGTCGGATAATTACCATCTGCGACGCGATTACGGCACCCGTCACCGGGCTGCGATCGGAGCCAGTGAGATGGGTGATGCCTTGGCAGTGGTCGTTTCAGAGGAACGAGGCAGCATCAGCGTTGCTCTGGATGGCAAACTATACACACTGGACAATGCAGATGCTTTGCGGACGGTCCTGCACAAACAGCTGGGTTACAGCCGCCCCTCAACGGGCCTGGTCGGTCAGATTTTCAGGGGAAATAAACGGCAACGCCTGTCGGCGCATCCCGCAGGTGCTGATCTTTCTGCGCAGGCTGAGCAAGAGGGCGTGGATGCCGCAGGACCCCACAAGGTCAAAAAGCAAACGACACCAGGTCGCAGCCGGCTGGCGCTGGCTATTTTGTCTTTGTTCATTGCCATTGTTCTCTGGCTCTATGTGCAGGTGACTGTCAACCCCATAGAAAGGCGCACCTTTACCATCCCATTGACTTATGATGGGATCGAGCTGGTGGAAAGCAGAGGCTTTGAATTGCAATATCCCTTGCAAAATATTCAGGTAACCCTGATGGGCCGGCGCAAGGTAATCCAGGCTTTGACGTCCAGCGATGTTGGTGCCTATCTGGATTTTTCAGACATCACGGAGCCTGGCCTGGTGCGTTTACCCGTCCAGATAGACACAGGTACCTTGCAGTATGTCCGAACGACCTACCAGTCGCCAAGCACCATGACAATAAGCGTCCGATCCACCCAGACCAACGATCACAAAGACAGCGGAAAGTGAGGCAGACATCATGAAGCGGTTGTTTGGAACGGACGGTGTCCGTGGTATAGCCAATTTAGACTTGACCCCTGAACTGGCGTTTCAGCTGGGTTGGGCAGGAGCACAGGTGTTGACGGAAGCATGCCGGCACCAACCGACCATCCTTGTGGGACAGGATGGTCGTCTATCCGGTGATATGCTTGAATCGGCCCTTGTTGCAGGCATTTGCTCTGCTGGAGCTCATGCCATGGTCATTGGCATTATTCCGACGCCAGGCGTCTCCTATTTGTGCCGAGCCTATGGTTGTGACGCCGGTGTCATGATCTCAGCATCACACAACTCCTATGAGTTTAACGGCATTAAATTTTTCAGCCATGACGGCTACAAACTGCCTGATGAAACGGAAGATCAGATTGAAAACCTGATTCAAGATCCAAATACATCACTCACAGGCAGACAGGCTGGTGATCGCTTGGGCCGACGGTTTTATGAACCGGATGCAGCACAAGTGTATGGGGCTTACCTTAAAAATGTCATGGGTCTGGATTGTACGGGTATGACCATTGCCTTGGATTGTGCAAACGGTGCCAGTGCCCCGCTGGCTCCTGGCCTGTTCGAGCAGCTGGGAGCCCGGGTGTTCTCAACCGGCGTCATGCCGGACGGAACCAACATCAATGCCGGCTGCGGCACCCTTCACCTGGATGGACTCAGCCAACTGGTGCGTGCGCACCAGTGTGATCTGGGCCTGGCTTTCGACGGCGATGCAGATCGGATGCTGGCTGTTGACGAAACCGGGGCGGCTCTGGATGGTGACGTCCTGATGGCCATCATCGCCTTAGATATGCAAAGAAGGAAAACCCTCAAAAACAACACCCTGGTGACCACGGTCATGAGCAACCTGGGCCTGGACATGTTGGCCAAAGACAGGGGCTTGTCTTTGATTCACACCCAGGTGGGCGATCGATATGTGCTGGAAGCCATGCGGGCGCAGGGCTTGAATTTTGGTGGTGAACAGTCTGGCCATATGATTTTGCTGGATCACAGCAGAACCGGAGATGGCTTGCTCAGTGCCTTGCGGCTGCTTCATGCCTTGACTGACCAGAAACAATCGCTTGCAGAAGCCAGCAAGGTGATGACGGTCTTTCCACAGGTCCTCAAGGCAGTCACCGTTGATCCTGCGACTGTGGCGTCCATCATGAACGATCCCGTCGTTGAAGCGCACATTGAAGCGACAAGTCGGGAATTGGCTGATCGAGGCCGCGTGCTGGTTCGCCCGTCTGGCACCGAGCCGTTGATTCGGGTCATGATCGAAGGGGAGCAAATGGACAAAATTGAAATGTTGGCAGATCACCTGATTCAGGTGATTGCCAGCAGGACATCGAACAGACAACCGTCCTAATGGGGGCGAGCTTTTTTTGGCGTGCTTTCAGGGCGCGTCCAGGGCAGGACCTCTGCCTGTGTAAGCCGGGCAATCTCTTCAAACTGCCCCCGGTTGAGCAAATTGACAAAGGTGAAAGCGCGTCCCTTTTTCCGAGCTCGACCGGTTCGTCCAATGCGGTGGGTGTAGCGCTCGTTTTCTTCCGGTAAGTCGTAGTTGAAAACAGCGTCCACCTCTTCAATATCAAGCCCTCGGGAAGCCACATCGGTGGCCACCAACAAGTGGATGCGGTTTTTTCGAAATTGGCTGAGCACACGTTCCCGGTGGGATTGCCTTAAATCCCCGTGCAGGCTTTCTGCCTGATAACCGGCTCTTTTAAGTTGTTGGGCCACCAGATGAACCGTCCGCTTGGTGTTACAAAACACAATGGCCTTGCGGATGGGTTCAGCCTCTAAAATTTCAATCATAATTCGGGTTCGTTCTGTACCGCTGGCTTCAATGACATATTGTGTGATAGGAGGCAGATTTTGTTCGATGGCTTCAACTGTCAGCTCCACCACGTCACGCTGGTAGATCCAGGAAATATCCATGACGGATCGGGACAGGGTTGCAGAAAACATGGCGATTTGAGAGACCGTGGGCATTCGGTCCAAAATCCTGCGCACATCTCGGATGAAACCCATGTCCAGCATGCGGTCAGCTTCATCCAAAATGGCTGTATGGACCTCATGCAGATGGACTGTCTTTCGGTTGAGGTGATCTAAAAGCCTGCCTGGTGTGGCAATGACAACCTGAGGATGTTCGCGTAACCTGCTGATCTGACGGTCAATGGGTTGTCCGCCGTAAAGGGTGGCCAGGCGGACTTTGGGTCTGGTCTGAGCCAGCAGTTGCATGTCGTCTGTGATTTGAAGGGCTAGCTCACGGGTGGGCGCCAAAATCAGGACCTGTAAAGACGGGTTGTCTTCCTCCAGATGTTCTAAGATAGGAATGCCAAAAGCCACCGTTTTTCCAGTTCCTGTCGGCGCTTTGGCGATAACATCAGACCAGAGCAGCATGTGGGGGATGGTTTGGGCCTGAATGGCCGTCGGCTCGGTAAAACCCATTTTAGCAACAGCCTCAAGTGTTTCAAGCGACAGGTTCAGGTCTTCAAAGCGTGCGTGTTTAATCAGATCAACCCTTTCGTATAAGTCTATCAACTTTGTATTTTATCATGAATGCTGATACAGAACAACTTGCAGGCCCTGGGTTTGACACATCCGTCACGTAAACTAATAAAAAAACGGTTCGATCAAGGCAAATTGTTCAAAAATGTAACCAGTGATACCAAATAATAGGTAAAGGTGCACAAAAAGGACTTGACAAGCATCGAACAGGCCCCTATACTGTAATCAGGTTCCAGGGAATACCGATAACGGTAGTACGGGTGAAACCGCCGCATCGTAGATGCGGAGCGAATGAGCAGACAACCTTGCGTGAGTGGGGAGGAAGCTCTTCGGACAACTGAATTAATTGGAAGGGTAGCTGATCCTTGATGAGTCGAGGTGATGTGGCCCGGAAAGTACCCATTCAGATGTTCGTGACCATTCGCATCAAGGAGTGTCGCCTCAGTAACTGCCAAAAAGGGTTCGCTGGAACCTTTTTTGTTTTTCAGGGGGTCAAAGCTCCCAGCATCTGAAAAACCTGCATTAAAAACAGGCGGGGCAGGACGCTGACCCTTTTTTGGACCACGGTAAACAGTAAAACAGAACGTTAAAGATGCATGATGTTTCGTTAAAGTGCATGGAAAAGGTAACATATGTGACGAAAACAATGGTTAAAATCGACAAAAAAGTGTTGACAGGTTTCGACTCGCCTGCTATACTAAACACAGGTTCCAGGGAATGCCGTCTAGGGCAGTACCGGCGAAACCGCCACATCGAAGATGTGGAGCGAATGAGTAAATGGATCCACGGAAGTGGATGAGTACTCTTCGGACAGTTAAATACATTAGACGGGAAACTGACCTTTGATGAGTCGAGGAGACGTGACCCAGACAATACCTGTTTAATTGTTCGTGACCATTCGCAGTAAAGGGGATCGCAAGTGTACAAGCCAAAAGGGTTCGCTGGAACCTTTTTATGTGTCTCTTTTTTCCTCTTCCATGATAGCGATGTAAGGTAAATTGCGACCTTCTTCCTGCAGGTCCATCCCATAGCCAATCAGGCGTTTTTTTGTTATTTCAAAGCCGCAATAGGCAATAGGAACACGGATCAGCTCTTCTTCTGGGCTATAAAGCAAGGTGCACACCTTGATGCTGGCCGGCTTTCGGGTCTGCAGCGTTTGGACCAGATAGGCGGTTGTCAAGCCGGTTCGAATAATGTCTTCGACCAGGATGACGTGGCGGTCTGTGATTTCAAGGTCCAGGTCTTTGGTGATCCGGACGATGCCTTGCTGGTTGGTAGCCACTGGATAAGTGCCAATCGATATGAAATCAAGCTGCACAGGCATCTGGATGGCTCTGGACAGGTCCGCAAAAAAATAAAGCGAGCCCTTAAGGACAGCAACAAGAATGGGCGGCTTGTCCTGGTAGTCATTTTCGATTTCGGCACCAAGTTCCTGCACGCGTTTTTGGATGCTACCTTCACTGAACCGGGTGGTTTGGCTGGGTGGCCACTTCATGGCGTCTCTCCTCAGGACCTGAACCGCTCAATCAGAGATTCAAAGTCTTTTTTGTAGACAATTCGAACTTGGATGTCCGGGTAGAGTTCTTTGAGCCGCCTGGCCTTCTTGTTTTTTTCTGTCACGTATTTTTGGTTCATGGTTGTCAATTCCAGATAGGTTTTAAAACGAGGCAGAAAAAAATCAGGGCTGAAAGCCTGGGTCACATTGCCTTCGGCATCCCATTCAATGGGGAACGTATGCGGCTCATAAATCCAGTCGATATGGTACATGTCCAAGATTCTGGCAAATTCAGCCTCGGATTCATTTTTGAAGCTGATCGCCTCGGGTTTGTTACGGACGATATCCGGGTGGCTGTTGGCCTGTGCGGTGAGAACTGACTCATGCTGACGGGCTTGTGCGCGCTCGTTGATCAGCAGCAAAATTGCATTCGCACATGCCTCGACCGACCAGATTTGGGTGTTGAGGATCAAGTCATATAGGTCTGTATCGGTCAAATCGCTTTCGAAAACAGTTGACACAAAGCGTTTGTGCTTTCGATCCGCTGTCTTGATGATTCGCGCTGCATCCGCCTCGGAAACATGGTAACGGTCCATCACCCGCTCAATCCGTGTGGTCTCCGGCGCTGTGATGCGGACATGGACAGCATTCGGGTTTTGAGAAAAAATAACCTGTGAGCCGAAACCGACCAGCACAGCTCCCTGTTCACCTGCCAGCCGGCGGACCGAATCAACCAGCATGGAGCGGTAACTTTGTCCTGCATCATCTGTTTTCAGAAAAAAACGGGCACTTTCTTGGAGCAGGCGATAGGTTTGTTTGGATACAAAGGGTTGGAAACAGTCTTCCAAAACGGTGTTGCGTGTCAGCAGGGGCCAGTTCATTTTTTGTGCGATCGTCTGTGCAATTTCATCGCCCAGACTGGCCATTTGACGAGAAATGGTAACAAGTGCCAACCTTGGAGCCTCCATTTCAGCTGAGTAGGGTCTTGAGAGCATTATAACACAGTCATAGCTTGCAAGGCTTGCCATCTGCCGTTGACAAGGCTTGCCCTGCACCGTTAAGGTAGGGTCAAGAAAGTTGGCTTGGTTGCTTGAGGGACTTATGATTAAAGAAAAAAACACCATCACACAAATGCGCTACAGCGGGGTGTTGCTGCCTGTCTTTTCCCTGCCCGGAGCCTATGGGATTGGCGATATGGGTCCAGGGGCAGACCGATTCATTTCTTTTCTCGCTGAATGTGGCTTTGGCAGCTGGCAGGTTCTCCCGCTGACGCCGATCGGACCGGGTTATTCGCCCTATCAAAGCACCTCCACAACCGCCGGCAATGTGTGGTTGATCAGCCCCGACGTCCTTAAGGAACAGGGGTTGTTAACCAGGTCGGACTGTCAGCAGGCCCAGTTGCCACAAGCAACTGATCACGTGGCTTACGAAGCAGTCAAAATCCATAAAGAGCGTCTGTTTCGAAAGGCTTATCAAGCGATCGATACCGGCTACCGGCGCCAGCTGGATGCCTTCATCGAGCAGGAAGCAGATTGGCTGACTGATTATGCGGCCTTTTGTGTGATCCGTGGCCAACTGAGCGGCCTGCCCTGGTGGCGATGGCCAGATGCGGCTTTGCGTCAGGCGCAGCCTGTTGCCATCAGGCGTTTTGTGGCAGACAGGGCTGATGAAGTGGATTATGTGTGTTTCCTTATGCATGCCTTTTTTCACCAGTGGCAACAGCTTAAAGACAGAGCCAATCGGCAGGGCATTGAATTGATCGGCGATTTACCCATTTATGTGGCGGCCGACAGCGTGGATGTCTGGCGAGCCAGGGCATATTTTGAAGTGACAGCTGAAGGCCGTTTTAACCAGGTGGCCGGCGTTCCCCCAGATTATTTTTCGCCCGACGGCCAGTTGTGGGGCAACCCTCTTTACAATTGGAAAGCCCATCGCAAAGACCGGTTCTCCTGGTGGGTGTCACGCATACGAAAAAATTTGACCCTTTATGACACGGTCCGCATCGACCATTTCCGTGGCTTTGAACACTATTGGGCTGTGCCAGCAGGCGCACCGACGGCCCGTGAAGGCCGCTGGCTGCAAGGGCCCGGGCGAGCTCTTTTTGACGCGCTCTTTGAGGCCTGTCCTGATGCCCGGATCATTGCTGAAGACCTGGGAGATATCGATGACGAGGTCCGGGCCCTGCTGCACCAGACCGGGATCCCGGGTATGAAGGTCATGCAATTTTCGTTTAACCCGCAAGGATCAGAGAAGGACCGGCCACACCGCTATCCCCCGCACTGTGTTGCCTATACCGGTACCCACGACAACACGACCTTGACGGCCTGGCTTCAAGCTCTGAACGGGGAACACAGGCGGCTGGTTGAGGATTATTGTGGGGGATTGGATCGAAAAAATATTTTGCGCTGTCTGTGGCAAACAGCGGCTCAGCGGGTAATCATCCCGGTTCAGGATTGCCTGGATCTGGGAGAAGAAGCCCGGATCAACACGCCGGGAACCACAACAAACAACTGGCTTTTCCGCCTGACAGATGAACAACTGTCTGCCATTGACCGG
>CAYXIM010000059.1:0-12218 GCA_964465385.1 uncultured Oscillospiraceae bacterium
CGTGTCTGTTTCAAAGGCTTCCTCCACCACACCGTCTGCCCGCTCGATCAGCTGCGTGATTTGCCGTTCGACGGCATTGAGTTGATCCAGGCAGGTTTTGGCCAGACCGGTCCCCTGTTCGAACAAGGTCAAAGACTCGTCCAAAGACAGGTCTCCGGTCTCCAGGCGGGCCACGATGGCCTCCAGTTGTTTGACAGCTTCCTCGTAGGTCGGACCACTTTCTTGTGGCAGCGTTTCCGATCCGTTCAGGGTATCTTGCTCAGTCACAGTCTCTTGTCCCCTTCCTGTTCATCACCTGGTCAACCAGGCAGCGCATGGTTCCATCTATCAAGGTCACATCCAGTCTGTCGCCGGCCTTCACCAGGGCTGTTGACCGGATGCTTTTTCCTGTGTCAGCCGATGCCACCAGGCCATAGCCGCGCCCCAGAACACGCAAGGGGCTGAGCGCATGCAGCTGGCCGCTTAAAAGCGACAAGCGCTGTTCAGCCGCGGTCAGGCGACCACGCAGGGCCTGGTGCAAGGCTGCAGCCTGACCATCCAGGTCCTGGCGGCGACGGTCCAGCTGCTCGTAGGGGTTTTTAAGCACCCGCGCTTCTGTCAGCCGGGCCAGGCGTTCTTTTTCGCGTTCCAGGCGGCGGTTCAAGGCCTGGGCCATGCGGTTGCGCCCGTTGATGATCTTGAGGATCTCTTCGTCACGGACAGGCACCACCAGCTCAGCTGCAGCTGACGGGGTTGGCGCCCTCAGGTCAGCCACGAAATCACAAATGGTGTGGTCCGTCTCATGGCCGACCGCAGACACGACCGGTATGTGAGAAGCCGCCACAGCCCGGGCAACCACTTCTTCGTTAAAGGGCCACAGGTCTTCAAGGGAGCCACCGCCACGGCCCACGATCAGGACATCCACCAGGTCGTGGTCGTTGAAAAAACGGATGGCCTTGGCAATGGCGGCAGCTGCTGTTTCTCCCTGAACCGGTACAGGGTAAAGTTTCAAGTTGATCGCATAGAAACGCCGGGTCAACACCTGAATGATGTCCCGGATGACAGCGCCGGCCGGTGAAGTCACCACCCCGATCGAACGGGGCAAGAGGGGCAGGGGTTTTTTCCGGTCGGCATCAAACAGGCCTTCTGCCTTGAGTTTTTCCCGCAGTTGTTCATAGGCCAGGTAAAGCGCGCCGATGCCATCCGGGGTCATGTCCGTCACCAGCAGCTGGTAACGGCCGTCGCGCTGGTAGACCGTCGCCCGGGCGCTGACCACCACATTCAAGCCATTTTCCACCTTGAAAGCCAGTTTGGAGGCATAGCCGCGAAACAGCACACAGCTGACTGCGGCCTGGGCGTCTTTGAGCGTGAAGTAGACATGCCCCGACGGGTACGCCTTCACGCCAGACAGCTCGCCGCGGACCATGACCGGGTTGAGCCGGCTGTCCCCTTCAAGCAGGTCGCTGACATAGGCGTTCAGCTGGCTGACGGTGATGGCCTGTTTCATGGTTGGTCCTTTCGGCTCAGCCGCCCCAGCACCGCGTTGATGTAGGATCGGGATTCATCGTTGGTGTATTTGCGGCACAAGAGCACCGCCTCAGAAATGGCGACGTTTTGCGGCACATCCTCCACATGGAACATTTCGTAAATGGCCAGACGCAAGATGGTTAAATCCACCTTGGGCAGCCTGTCCTTGGTCCAGCGCTTGAGCAGGGGTTCAAAGCGGGCGTCCAGCGTGTCCTTGTGCGTTCGAACGCCTTCAACCAGTTCTCTCATGTAGGCCTGGTCCGGTTCACGCACCGCTTGCTGCTGGACAAAAGCAGCCAGCTGCTCTGCTTCATTTCCCTTTTGAATCTCCAGCTGGTAAAGCAGCATGAAGGCGTTTTCTCTGGAATCACGGCGGCTCATAAGCGCTCCTTAACGAAAAAAACCCGGGGGCAAGAGCTTGTCCAGCAGGTTGCGAAAGGTTTCCCGGTTGCTGAAATAACGGATCCCAAGAAAATAACCCAGTCCGGTCAGGGCGATCAGAAAAAGGGTTTTGATCAGGCCAAAAAGGATCAGGGACAGGCCCAGCAAGAGGCCGATCACCGCACCAACAGTGCCGGGATGGCGCCCCTTTAACTGGTCAAAGAGCTGTTGCCAGAAGCTTTTCATGCCATCACCGTTCGACACGTGCGGCAACAGGTTCAACGCGGCTGACCTGCACCTGGACGCGGGCGACCGGGATTCCGGTGTAGCGCTCAATGTCTTTTTTGATGCGGTCCTGAACCTTGGCCATCATGGCCGGTGCTTCCACATCAGAGTACAAGGTGGTGCTCAGTTGAACCGAAATGCGATCCCCCTTGGCCGGGTAAACCCGTGCTTTGGCTGTCTTGATGCCACATTGGGCTGTTTTAGCCGAATTCAAAGCGATGCTCTCGATGGCATCAACACCGATGTCAATCGTGCCGATATCTGTGCTGCGGATCCGTGACCGGCGCAAGCGCCCGCTCAGGACAGCGGTGACCAGGGCCCCCAGGCACAGCACCAACACAACCAGCCAGAAGACAATGGCAATGATCTGGTAGGTCCTCTGGTCACGCAAATAGGTGACCAGGATGATCATCTGGCTGAGGATGTCGTTGTTGACCATCATCAACAGAAAAACAAGTGAAAAGACCGCCAGGAAAAGCGTCAGCACAATCACCGCAAGTCGAACAAACAGATTCACGTTGAACCTTCCTCTCCGGACACCACGCCTTTGACATGCACATCAACCGCATCGACAGACAAGCCGGTAAACCGTTCCACGTCAGCTTTCACGCGCTCCTGGATGGACCAGGCCACCTCCGGGATGCGGCTGCCGAAAGCCACCAGCGGATAAACCGTGATCGAGACGGTTTCATCGCGGTCTTCATGAAAGACCACCGTGACGCCCTTGCCTTCATGTTCCACGCCAAAGGCTTCCTTGAGCGCCACCAGGCCGCTGCTGTCCAGGCCACGCACCCCATCCGCCTGCAAGGCGGCTTCTGCGGCGTACTGGGCAACAAAACCGCGCGACAAGGTGCGGTCTCCCCGGATCGACGCATGTGGGTAGGGCTTGGGCATGGCGATCAGGCCCGCTCCATGTATTCGCCTGTCCGGGTGTCAATGCGGATGCGCTCACCCTGGTTGATGAACAGCGGCACCTTCACCACGGCCCCGGTTTCAACCACGGCGTTTTTCAAGACGTTGGTTGCGGTGTCCCCGCGCACGCCAGGCTCACACTCCGTGACTTCCAGTTCAACAAAGGTAGGTGGTTCGATGGACAGGATCTCACCGTTGTAGGACAAGATCTTGCACACCATGCCTTCTTTGAGAAAGGTGAGCTTGTCACCCAGGACGGCTTCGCTTAGGGGGATTTGCTCAAAGGTTTCAGAATCCATAAAATAGTGTAAGTCGGCGTCCCGGTAGATATAAGTCATGTCTGAATGGGTCAGCTGGGCCCGTTTAAATTTTTCATTGGGATTGAAGCTGTGCTCCACGACGCTGCCTGTCTTCAGGTTGCGGTATTTGGTCCGGACAAAAGCGGAGCCTTTGCCTGGCTTGACGTGTTGAAATTCAATGACTTGAAAAATCTGCCCATCCATTTCAAAGGTGACGCCGTTGCGAAACGATCCTGCACTAATCATCGGTGGTTTTCCTCCGTTTTTTCTTGAGCTGACAACCAAACGACAACCCAAGCGCCGGTCGGTCTGTGACAGAATTGTATCACATCCGCGCCTGCAGCGTAAAGATCAGGACCGGTCCTCTTCCGGAGCAGGATCCAGGCGGAAACGCTTGAGCAGCCAGCGTTCGGGCAGGCGCTTGATGCGGACGTTGGGTGCTTCCTGCTTGGAACGGGGGCGGACCAGGATGGCCAGGGCCCCAGCCCGGCGGGCACAGATGACATCAGTGAGGATCTGGTCGCCCACCATGACGGCCTGGGCTGGGTCAACATCGGCTTGTCGACAGGCATCCACAATGGCACGGACCGAAGGCTTGTTGGCCATGGCCGTGTAGGGCAGGCGCAGGGAGCGGGCAAAGGAGCGGATCCGCTTGCGGCTTCCGTTGGAGATGATATGGCAGGCAAGGCCCGATGCCTGGGCGCGTGCCACCAGGTGCTGCGCATAGGCGTCAGCCTCATGGGCACCGTGGTGGCCCAGGGTGTTGTCCACATCAATCAACAAAAGGCGGTAGCCTGCCGCATGGAGCTGATCCAGGTCGAGGGCTTCTAATGAGTCACAGTAGTGGTCAGGTTTCAGGTAACGTTCCAGTTTCAAGCACATCTTTTGTCTTTCCTATGGTTCATCCAGCCGATTCAAGGCCCTTTCAGGCCACCCATCCAGTATAGTGTCCCCGACCCTTTCTGGCAACCAGACAGGCCACAAGGGGTGGTTGAACTGGCCGGATGCTTTGTCTATAATTGGTGGGGTGAGGGGGATGTGACCATGTATAAAGTCTGTAAGTTTGGCGGTTCGTCTTTAGCAAACGCGGAACAGATCCGCAAAGCCTGTGACATCATGTTAAGCGATCCGACGCGCCGGGTCATGATCGTGTCGGCCCCGGGTAAGCGGAGCAGCGAAGACGTCAAGGTGACGGACCTGCTGATTGCCCTGGCCAACGCCCTGATCAGCGGCTACAGCGGTCAGGATGAACTGAAGGCCGTGATCGACCGCTTTGCCCAGATTGCAGACGGTCTTGACCTGGGGCCGGCGCCCATGCAGGCCATTGAACAAGACCTGACGGCCCGCACACAAGCCGACTGCTCCTCGTCCCTGCGTTTCATGGACCTGCTCAAGGCCGCCGGCGAAGACAACTGCGCCCGCCTGATTTCAGCTTACCTGCAAGCTCTGGGCCGGATAGCCCACTATGTGGACCCCAAAGAAGCCGGCCTGCTACTGACCGAAGAATTTGGCAACGCCCAAGTCCTGCCCGAATCAGAACCCCGCCTCTACCAGCTGCGCCAAAACCCTGGTATCAGCGTCTTTCCCGGATTTTTTGGTTATTCACCAGACGGTCACATCGTCACCTTCTCGCGAGGCGGCTCTGATATTTCCGGTTCCATCATTGCTGCTGCAACGGATGCCCAGGTCTACGAAAACTGGACCGATGTGGATTCGGTCTATTCGGTAAACCCCAGCTTGGTCGACCACCCCAACCCCATCCGTGAAATCACCTACGATGAGATGCGAGAACTGGCCTATGCCGGTTTCAGCGTCCTGCACGAAGAAGCCCTGGCACCCACCTTCCGCAAGGGTATCCCGGTCAACATCCGCAACACCAACAACCCCACCGCACCGGGCACCTTGATCGTACGAGACCGGGTTAACTTTGAAGGTGTGGTCACCGGTATTGCCGGGGCCAAGGGCTTTTGCGCCCTGAACATGAGCAAGTATCTGATGAACCGGGAGGTGGGTTTTGCCTTGAAGGTCCTGCGTATCCTGGCAGAGGAACACATCCCCTTTGAACACATGCCATCAGGAATCGACTCCTTGTCTGTCATCATGCGAAAGGCCCACTTCACCCCCGACAAAGAACGCCTGATCGTCAGCCGCCTGAAAGAAGAGCTGGACCTGGCCTCGGTCACCGTCAACCGCAACCTGTCCATTGTCATGATCGTGGGTGAAGCCATGGCGCGAACCGTCGGTGTTGCCGCCCGGGCCACCCTGGCCTTGAGCAAGGCCGGGGTCAACCTGGAGATCATCAACCAGGGGGCATCAGAAATCAGCATCATGTTTGGGGTTCGAGAAGAATACTGCAACTATGCGGTCAAGGAGCTTTACAAAGAATTTTTTCAGCGCTGATCCTCAGGGGCGCGCCTGCCGGTCTAACACAGCGGCCGCATCAAAAAAGCGGTCCAGGTGGAAGGTCTGGCTGTTTTGCAGGGTGTAGCCGTTGACCGGCACCTTGTCCACATAGACGAAGCCCTCGCCCTGGTAACGATAGGGATCCGGGCCCAGGCCCCCAAAGAAAACAAAACCATTTTGCATCAGGTCATCCAGCCTGCTATCCCCGCTGTTCAAAAGAGAGCCGTTGGGGTAATGCAGCATGTTCACAGGCCCAAGCAGGCTGCCCACTTCTTCCAGCCACCGCCTGGTATCCTGCCGCACCCGGTCAGGTTCGGCACCACCCAGTTCGACAAAGCCATAAGTGGATGAGGCAAACAGCCAGCCGGTTGCCTTCAGCCGCTCGGCCAGGGCCTGAACCTGCTGGCGGTTGTCAGCCAGCTCCTGGTCCGTCAGGGTCAAAATCGGGTACCCGTGGGCGGCCAGGGCCTGGTTTCGCTCCTGCAGTTGGCGGTCGCTGGTCACGGTGCCAAAAACACATTCGTAGCCGGTCAGCGAAATGGTCCCTTTGGCGCCGTCCAGGGAAAAATCCGGGTGGTCGCTGACGAACTGGTCCAGCAGGCCAATGGCCTCCTCATCAGCCGCCAGGATCCGTTTGCCTTGTGCATCCACCCGTTCGCTTAAAACATGCCCGTCCTCATCCAGTACCAGGTCCCAGGCGTTGCCTGTTTCACGGCGGGTCACATAATAGTTGAACCCTTCCAAAACCAAAACCAGGGGTTTTTTGCCGGCTGGAACAGCCAGAGGCTGCCAGCGGGCCTGCTGATCCAACAGCCGGTCGGCATCAACCAGCACGTAGCCGTTTTGATACAGGCCGGCCAGCAGCTGTTTGAATTCAGTCACGGTCAGCATGGCATCGGCGGCGGCGGCCGCATAGACCCCGCCATCAAAGGCCCGTTGCGGGTCGCTGATCAAGGGCCGGACCGTTAAAAAAGGCACAGCTTCATCAAGGGTTTCCCAGGCTTCCGGCACATGGGGCTGGCAGGTCATCAGGGCCTGGTCCAAGGCCACATCGCCAGGAAAAACAGCCTGCAGCTTGGTTAGTTCCTGGTGGGCTGAGACGAAGCGCCCGCCAGCCATGAAGGCGCGTGCCTCATCAAGAAGGGGCTCGTACATGGCTGCCAGCAAGGCAGCTTGCAAACGGTTCAGCTCCTCATGAACAAAAGGACCCGGCTCCAGCTCCTGCCAGAGGCGGTCCAGGTTGTCATGGGCGGCCCAGTAGTCTGCCTGGTCCAAGGCCTGGTTGATCTGGAAAACACGCGGCCGGATGCGGGACATCAAGGTCAGCTCATCAGGCAAGGCGGCCAGGCCCTGCCAGATGGCGTCAACGGCACGCAGCTGCTGGTAGGCCCCTTCAAGGACCGGTCGGCCGGTCTGCTGGTAAAGGTAGGCCCGGGCCAGGCCGCGCACGTGGGTGATGATGCGGCCGGCAACCAGCTCCGACAGGCCCTTGAGCCGGTCGAGGTCGTCGTCGCTGAGTCGTTGGCCCTGGCTGAGCTTGGCTTCAATGGGGGCGACCGCCTGGTCGGTCAGGTCATCCATGGCCTTGAGGGCAGCTTGGAAACGCACCTGGTCTGCCTGCGGCAGGCGGGTATCGGTTGCTTTTTCCCGGATCGCCCGGTAGAGGTCGACAGCCGTTTCATAGTCTTCGCCAGCCAGCGCCGCCTGGTAGGCCGCCTGCTTGTCGCCCAGGTCGACCGAACGCTTGCGTAGAAAAAAGCCGGTTACCAGCGCCGCAACCAAGGCGGCGGACAGCAAGAATATCAGCACCAGGCGGACCGTCTGCCGGTCACGGGCGTCGTCCCGGACGGTCCAGTCACGGCTCATCGGTCTGCCCCAGGTCCTGCAAGGCCAGCTGGCGCTCGATCAGGCTTTCTTCTTTGATGTAACGGCCGACAGCCGGCAGGCGCCGGGTGCGGTAATAGGCCTGATCCTGCAGGGTGCAGGCCGCCAGGGGGATGCAGGCAAGCAAGCTGTCTTTTCGAACCAGCATGACCTGGCTGCCCTGGTTGGTGCGCGTGGCTTTCAGGGAGACTTTGTCGCTGTTGAAAACCAAGGCCTTGTGGATGGAGCTGATGGCCACAAAATCCTGGTCTTGATCACCCAGGTAAAAAAAGGCCACCACAGGAGACGCCACGCTGAAGGCCTTGACCAGCTTTCGCCGGTTGGTTTTGGTCTGGTAGGCTGCACAGTCGATGCGCGTGAACCGCCCGTCCGCAAAGCCCAGCAGGAAGTGGCCGGTGTAATCATCCGTCATGTGGATGAAGACAATGCGCTCGTCTGCTTCCAGGTCCAGCAGGTTGGGCGTATAGGTGCCCAGGTCAGAGGGCTTGTGGTCCTCCAGGTCAAAACACTTGAGCTTGTAACAGTTGCCAAGGCTGGAAAACAAGAGGACATCGGTCTTGTTTTTACCCTCAACCGCCTGGACAATGCGGTCTTCTTCCTTGGTTTTGAGTTCCCCTGCGCTTCGAAGGGAGGTCAGGGCCAGTTTTTTCAGGTAGCCGTGTTCGGTCAGGAAAAGCTTGAGCCGGTAGTCTTCAATCAGCTCCTGCTCATCCATGGGTTCCACATCCGCCGCACGGACCAGCTGTGTTTTACGGTCCATGCCGTAACGGTCGGCAACCGCCTGCAAGGTGGCGCAGATCTGCTCGTCCATGCGCGCTTTGTTGGTCAACAGGTCTTCCAGGTCTGCAAGCTGGTCGACCAGCGTGTCAATGTCTGCCGTGCGCTGCAGGATATAGCGCCGGTTCAAGTGCTTGAGGCGGATGTCGGCCACCCAAAGCGCCTGTTCCTGGTCGATGCCAAAGCCGTCCATGAGGTTGGCAATGACGGCCTCTTCGTTCTCAGACTGGCGGATGATGGCCACCGCCCGGTCAATATCCAGCAAAATCAGCTCCAGGGCCCGCAACAAATGCAGGCGCTTGTTCTTCTCGTCCCGTTCAAAGGCCAGTTCACGGCGCACACAGGAGCGGCGCCAGGCCAGCCATTCGCCCAGCAGGGCACGAACCCCGAGCACACGCGGGCTGCCGTTGATGAGCACGTTGAAATTGCACTGGAAGTTGGCCTGCAAGGGGGTCAGGTGGAACAGCTTGTTCATGAGGGCCTGGGGGTCGGTCCCCCGGCGGTAGTCAAAAGAAATCTTGAGCCCGCCCAGGTCGGATTCATCACGGATGTCCGTGATCTCCCGCACCCGTCCCCGTTTGACCTGCAAGGTGACCTCGTCGATGATGGCCTCAATGGTGGTCGTGTAGGGGATTTCTGTGACTTCGATGCGGTTGTTTTTGCGGTCAACCCGGTAGACAGCCCGCAAGGTGATGCCGCCGCGTCCCGTTTTGTAAATCCGTTTCATGTCCTTTTGCTTGTAAAGCAGTTGGGCGCCGGTCGGGAAATCAGGTGCCGGCATCAGTGCCATCAGGTCACAAACCGGATCCCGGATGAAGGCGATGGCCGCCTGGCAGACCTCACGCAGGTTGAAGGAGCAGATGTTGCTGGCCATGCCCACGGCAATGCCCTGGTTGTTGTTGACCAGGATAGTCGGAAAAGTGGCCGGCAAAAAGAGGGGCTCTTTGAGGGTGTTGTCGTAATTGGGGACAAAGTCGACGCTGTCCCGGTCCAGGCCACCGAACAGTTCCGAACACAGGCGGTCCAGCCGCACCTCGGTATAGCGGGCAGCGGCATACTGCATGTCCCGGGAAAACTGCTTGCCGAAGTTTCCTTTGGAATCCACATACGGGTGCAGGAGGGCGCCGTTGCCGCGGCTGAGGCGAACCAGGGTTTCATAAATAGCCTGGTCGCCGTGGGGGTTGAGCTTCATGGTCTGTCCGACCACATTGGCAGATTTGGTCCGGGCGCCACCCAGCAGGCCCATGCGGTACATGGTGTAAAGCAACTTTCTGTGGGCAGGCTTGAAGCCATCAATTTCAGGGATGGCCCGTGAAACGATCACGCTCATGGCGTAAGGCATATAGTTTTCCGTGATGGTTTCTGTGATGGCTTGCTGGCGCAGGTTGTGGTCCGACATGTTGTTTTCGTCTCCTTGCTGTCTGTCAGCCGATGTCCAAAACATCCAGGTAGTGATGGCCGTTTGTTTCAATGTAGGCTTTACGACCGGCCAGGTCATCACCCAGCAGCTGGTTAAACACCGCTTCAGTCTGCTGGCGCTCGGCCCCCACCACCTGAATCAGGCGGCGTGTCTTGGGGTTCATGGTGGTTTCCCACATCATGTCCGGCTCATTTTCGCCCAGGCCCTTGGAGCGCTGCAAGGTGACCTGCCGGGTGCCCAGGTCAGCCAAAAGCGCCACCTTTTCTGCTTCAGAATAAGCAAAGAAGGTTTTTTCCTGGCCCTTGACCCGCTGGGTGATTTCATAAAGCGGCGATTCGGCAATGTAGACGTGCCCGGCCTGGATGAGGGTGGGCATCAGCCGGTAAAACATGGCCAGGATCAGGGTGCGGATCTGGAAGCCGTCCACATCGGCATCCGTGCAGATGATGACCTTGTTCCAGCGCAGCTTGTCCAGGCTGAAGGCCGAAAAATCCTTTTGGTGGCGGGATTTGATTTCAACGCCACATCCCAGCACCTTGATCAGGTCAACGATGATGTCGTTTTTAAAAATGCTGCCGTAATCGGCTTTAAGGCAATTGAGGATCTTACCGCGAACCGGAATGATGGCTTGAAACTCTGCGTCCCGGCCCATTTTGCAAGAGCCCAGGGCCGAGTCACCTTCCACGATGTACAGTTCGCGCCGATCGGTGTCGCGTGTCCGGCAGTCCACAAATTTTTTAACGCGGTTCATCATATCGACCGAACCCATCAGCTTCTTGCGGATGTTCAGCCGCTGCTTTTCAGCCGATTCACGGCTGCGCTTGTTGGCCAGCACCTGTTGCAGGACCCGGTCCCCTTCCGCCTTGTGTTCGATAAACCAGACCTCCAGATGGGTGCGCATGAGGTCGGTCAGAAAATCGTAAATGTATCTGTTGTTGATGGCTTTTTTGGTCTGGTTTTCATAACTGGTGTGGGTGGAAAAAGAGTTGGACACCAAAATCAGGCTGTCCTGGATGTCGGCAAAGGTCACCTTGCTCTCCTGCTGCTTGTAGAGGTCATTTTCCTTCAAGTGGCGGTCGATTTCAGCCGTGAAAGCCTGGCGGACCGCCCGTTCGGGAGAGCCCCCGTAAGACAGCCAGCTGGAGTTGTGGTAGTGCTCGATCCGGCCGTTTTCGTTGTTGAAGCAAAAGGCAACCGCCGCCTTCACCTTGTATGCTGGCTTGTCGGCACGGTCTTTGCCCTGCCCTTGGCCCTCAAAGAAAACCGGCTGGCTGATGCCGCCCGCCTGGTCCAGCTCGCGGACATAGCCCAAAATACCGTCCGGGTACAAAAAGGTGTGTTGCTCACCGCTGGCTTCATCCTCCAGGACAAAGGTGATCCCCGCGTTGACGATAGCCTGGCGCTTGAGGGTGTCTGTGAAATAGGCCAGAGGGATCATGATGTCGGTGAAAACCTCCCGGTCAGGCTTCCAGCGTTGCACGGTCCCTGTCTTACGGGTCCGTACCGCTTCTTTTTGCAGGCCGCCGATGTTTTCACCTTTTTCAAAATGCAGGCTGTAACGATAGCCGTCGCGGGTGACCGTGACGTCAAAATACTCTGAGGCATACTGGGTGGCACAGGCGCCCAGGCCATTGAGCCCCAGGCTGAATTCATAAAACTCCCCTTCGTTGGTCCGGTATTTGCCGCCGGCATAGAGCTCACAATAAACCAGTTCCCAGTTGTAGCGGTCTTCCAGGGGGTTAAAATCAAGCGGGATGCCCCGGCCATCGTCACGGACCTCCAGTGAGCCGTCCCGGAAGCGTTTGATCGTGATGGTTTGGCCAAAGCCTTCCCGGGCTTCATCGATCGAATTGGATAAGATTTCGAAAAAGGCATGCTGACAGCCCGCCAGGTCGTCGGATCCAAAAATAACCCCCGGCCGCAAACGGACCCGGTCGGCTCCTTTCAAAGAAGAAATGCTTTCGTTATCGTAGGCTTGCCTTTTGGTCATATCCATCCCCATCCGTGTTTTTTAAGAAAGAAAACCGCTCTCAGTTGAACGGTTTTGTGGCGAGTCTAGGAGGACTCGAACCTCCGACCCACAGCTTAGAAGGCTGTTGCTCTATCCAACTGAGCTATAGACCCAAGATCTTGTGTTTAGTATACCCAATCCGGCAGATCTGCGCAATGAAAGGGCGGCCATGGGCCGCCGTGCCTTTGGAGCGGGTGATGGGAATCGAACCCACGCAATCAGCTTGGAAGGCTGATGTTCTACCATTGAACTACACCCGCATGCTGTCGTGAAGACCTGCTTAGAGATTCTACCTTAAGCAGGGCGCTTTGACAAGTGGGTGTTACCGGCCATCACGGAT
>CAYXIM010000060.1:0-12104 GCA_964465385.1 uncultured Oscillospiraceae bacterium
GAACCCTGTTGGCCAACATGTTGCGCGCCCGCTTGTCTCACACTGTTTTTATACGCCTATAATAGCAGCATCAGCCAGATGGCCCGGTGAGAGACATCGTTGGCGCAACGCGAGGAGGATGAAGCGGCCTTTTACACGTTGTGGCCGGGTCCCTTTTTGAGGGGTGTGAAACTTCTCTTTGATCGATGCCCCTGTCTGCAGGCAACCACAGCACACTGGGCACCCAGCGGCCTGTCCCAAACCCTTGAAGGGGTCCTTTGTGCTGGGCTATAATGAAGGCCAGTCTTAATGAAGCGATCAATCAGGGAGGCAGCCACATGAGAACGGTTATCGGAATCGATCTGGGAGGCACATCCATAAAAGCGGGCCTGGTGGATGACACCGGCCGCCTTTTACGTAAAAACAGCATGCCGACCCGGGTGGCCTGCAGCCAGGAAACCATCGTCTGCGACATGGCTCAACTGGCTTGCCAGCTGCTGCAAGAAGAAAACCTGAGCCTTGAGGATGTGGTGGCTGTGGGTGTGGGGGCACCCGGGACGCCGGATGAAGCCGGCGGGACGCTGATCTACGCCAACAACCTCCCCTTCCAGGACGTGCCCATCCGTGCCATTCTCAAAGAAGCCTTGGAGCTGCCGGTTTTTGTCGACAACGATGCCAATGTGGCCGCTTTAGCTGAAAGCATGGTCGGTGCCACCCAAAAGGCCAGACATTCTGTCCTGATCACCCTGGGCACAGGGGTGGGCAGCGGGGTTATCATTGACCGGAAGATCTACCGGGGCTTTAACCAGGCTGCCAGTGAAATTGGCCACATCCTCATTCAGGCAGACGGTGAGCCATGCACCTGCGGCCGTCGCGGCTGCTTTGAAGTGTATGCGTCTGCGACCGCCCTGATCCGGGAGACCCGGCGGGCGGCAGAGGCCAACCCCCAGTCCTTGCTACAAGGCCTGATTGATGAAAACAAGGGGCTTGTAGACGGGCGGACAGCTTTCGAAGCCATGCGCGCCGGTGATCCAGTGGCCAGCCAGGTCGTTGATGTCTATACGACCATGATTGCCGAAGGACTGGCCAGCGTCATCAACGTTCTTATGCCGGACATGATCGCCATCGGCGGTGGCATCAGCCATGAGGGGGATGCCCTGCTGATCCCGGTTCGTGAAAAAACCATCCCCAAAGCCTATCTGGGCCACGGGGTTGCCAAGCCACAGCTGGTCTTGGCAACCTTGGGTAACGATGCCGGTATGATCGGTGCGGCCTTGATGGCCCTGGGTCATTTGGATCAGGGTCGGGGTGCTTGACCGATGACAGTTGAAACGGACCAACTCACAAGTCCCCCTCAAAAATACGCCTTGCTACTTGAATACGACGGCACGGCTTTTCACGGCTGGCAACAACAGGTTCGTCACCGGACGGTTCAGGCTGTCATCCAGCAGGCGCTGGCTGACCTCTTGGCCGGCGCCCCGGTGCCTGTCTGGGGCTGCAGCCGAACCGATGCAGGTGTGCATGCCCGCAGCCTCGTTGCGCATTTTTCAGCCCGGACCACCATCCCTGTTGATCGTTTAGCCCGGGCTCTTAACAGCGTTTTGCCAGCGGATGTCTGTGTCCGGGAGGCGGTCGCTGTTGCGCCTGATTTTCACGCGCGTTTTGATGCACTCAGCAAAACCTACCGTTACAGCCTGTGGAACCACCCGGTCAGGCCGGCCCTGGGCCGGCATCGGGTGGCTCATCTGCCAGGCCCCTTTCACGTCCAGCCGCTCTTGCAAACCTTACCCCTGCTTGTCGGGCGCAAGGATTTTGCAGCCTTCTGTGACACGGGCGGCAGCAGCCGCACCACGGTTCGGGCCGTCCAGTCCTTGCGTTTTCGCAAACAGGGCCCCCTGATGACCCTTGACGTCACCGGTGATGGCTTTTTGTACCACATGGTCCGTATCCTGGTCGGTACCCTGGTGGCGGTCGGCCAGGAAAAACAAACCCCTCAGGCTGTATCAAGCCTTTTCGAAAACAAAGACCGGCGCTTGGCCGGAAAAACCATGCCGGCCCACGGCCTGTGCCTGGAAGACGTCTCTTATGAACCTGCCCTGTTCACATCCCGGCAGCAGCTGACAGAAAGCGAGTGTGAGATCGATGTCCACGTTGAGATGGATTGACCGGACCAACATGAGCATGTTGACCGACTTCTATGAGTTGACCATGTCCAAGGGCTATTTGGACCACGACATGGCAGACACCGTCGCCTGGTTTGACCTTTTTTTCAGAACGGTGCCGGAAAATGGCGGCTATGCGATCATGTGCGGTGTGGAACAGATGATCGATTATTTAAAAACACTGGCCTTCACCCAGGAAGACCTAAATTACCTGCGGGATCTGGGCCATTTTGATGAACGTTTCATTGAATACCTGAGAACCTTCCGTTTCAGCTGTGACGTCTGGGCTATCCCAGAAGGGACGCCGATTTTTCCCCATGAACCCATCGTGAAAGTCCGTGGCCCCATCATCCAGGCACAGATGATCGAGACCATGCTGCTGGTCACCATCAACCACCAGAGCCTGATTGCCACCAAAACTAGCCGGATCGTCCGAGCAGCCCAGGGACGACCGATCTTCGAGTTTGGCGCCCGCCGGGCCCAAGGCTATGATGCTGCTGTGCTGGGGGCCCGGGCGGCTTATATCGCCGGCGCCAGCGGCACCTCCTGCACCATTTGCGGTGAACATTTCGGCATCCCGGTCTTTGGCACCATGGCTCACAGCTGGGTCCAGGCCTTTGATTCAGAATATGATGCCTTTTGTGCTTACGCCCGATCTTTTCCTGACCAGACCGTCTTGCTGGTGGACACCTACCATGTGCTGGAAGCCGGTGTCCCCAACGCCATCCGAGCGGCCAAAGACGTGCTGGAGCCGGGCGGTCATCGCCTCAAGGGCATCCGTATCGACAGCGGTGACCTGACCTACTTGTCGGTTCGCGCCCGGGCCCTGCTGGACCGTGCCGGCCTGACCGATTGCCAGATCACTGTCAGCAGCGCCCTGGATGAATATATCATCCGGAACCTGATTCAGCAGGGGGCGGCTGTTGATTCCTTCGGGGTTGGTGAACGCCTGATCACCTCCCGGGCTGAGCCGGTCCTTGGCGGCGTCTACAAGCTGTCAGCCCTGGAACGGGACGGGCAGGTTTTGCCACGCATGAAATTTTCTGAGAACACAGGTAAAATCACCAACCCTTGCAACAAAGAGGTTTGGCGCTTGTATGAAAAGGGCACCGGCAAAGCCCTTGCAGATGTGATCACCCTGGCCGACGAGGTCATCGATCCCCAGCAGCCTTACGACCTTTTTGACCCCCTGCACACCTGGAAACGCAAGACCGTGACCAATTTTACGGCCAGAAGGCTTTTGGAGCCTGTCTTTGTGGCTGGAAAACTGGTGGTTCATCGAAGACCCATCGAAGAGATCCGCCAGAGATGCGCCCAGGAAACCGAGTGTCTGTGGGACAGCTTGAAGCGGTTCGAAAACCCGCAAACCTATTTTGTTGATTTGTCCCAAAAACTGTGGGATATCAAAGACCAGATGCTGCGTGAAAACAAACGCCTGCTTTAACCAGGCGGCACATCAATCAATCAGGAGGAACACATGAACGAACAAAAAGGCAAACACCCCCAGGTCACCCTGACCCTGGCCGACGGCGGCCGCATTGTTTTTCGCCTGCACCCCGACCAGGCCCCTGTGACCTGTCAAAATTTTTTAAAACTGGTTGACCAGGCCTTCTATGACGGGCTGATCTTTCATCGCGTCATTGATGGCTTCATGATCCAGGGCGGTTGCCCGTTGGGAACGGGAACCGGCGGCCCCGGCTATGGCATCAGCGGAGAATTTTCTGCCAATGGGGTGCCCAACCAGCTGTCTCACAAACGGGGCACTGTCTCTATGGCCCGGTCAGCGGACCCGAATTCAGCGGGGTCTCAGTTCTTTATCGTCCATCAGGATGCCCCACACCTGGACGGTTCGTACGCCGCCTTCGGCACCGTGCTGGCGGGTATGGACGTGGTGGACCGGATTGCAGCCGCCAGCACCGACGGACGTGACCGGCCCTTAACGCCCCCAACCATTCAAAGTATGACTTGGAGCTGGCAAGATGACCTGGCCTGATCCGCTGCCGGAACGAGAAAAGCACCGTCATGCCGGATCTTTGGACCAGCTCAACCGGGTGCGCCGGCTGACGTTGTGTGACGGCCCGGGGGCCGGCATGCACCTGATCGATGTGGAAACCGAGGCCGGGCTGCGAGCCACGTTCTGCCAGGATCGGGCCCTGGATTTGCTTGACCTGCGCTACCGGGGCATCAACATCGGTTACCGGTCCAAAAATGCCCTGACCCATGAGCCGGTGCGGCCTGACAGCGGGCATTTTGCCGCCACCTGGCCCGGCGGCATGCTCTTTACAGGTGGGCTGAGAAACGCCGGTCCGGCTTGCGAACACGAAGGGATTTACCACCCGACGCACGGGCAGATCAGCAACCAGGCGGCTGATGGGGTCTCCTGCAGCCTGGACCAGGCACAAGGCGTGATCCAGATCAGCGGTGATATGCACGAATCAGCCCTGGGCGGCCACCACCTGCGCCTGCGCCGACACATCCGGGTGTCGCTGGAAGATGCCGTGGTCCGCTGGGAAGACCAGGTCACCAACCTGTCCATGCAGCCGACCCCTGTTTTTTTACTCTACCATGTGAATTTCGGCTATCCCTTTTTGGGGCCGCAACTGGACTTGCAGCTTCCGGCCGGAACCGTCATCCCCAAAGATGCCTTTGCCGAAAGTGGTTTAAATGCGCACGACCAGATCACCAGCCCCCAGGACGGCTTACCTGAACAGGTCTATATCCACCTGCCGCTGCCCGGCCAGGACCCCCAAACCCGGGTGCGCCTGATCCGTAAAGATCTGGGTCTGGCTGCAAGCTTGTCCTGGTCTCGAAAAGAACTACCGTTTCTGGTCCAGTGGAAGGCCATGGCAGCAGGCGATTATGCCCTGGGCCTTGAACCGTCAACCAGCCGTCTGAGGGGCTGCGCGGTTGAACTGCAGGAGGGCTACGACCAGATCATCAAGCCGTTTGAGACCTGGACCTACCACCTGGAGCTGGCACTGGAAACCTTGAGTCAGCGCCGGTCGACACCTTAGTCAGCCTGCCGGGGCTTTCGACGCAACATGAACACATTGAGGCCTGCAAAGTAAAGGGCGCAGATGCCCAGGGTGACCCCCAGCATAAGGTTGGACTGGGGCGCCAGGCCGATCATGAGGAGCATGGGAAAGCCCAGGATAATGGCCACCGAACTGCCGATAACCAGGTTGTTTGATGCCGGGGTTCGAAAAGCCGGGTCCACCTCGCGGAGCAGCAAAATCCCGGTGCTCACTGTGCCTGTCATCATGCCGTACATGGCCAGCATGCCTTCCATGGTGTAGCTGGGGTAGAGTTTTTTGGCGATCCATTGGATGTAGAACAAGGTGATCAGCCCACCGATGGTGGTCATGATCAGGAAAGGGAGCCAGAGCCCTTTAAGGTCATCGATGCTGATGGCACAGATGCTGGCGGCGATCATCAGGTCGAAGGCGCTGCCGGAGATTCTGTTGAGCATGTAGTTGTTGGTGTATTTGCGTTTCATCCATTGGATTTTTCGAAGCCCGGCCAAAAGCCCCCGCAGGCCCAGGGCCAACGAGGATCCGATCAGAAAATTGAAACCCCAGATCAAGGGAACGATGGATTTGGCCAGCCCCTGCAAGGCGGGGAGGGTGGTGAATAAGCCGGTCAGGACGTATGCGACGCCGTAGGTGGCCAGGTAGACCACCAGCACAAAGGCAATCTGCAAGGTGAACTTGTCGACGGCCTCTGTCAGGGGAATTTCATCCGAATCGCCGATGGGCTCCTGGATGCGATCCAGGGCCACCTGCGCCTGGTGGTCAAGGGACTGCCGCTTTTTTTTGCGGGCCAGGATGTTGAGGTAGACAATGCCGCCGATACTGGCCCACAAAAAGCCCATGGTTGCCACGGCCAGGCCGAAGGCACCGCCTCCCGTAAAGCCAAAGGTCTGCTCGTAGGTGTTACCCACATTAAAAGCCTGACCAGGACCCTGGCCAAAACCCATGGGCAGGATGAGGCCGCCCGCCTTGAAGAGGTCGGGCATGGCCGTTATGCTCAGCAAGACCATGACCACAATGCCGATCATGCCCTGCAAGAGGTAATTGCTGACGATCAGAGCTCCGCTGTTGAGGCCATCTCGCGCCAGCTCTTTGCTGCGGTCCCGTTCGCTGCGTGCGGGTGCACGAAGGCCCAGCGCAATGAAGCCGATACCGGTCATGTGGTAGGTCATGCTTTCTAAAAAAACCTTGTCCAGCGGCAGCCAGCCCAGGTGGCGCATCAAGAGCGCCACAAAGCCTCCGATAACAGCTGTTGGCAACAAAGAGCGGCGCAAGGGCTTGATTTTCCTGCGCAGCAGGTTGCCGGCCAGCATCATCAGGCTCAAAAGACCGATTTGGATCAGGCCATTCCAAAGGGAGGTGTTAGATGCGGTAAAGTCCATAAGGTTCTCCTTTCAGGCGCTGCTGGAGCACGTGGAAGACCAGGAGGTACTTGTAAGCAGAGCGCCGGATGCGGCTGCGCACCTCCCAGACCTGGTCATCTTTTGTGGTGAACTGCAAGGTTTGAGGCCCGTGAATGCTGATTTGAGTCAGTTTGTCGATGGGAAAGTCATAGACCTTGTTGCGGCCATCCGTTACCTGAACGTGAAAGGACAAGCGGTCGGCATACAGTTGCAAGGTGCCTTCACCCACAAGCTGGGAGCGGCTGGCACGTTCGGTCAGCACCAGCCGTTGTTGCTGGTCTTCGAACAACGGGCGTTTCCCCGTCAAATCCAGGTGTGCTTGCTCAAAGAGCAGGTCTGGCAGGACAGCGCGCTGCCAGTGGTCCCAGGCTGCCACAGTGGTTAAAAAGTGTTCGTCTTTGTGCTGTTGGCGGGACCAGTCATCCAGGGGCTCAAAAAACCCCAGCCTGGTGTAACGGACTGCCAGTTGGCAGTGGGTGCAGGACAGGCGATCTGCCTTGCTGACCAGGGTGGTCAGGCTTCGGCAACGGGGGCAGATAAAGAGAACCCGTTCCAACGATTCTGCCAGCTTTCGGCCACGGTAGGGGACGGGTCTTTTCTCCTGGTCGGCAAAGGCATCTACATACAGCGCCTCTCGGATCATGTCATAAAGGGCTTCAGGTGACAGGGCGGCGATCGTTTGAGGATCCAGGTGGGCGACCACCTGCCCATGAAAATATCCTTTGCGTTTATAGCGGGCCCAGCGGGGCGTTGTCAGGTAGCCGCCGTCCAGGCGGTAGAGAATGACAGCGCAGCGCAGCTGCTTGACCAGTTTGCCAGTCGAAGGTGGGATGTAGGTGGTTTGGCCGGTGAAAGATCGATTGCCTTCAGGGAACAAGCCCACCAGGCCGCCGGCTTGGATGGTTTCCCGGATCTGTCGCAGGGAGCGCAGGTCCAGCTGGGACTTGACGATAGGGATGGGGTTGACCAGGTAACGGATGGCCTTGCTGACCCAACCCAAACGAAAAATGTGGTCGCTGGCCACATAAAAAATCGGGCGTTTGAAACTGCCGGCGACAAAGAAGGGGTCCAGGGCACCGTTGTGGTTGGCCAGAATTAAAGCCGGCTGGTCGGGCTGCAAGCCCTCAAAAACGGTGCAGCGATAGCCATAAGCGAGTTTCAAAAACAGAGAAAAGAAGGGCCGAAGAAAGGCGAAAACGAAGTGGTAGCGTCGCTTGATCATGCTGGTCTCCTGAACATATGGCAGGTCGCCGCCCGATGTATATGAGCAGTATACAGCAAGGCCGGCCTTCTGGCACGTCTATTCAGCCAGCTTATGTTAAAATAGGCACAAGATGGCACGAACCAGGTGAAGGAGGCCCGTTACCATGCCCGTTTCTGATCCAGATCCCAGCATCCGCCTGCTCGAGCTGCTTCGGGCAGCAGAGGGCTTTGTGTCTGGCGAAAGCCTCAGCCAGCTGACGGGCACCTCCCGGGCCGTGATCTGGAAGCAGGTGGAAAAACTGAGGCAGCAGGGCCACCAGATCGAGGGGCGGACCCGAAAAGGCTACCGCCTGCTACACGAGGCGGACCTGATGACAGAAGCCTTGCTGCGCAAGCGCCTGCTGCCTCTGGACGATGCCTTTCTACAGGCCCTCGTTTTTCGCAGGTCTGCGCCCTCAACCAACCTGATGGCACGAGAAATCCATCAGCCGCCCCATGGTGACCGGACACTGTTTATCACCGAGGAGCAGACGACCGGCAGAGGGAGGCGTGGACGCAGCTGGCTGTCTGCTGGCAAAAAGAGCCTGACCTTTTCGTTGCTTTTGCGTCCCCAGGCCAGCCCTTCGCTCTTACCTGTGGTTCCTCTTTTGGTGGGCCTGGCCGTGTCCCAGGCATTTGATGGGCTTTTAAACCGTCGCCAGGGACAGGGGCCACCCGTTTTACTCAAATGGCCCAACGACCTGATCGCTGCTGGCAACCAGAAAAAAATCGGGGGTATTTTGGTGGAGAGCATCCTGGAAGAACAGCGGGTGGATGCCTTGATCATCGGCATCGGCCTCAACCTCAACCAGACGCATTTTACAGGCGACTTGTCGCCGGTGGCCACGTCCATTCGGATCGAGCACGGCATCGCCCTCAGGCGTCTGGCTGTGCTCAAGGCCGTTCTTTCTGAACTGGCCTTTTGGTTGCCACAGCTGACAGATCAGGCCGCCTGGCTGCCCGGCTATCAAGCGCGCTGCCAGACCCTGGGCCAGCCCGTGACTGTCCTCGAAGAGGCTGGCAGTTGGGAAGGGCAGGCCTTGGCGATCAATCAAGATGGCGCTTTACTGGTTAAACGGCCCAATGGCAAGACGGTGGCCGTGCATTCCGGACAGGTGTCCATCCGGTCTCAAAAGAAGGAGCAGACCAGTCATGCGTAAACAGCATATGGCCAAAGAAAGCCTTTGGTGGCACGACCGGCTTCAGGAAGCCTTTGACCCGCTTCTGGTGGTTGACAACAGTGACTTTGACCGCAGCAGCGGCAAAACCTTTTATGTGACGCTCAACAAGCACCTGCAAACCTTTGAGACGGAAGTTGTCAACCAGTTACAACAAACAGAAAACCTTTATTACATGGTTATCTTGATTTCAGAAAGCAAGCCCTTGTCGTTTGTGTCTTTTGTGCAGTATCCCCGGACAGGTAGCGGACCCGATCTGGTGACATCAGACCGGCCGTTTTTGCCGGAGCACCACCGGCTTGAAGACCGTTACGATGCGTTTGCCAGACAATACAGGCTCAAAAGGTTGCGGCGAAAAGCCCTGAAACGGCCGGTGCTCATGGGCCTGAAGCTGGTCAGCTTGTACTATAAACACTTCAACCAGGCCATGGAAAACCCGTTCAACGTCGATGAACACGTCTAATTGTAACCGTATTTAAACCAATTCAGTAAAATTGGTTTACAATAGTGGCTACCTTGGGTACAATCGGTGCAGGATACAGAAAGCAGGCTTGAACCCATGCGCACGCGAACCCACGACATGACGGTCGTTGCCCTCTTTTGCGTTTTGCTGGTGATCAGCAGCAAGCTGGCTTTGCCGGTGGGGCTGGTTCCAGTGACTTTGCAAACCGCCGCCAGCCAGCTGATTGGCCTGCTTCTGGGTTACCGTCAATCGACCCGGGTCCACGCCCTTTTTTTGATCATGGGCCTGGTGGGCCTGCCGGTCTTTTCCAGTGGTGGCGGCCCGCTTTATGCCTTGCACCCGACCTTTGGTTATTTGCCGGGCCTGCTGCTGGGGGCAGCCCTGATCGGCTGGTCAACGGACCGGATCGACCCAGCGCGCGACGCCCTCAAACGCTGGCAGGCTGCTGTGATCAGCCTGGCAGGCTTGTTGCTGGTTTATGCCTGTGGGGTCAGTTATTTGTTTTTCATTCGAAACGTTCTGGTACGCGGTTCACTGACCTGGTTCGCGGCCATCCAGCTTGGGGTCCTGCCCTTCATTGCTGTTGATGCGGTGTTGTCTGTGGTGGTCGCTTTTTTTTCGCCGGCGCTCCGGCGCCTGACCCGCAGCTGGCTTGACCGGCCACAGGCTGCAGGCGTCAGGTTTTTGTCAGATAAGCATGGGCCTGGGCCAAAGCCTCAATGATGGGCAGGTGCTGGGGACACAGGGCCTCACACTGGCCACAGGATACACAGCGGCTGGCGTCTTGTTCTTGCGCTTCTAAAAGGCGATAGGCCTGGCGGCTGCTCGTGGGGTCATCAAACAAAAAGGCCTCGTTGATGTGTTTGAAGATGTCAGGGATGCCAACCTGCTCAGGGCAGGGCATACAATAGTTGCAGCCGGTACAGGCCACCTGGATTTTCTCACGGTATTTGTTTTGGACCCGGCGGATCAGGGCGTGTTCCTGAGCTGTCAAGGCCTGTGGCCTGGCGTCTGAAAAAATCCGCACATTGTCTTCCAGCTGCTCCTGAGTGGATACGCCGCTTAGGATTAAGCTGACTTCAGGAAAATCAGCAAGCCAGCGAAAAGCCCATTCGGCAGCACTGCGCTTGATCGGGGCCTGATCCCAGATGGCTTGAACATCGGCTGGTACCTTGTGAGCCAGGGCACCGCCGCGCAAAGGCTCCATGACGATGACCCCCAGGCCGCGTCGTGCCGCATAGCGCATGCCAGCCACACCGGCCTGGTGGTGCTCATCAAGCAAATTGAGCTGAATCTGGCAAAAATCCCAGGCATACTGGTCAACGATGCCCATAAAGACCGGCAGTTCATCGTGGAAAGAAAAGCCGATCTGCCCGATCTTGCCCGCCCGCCTGGCGTCTTCCAGAAAGGACAGGACCCCCAGACCTTTGAGGGTTTGCCAGCGTGCCTGGTCCAAGGCATGCAACAAATAAAAATCGATCTCATCCACTTGCAACCTCTTGAGTTGCTCATCCAAGATGCGCTCACAATCTTGACGTGACTGGACCAGCCAGCCGGGCAGCTTGGTGGCAAGGTTAACTTTTTTGCGATAACCGTCCTTGAGGGCCTGCCCCACAACGCGCTCACTGTTGCCTCGGTGGTAAGGGTAGGCGGTGTCGATATAGGTGACCCCCTGGTCGATGCCAGTCCGGATCATGTGGATGGCTTTTTGGCGGTCCACCGCACCCGGATCGGCTGGCCCGGTCGCAGGCCTGAGCAGGGGCAGGCGCATGGTCCCGATGCCAAAAAGGGAAAGGCGTTGCTTGTTGGGTCCCATGGTCCGGTATTGCATGGCGGATGCTCCTTGTTTGATCCTTGAGGCCGGAGTCAGATGTGTGCTGCCAGTAAGGCCAGCTGATGGATCAAGTGTAGCAAAAAACAAACCAGGACTCAAAAAAGTCACCTGATCGGGATCAAAGCAACAAGGATTTACCACGCTTGCGTTCGATTTGTGCCATAAAGCGTTTCTGGCGCGTGTTACGCTTAGGGTGTACAAAAAGCCTGAAACAGCCGGCTGTGTCAAGCAGGCAGGCTCTTTCACTATTGACCACACCAGGCGCGACACGTCTGCAACAAGCAGGGAGGCCAACCATGAAAAAGGTTTTATTTTTAGTGGTATCGGTGATGCTTGTCTTTACATTGGCAGGCTGTAACCTGACCAGCAAAGTGCAAGGCAAGGCTGCCGAAAAGGCCGCTGAAAAAGCCGCCGAAAAACTGATCGGCAAAGTGCTTAGCGGCAAGGACGGCCAGGTGGATATCGATCTTAATCTTGAAAAAGGTGAAGTCGTTGTTCAAGGTAAAGACGGCGAAAAATTTGAAATCGGCTCTGGCAAATGGCCGAAAGACTCCATGTTCCCCGAACTCAAGAGCGGCAAGGTGATCAGCTCTAGCACGGACAGTGAAGGCAGTTCAGCCATCATGATAGAAGGGGTTAAGGTGTCTGATTTTGACGCCTACCTCAAGCAAATCAAAAGAGAGTTCACAGAAGATTACAGTGAAACAGAATCGGACGAATATTATCATTATCTCGGTAAAAATGCAGCCGGCGACCAGATCTCCGTCCAGTACTACATCAGCCAAGAAGCTGTCATGCTGGTCGGCAGCAAAGG
>CAYXIM010000061.1:0-6346 GCA_964465385.1 uncultured Oscillospiraceae bacterium
GTCGCCGACGGTGCCGCCCACCTCTGCGATCAAGACATCCAGGGGCTGGTCCTGCTGGGCCCCGTCGATGTGTTTTTTGATTTCATTGATGATGTGCGGCACCACCTGAACCGTCGTCCCGCTAAAGCCCCCCTCGCGTTCACGCTGGAGGATATCCCGGTAAATGAGGCCGGTCGTGATGTCACAGCTGGCATCCAGGTTCATGTCCGTGAAGCGTTCGTAATGGCCGATATCCAGGTCGGTTTCAGCACCATCTTCCGTGATGAAAACCTCCCCATGCTGCGTCGGGCTCATCAGGCCCGGGTCGATGTTGATGTAGGGGTCAAATTTCAGGTTGCGAACCGACAGGCCGCGCGCCTTGAGGAGGCAACCCAGAACGGCGGACGTGATTCCCTTGCCAATTCCGGAGACCACCCCGCCCGTTACAAACACATACTTTGTTGCCATTGATTACCCCCTGGCTCTATCCGGCTTCCGGACAACCCTTGCCCCGTCAATCGCCTGCTTCATGATTACATGATATTGTAAAGAGAAAGGCCCCTGACTGTCAACACAGCCAGAGGCCCGGCAGGGGCCCGGGGCACAGCCAGCGGTTGTCAGCCGCCCCTGCCCGTGCGTGTCGCCCTTTTCCGGGTCAGAAAGACCAGCGGAAGCAGCAGGGCACTGGTGAGAACCGCTTCGGGCACCAGGTAGCTGCTGTTGTAGATGACCGAATACAACCAGGGGTTGAGGCCGGCCTCGAGGGCATAGGCCCGGAAGAACAAGACCCCTGACAGGACGTGCGTCAGCCAGCGGGCCCCGATGGCCACCCAGACCGCCAGTAAAAGCCGGGGCAGGGGGACCGGGTTGAGGCGGTGCAGGATGCGTTCTTCTGACAAGCGCTGGGCCTTGGGGGCGGCAAAGAGGCCGCTGAGCCCCAGGAGGCCAAAGGCCAGGGGGTAGTCCATGATGAAGGACGCCCAGTGGGTCAGAAAAGGTGCCAGGAGAAATTGCAGGACGCCGTAGACCATGCCATAGCCCATGCCCCAGACCGGGCCAAAGGCCAGGGCGCAAAAAATGATGGGCAGCATGGCGGCCGGTGTCACCTCACCGCCTTGCGGCATCCGGTAGAGGGTGATCAGGGACAAAACCGTCGCCAGCGCAACCCCCATACCCCCGCCGGCAGTTGCCAGAATGGTTTCCCGCGTGTCTTGCTTGTTGTCTTTTTTCATGTGGCTCACTCCGTTTCATGTGATCCTGACGCCCTGGACGAAATAAAAAAAGCGTCCCGTCAGCTGGCGATCTGTCGGAAAGCTTTCCTGGTGTGTGCGTTCCTCCGCCGGCATTATCCGGATCAGGTTCCAGGGTCGATGCATCGCTGCATCCTCTCAGCCGGTTGACACCAGCTCCCCTCTTATCTTGTGCTTAGATTATAGCCGCCCAGCCGCGTTCTGGCAACCCGCCTGCCCCATCAAAGCCTCTATCTCATGGGCTTCACGGGGCACGTCATGGGAAAGCAGGCGGCAGCCCTGGTCGGTGACCAGCACGTCATCTTCCAGGCGCATGCCGATGCCAAGTGCCGGCAAATAGATGCCCGGTTCCACCGTCAGGACCATGCCCGGCGCCAAGGGGGCCTCGCGGTCAGACACATCGTGCACGTCCAGGCCCAGGTGGTGGGAGACGCTGTGCCAGAAAAAGGAGGCAACCGGGGTCTGGGCATCGATCAGGCCCGCTTCCAGGAGGCCATCCCGGGCCGTCTGCCGGCAGGCCGCATTGATGTCCGCCAGGCGGATGCCCGGCCGGATGGTGTCAAAGGCTGTGTCCTGGCAGCGCCTGACAACAGCATACACCAGCCGTTGCCGGTCCGTGAATGTGCCACTGGCCGGCAGCACGCGGGACAGGTCGGCACACAAGCCGCCCACTCGCGCCCCCACATCGATTTGCACCAGGTCACCTGGCTCAATGCGTGTAAACGGCTGGGTATGGTGGAGACAAAACAGGTTGGACCCGCTGGCCACAATAGAGGGAAAAGCCGGCTCCAGGCACCCGGCCTGGGCCAGGGTGTGAGAAAAGGCGGCCCACAACTGGTATTCTTTGAGCCCCGGCTTTAAGCGACGGATCATGGCCCGGATCCCCAGGTCGGTCAGCCGGACCGCTTGGCGGATCATGCGGCACTCTTCTTCTGATTTGATCATACGCAGCTTTTCAAAGACCGGCGCCACGTCCAGGGCCTGTTGGCTTGTGTCAGGGACAGCTTCTGCCAGCCAGCTTTTGATCTCCTGGATCTGCCCATCCTGGGCGCTGTGGTCCAGATAGAGTTGCACCCCGTCGCCTGCCAGCAGCGTCGTCAACGCCGCCTTGAGCTCGCTTGTGTGGCGGATGGCCGAAAGGCCCGACTGCTGGCCTGCCTCCTGGCTGGAAAGCAGGTGCCCCTGCCAGCGTTCAAAAACCGGGTCCGGTTCGGGGATGAATAGCAGGGCCTGCCGCCGGTCATTGTCGCGGACCAGCACCAGCACCACCTCAGCCTGCTGGATGCCGCTGGCGTAAAAGAAATTCTGGTTGGGCCAGAAGGGGTAAGCCTCATCAGCTGTTTTGTGGGGTGCGCGGCCTGCTGCCAGAAGCAGGACGCCAGACGCACCCAGTGCATCAAACAGGCGTTTGCGGTTTTCAGTAAAGGTGTCAACAGACAACCGTTTTTCGGACACATCCATCCCGGTCCACCTCGTTTCAGGCCCATCATGGCTGGCTTGCTCCTGTGAGTGTACCCCGAACCGGGACAGGCTGACAAGCCAGAAACAAGCACCCTCAGCCGTCGAAGCAACCAAACGACCGCAGACGGCTGGCCCGCTCCTGGAGCAGGTCCGCCCGGTCCCGGGCCATCAGGTCAGCCAGGGTCTGAACCAGGAAGACCTTGATGGTTTCGGCCATGGCTGGCAGGTTGGTGTGGGCACCCTGGCCCGGTTCAAGCAGGATGTGATCGCAAACGCCAAGTGCCTGTAACGCTTCTGCCGTGATCTTCATGGCATCCGCGGCTTCCAGCTCCCGGCTGGGGTCTTTCCAAAGCAACGATGCAAAGCCACGTGGTGAGATGACCGAATAGAGGGCGTTGGACAGCATGGCCAGGCGGTCTCCGACACCGATGGCCAGGGCCCCGCCGCTGCCGCCCTCTCCTGTGACCAAGCTGATGACCGGGACCTTGAGGCCCACCAGCGTCAGAAGGCTCTGGGCAATGGCTGACCCCTGGCCGCGTTCTTCTGCAGCCGTGCCGCAGTAGGCTCCGGGTGTGTCGATGAAGGTCACCAGCGGGCGGTTGAAACGTTCAGCCTCTTTCATGAGCCGGATGGCCTTGCGATAGCCCTCCGGGTGCGGCATGCCAAAGCGGCAGCTGACGTTTTCTTGCAGGCTTTTGCCCTTGCGGTGGCCGATCAGGGTGACCGGCTGGCCTGCCAGCCTGGCCAGGCCACACCACAAGGCGGCATCGTCGCCAAAAGCCCGGTCGCCGTGCAGCTCCAGGACCTCATCAAAAACGAGTGGCAGGTAATCGGTCAAGACCGGCCGGTCCTTGTGGCGGATGATGTCCAGGCGTGCTGATGCCGGCAGCGGGCTGGCCGCCTGCGGGGCCTGATCGCCCGGTGCCTGGGTGCCTTTAAGGCCTGGAGGCAGCCCCTGCCTGTGGTGCAGATCCAGCAGCCAGGCCACGGTCTGGCGCAGGTCAGCGCGCTGGACAATGCGGTCCACAAAGCCATGGGCCAGCAAGAACTCCGCCTGTTGAAAGCCTTCCGGCAGCTGCTCGGTCAGGGTGCCCTCGATGACCCGCCGGCCGGCAAAACCGATCAGGGCGCCAGGTTCGGCCAGGGTGATGTTGGCCAGGCTGGCAAAGCTGGCCGTCACCCCGCCCGTGGTCGGGTCGGTCAAAACCGCAAGCGACAGCTGGCCGCTCTTTTGGAAGCGGGCAACGGCCTGTGCCGTTTTGGCCATCTGCATGAGCGACAAGATGCCTTCCTGCATGCGGGCCCCGCCGGACGCCACAAACAAAACGACCGGCCAGCCCGCATCGGCTGCCCGTTCAAAGAGGCGGGTGACCTTCTCCCCCACCACCGATCCCATGGAACCCATCATGAAGCGGCTGTCCATGACCCCGATGGCGCAGGGCTTGCCGCCAATGGTGGCCTGCCCGGTCAGGATGGCTTCTGTCAAACCGGTTTGCTGCTGCAGCTGTTGGATTTTTTGGCTGTAGCCGGAGAAGCCCAGCGGGTTGACACTGGTCAGCTGCATGTCCCAGGCTGAAAAAGAGCCCGCATCGCAGATCAGCCGCAGGCGCGTGGGCGCATCCAGCCGGTAGTGGTGCTGGCAGTAAGGGCAGACGCTGCCCTGGTTTTCAAAGGCCTCACGCACCACGATCTGGCCGCAGGCTGTGCATTTGAGCCACAGGTCAACGGGAACCGGCCGTTGTTCGGCATAGGGTTTGTGGGGGTGGGCAGGGGCTTGCGGCCGCGTGCGGTTGCCTTCAAGCTGCCGGTCCAGTTCCAGACGCTGGCGCATGGTGCGCAGGGGGTTATCAGTCATCCGTGTGTTCCTCCGGTTCTTCGGTCAGGCGCCCCTGGTGGCGGTCGATAAAGCCCGTGTCATAGACGCCGCGGCTAAAGGCCCTGGATCGGGACAGGGCCAGCAAAAACTCAATGTTGGTCTGGATGCCCCCGATGACAAATTCCGTCAGGGCCCGCCGCATCCGTGCGATGGCCTCGGTCCGTGTCCCGGCATGGACGATCAGCTTGGCGATCATGGGGTCATATTCTGCCGGCACCTGGCAGCCTTGATAAAGGGCGCTGTCAACCCGGACGCCTGGTCCACCCGGCACCTGCAGGTGGGTGACCTGGCCGGGGCTGGGTCGAAAACCGTTGACCGGGTCTTCCGCGTTGATGCGGCATTCAATGGCGTGACCTGAAAAACAGATGGTTTTCTGGTCCCGACCAAGGGGCTGGCCGGCAGCCAGGCGGATCTGCTCCTGGATCAGGTTTAAACCCGTGATGGCTTCGGTGACCGGATGCTCCACCTGGATGCGGGTGTTCATCTCCATGAAATAAAAGGTGTCCGGATCCGGCATCAAAAACTCCACAGTCCCGGCCCCCTGGTAGCCCACCTGGCGGGCCAGGGCCACGGCTGCCTGTCCCAGCTGCTGGCGGACGGCCGGTGTGGTCATCGGTGACAAGGCTTCTTCGACGACCTTTTGCTTGCGCCGCTGCAACGAGCAGTCGCGCTCGCCCAGGTGGATGACCTGGCCCTGCTGGTCGGCCAGCAGCTGCACCTCAATGTGCCTGGGCCGGTCCAAAAAAGCCTCCACATAGAGGCGGTCATCCCCAAAACCGATGCGGGCTTCTGTTCGGGCCTGTTGCCAGGCAGGCTCCAGATCTGCTTGCGCGTGCACCAGCCGCATGCCCCGGCCGCCGCCACCGGCCACCGCTTTGAGCAGGACCGGATAGCCCATGGACCGGGCTGCTTCTTGGGCCTGTGCCAGAGACAGGACCGGCCCCTGGCTGCCCGGAACCACGGCCAGGCCAGCCTGCTGGGCCATGAGCCTGGCCTGGGCCTTGTCGCCCATGAGCCGGATGGCTTGCGAAGATGGCCCGATGAAGGTGATGCCACACTGCTGGCACAGGTCTGCAAAGGAGGCGTTCTCAGACAAAAAACCAAAGCCCGGATGCAGGGCCTGGGCACCGGTCAACAGACAAGCTGTCAGGATGGCCTGCTGGTTGAGGTAGCTGTCCTGGACGGCAGCCGGCCCGATGCAGATGCGTTCATCGGCCAGCTGGGTGTGCAGGGCCTGGGCGTCGGCCTGTGAATAGACCGCGACCGTCTGGATGCCCATCTCCCGGCAGGCCCGGATGATGGTCACAGCGATTTCTCCGCGGTTGGCAATGAGAATTTTTTCAAACATGGTCAGGCATCCTGAATGGCAAACATCAAATCGGCGCTGGCCGCCAGCTCATCTGACACATAGGCCGAGGCGCTGGCAAAGCCGATGCTGCCGCGCAGCTGTTTGAGTGACACCTCCAGGCGCAGGCTCTCCCCGGGCAGGACCTGCCTCCTGAAGCGGACGCGGTCCATGCCGGCAAAAAAAGCCAGCTTGCCACGAAAAGCGTCGCGCCTGAGCACGCAGACAGCGCCAGCCTGGGCCATGGCCTCGATGATGAGCACACCGGGCATGACCGGATACTGGGGAAAATGGCCTTCCACGTCGCCGCAGGGTCCTCAAAAAACGCAAACTCATCCATCCACACATGCGCCGAAAACCCCCGCACCGTATCCGGCTTACCCGGCACCGCGATAATGCGCGACCCATTCGGGTAACGTATCGTGGCGCTACTCA
>CAYXIM010000061.1:6356-11955 GCA_964465385.1 uncultured Oscillospiraceae bacterium
CTTGGAAAAAGGCCTCGTCTCCGGTCAGGTGCTTGAGCGCAACCACCCGGTCTTCGGTCAGCTCAACCACTTCATCGATGAGGATGAAGGGCTCGCGGTGCGGGATGATGCCTTCAATTTGTGTTCGCTTCATTCAATCGATCCTTTCCACTTTCATGAGCGGCTGGCCGTACTCAACCCGGTCGCCATTGGAAACATACAGGGCCGAGATGCGGCCTGACAGCTGGCAGGTCACGTCGTTCATCAGCTTCATGGCCTCGATGATGCACACGGTTTGCCCGGCTTGCACCAGGCTGCCCACCGACACATAGGGGTCCGCTTCAGGTGACGGGGCGGCATAAAAAACACCCACAATCGGTGCCGTGATCACGCGTTCACGGTCGTCGTCCCGGGCCCGGGCGTCGGGTGCCTGGCTTTGGGCCTCCAGGTCCGCGGGATCAGCCGGGTCCGGCCGCCCCCGTTCCAGGCGCAGGTAGCTCCCGTCCGCTTCTGTTTCCATCAGGGTGATGCCCTGCTGGCGCATGTGTTTCATGAGCTCAATGACGTCATCCCGGTTCATGGTCTTTCACCTTTCTCAAGCACAAGCTGGCGTTGTGGCCGCCGAAGCCCAGGGCATTGCTGAGGGCCGCCTGCACCACCTGCTGCCTGGCCTGCCTGGGGACATAGTCCAGGTCACAGTCGGGGTCGGATACCTCAAGCCCGGCCGTGGGCGGAATCAGCGACCGGTCCAGGGTCAGGGCGGTGGCAATGGCCTCAACGGCACCAGCGGCACCCAGCAGGTGGCCGGTCATGGACTTGTTTGAACTGACAGCCAGGCGGTCTGCGTCAGCTGCAAAGACGCTCCGGATGGCCCGTGTTTCGTAGGCGTCGTTCAAGGGGGTGCTGGTGCCATGGGCGTTGATGTAAGACACGTCAGCGGGTGAGAGCCCGGCTTCCGCCAGGGCCAGTGCCATGGCCCGGGCCGCCCCGGCACCATCCGGGTCCGGGCTGGTGATGTGGTAGGCATCGGCCGTTGACCCGTAGCCGGCGATTTCACACAGGATGCGGGCCCCGCGCCTTCGCGCGTTCGCCAGGCTTTCCAGGACCACCAGCCCGGCCCCTTCGCCGATGACAAAGCCGTCGCGGCGGCGGTCAAAGGGGATGGAGGCCGCCAGGGGGTCAGTGGCATGGCTGAGCGCCTTCATGTTGTCAAAACCCGCCAGGGCAATGGGCGTGATGGGTGCTTCTGCGCCACCGGCCAGGCAGGCATCCAGGTAACCATGCTTGATGGCCCGGAAGGCTTCACCGATGGCGTGGGCTCCGGAGGCGCAGGCGGTGGTGACACAGGTGCTGCTGCCTTTGACTGAAAAGCGCATGGAGACATGGCCGGCAGCCATGTTGGCGATCATCATGGGGATGAAAAGAGGAGACACGCGAGCGGGTCCGCCGTCCAGGTAGAGCTTGCGGTATTCGGTGGCCATGGTTTCGAGGCCACCCACGCCGCTGCCGATGGTGACGCCGACCCGGTAGGGGTCCAGGGTGGCAAGATCAAGCCCGCTGTCGATCACCGCCTGCTCGGCCGCATAGACGGCAAACTGGCAGCAGCGGTCCATGCGCCTGGCTTCCTTGCGGTCTAAGAAAGACAAGGGATCAAAAGCCTGGACCTGACCGGCCAGGCTGACCCGCCCGGTCAGCAGCGGGTTTTCCGGCAGCGGGCTGATCCCCACCTGGCCGGCGGTCAGCTGCTGCCAGAAGCGTTCCACGCTCTGGCCGATGGGTGTCACCAGGCCGGCGCCTGTGATCACCACCCGGCGGGCGGCTTCTTGTGGTTTTTCTTTGTGTGCCATCACAAGGACAACCCTCCTGATAATTCAATGACCTGACCGGTCAGGTAGCTGCTCTTTGTTGAAGCCAGGTAGCCAATCAGGTCAGCCACGTCCTGGGCCTGTCCGAAGCGGCCCAGGGCGATGGCCTCCAGGGCCTTTTGCCGGATGGCATCTGGCAAGGCCCGGGTCATGTCGGTTTCGATCCAGCCGGGAGCCACAGCGTTGACGGTGACCTGGCGTGAGGCCACTTCTTTGGCCAGGGTCCGGGTCAGGCCGATGACGCCTGCTTTTGCGGCCGCATAGTTGATCTGACCGGCGTTGCCGTAAAGAGCCGCCACTGACACCAGGTTGATGATACGGCCAGACCTGGCCTTGATCATGTCCCGGACAAAGGCCTGGCACATGAGAAAGGTGCCCGTCAGGTTGGCTTGAACCACCTGGCTGAACTGTTCCAACGGCATGCGAAGGCTGAGGCCATCGCGGTTCATGCCGGCATTGTTGACCAGAACAGCCACCGGCCCCAGCTGGTCGTGGACCATCGCCTGCAGCTGCAGAATGCTTTTTTCGTCGGTCAGATCGACCGGGAAAGCCTGGGCCCGGACCCCCTGTTGCCGACAGCCCTTGACCACCTCGTGGGCCTTTTCTGCTTCTTGCCGGTAAGTCAGGGCCAGGTCAAAACCGTCCGCCGCCAGGCGCAGGGCCGTTGCCGCCCCAATGCCTCTGGAGGCGCCCGTGATCAACGCCAACATGTTTAGCCCCCTCCTTTCAAGCCGGGCACCTGGCTGATCAGCCGGTCGCCGGCCAGGCGGGCCGCTTCCTCAAAGAGTTCTTGGATCATGTCGGCCACCGCTTGGCGTTTGGTGACCAGGCCAGCGGCCTGACCGGCCATAAAAGACCCCTGTTCCAGGTCCCCATCTTCAACAGCCCGTTGCAAGGACCCCACCGTGAGCTCTTCAAGGGTTTCAAAACCTGCCCCTTGGTTTTCCAGCTGGATGAGCCGGCGTGCCAGGGGGTTTTTGAGGCTGCGGACCGGGTGGCCGCCGCGCCGGCCGGTGACCACTGTGTCGATGTCCCGGGCGGCCAGGATCTTTTCCTTGTACTGTTCGTGGACCTCGCACTCATCACAGACCAGGAAACGGGTGCCCAGTTGGACCCCGCTGGCCCCCAGCATCCAGACCGCCGCCAAGCCGCGGCCGTCGGCAATGCCGCCGGCTGCGATGACCGGGATGCGCACCGCATCGACCACCTGGGGCAACAAGGCCAGGGTGGTCAGCTCGCCGATGTGACCGCCTGCTTCGGTGCCTTCGGTGATCACCGCATCGGCCCCCTGTTGTTCCACCCGGCGTGCCTGGCCAACGGAGGCCACCACCGGTATGACAAAGAGACCTGCCTGCTTCCAGGCGGGCAGGAACTTGCCGGGTGACCCGGCTCCGGTGGTCACCACGGGGACCGCTTCCTGGCAAACCACGTCTGCCAGCTGGTCAACCAGGGGGTTCATCAGCATGAGGTTGACCCCGAAGGTATGCGTGGTCAACTGCCGGGTTTTTTGAATTTCCTGGCGCAGCTGCTCGGGCCCCATGGAACCGGCTGCGATCAAGCCCAGGCCACCGGCGTTGGAGACGGCGGCGGCCAGCCGGGCCCTTCCGATCCAGGCCATGCCCCCTTGAAGGATGGGGTAGGTCAAAGACAAGCGTTCAGACAAAGTTATCATAAAAAAACTCCTTTATACAGGCATGGGTTAGTAGCGTAAGACCGCCGCGCCATAGGTCAGCCCGGCCCCGAAACCGCACAAGGCGATCAATTGACCGCGGACCAGCTGGCCCGCCTGGATCAATTCATCCAGGCAAAGCGGGATGCTGGCGGACGAGGTGTTGCCGTAGCGGGACAGGTTGGAGACCAGCCGCTGGGTGGACAGGCCCAGCCGCTTGGCTGCCGCTTCCACGATCCGCTGGTTGGCCTGGTGCGGGATGACAAAAGACAGATCCGCCAGCGCCACGCCGGCCTTGTCCGTTGCCTGCCGAACCGCATCAACCAGGACACGCACGGCAAACTTGAAGACATCTGGCCCGTCCATACCCAGACCGGGCCCCTGGCCCTGGCCATATCGGTCCGGCCAGATGGCAGCCGGATCCAGAAAGGGGTGTTTGACTGGCAGGGCCCGGCTGACCAGGGCCCGGGCCTTGTCGCCTTCCGCACCCAGCACCGTTGCCAGCAAGGCCCCTTCGCCGCCCTGACGGGTGCACAAAACCGCACTGGCCCCGTCTCCGAACAGCACACAGGTGGCCCGGTCGGTGTAGTCGGTGATCTTGCTGACCGTTTCGCTGGCCACCAGCAAGATGGTGCGGATGTGTGGGTCCTGCAGGTAACGGGCGGCCAGGTCCAGGCCGTGGATGAAGCCGGTGCAGGCCGCATTGAGATCCAGGCAAAAAGCCCGGCTGGCACCCAGTTCTGCCTGGACGATACAGGCGGTCGATGGGAAATAGTAGTCGGGGGTGCAGGTGGTGACCAGGATGGCATCGATGGACGATCCTGTGAGGCCAGCCGCTTCAAGAGCTCTTTGAGCTGCCTGGACGGCCATGTACCAGGTGGGCTCCCCGCTGGTCAGCCGGCGTTCTGAGATACCGGTTCGGCTGGTGATCCAGTCGTCACTGGTGTCCACCTGCCGGGCCAGCATGGCGTTGGTCAGCTTGAGCTGGGGCAGGTATCGGCCTGTTCCAATCAGGTTGAGTTGCATGGTGTCTCTCCCTTGCCGCACGATCGCTTGATCTTGGCTGGTTTTTGCTTTATGCTGATCTTGTTTGATTATCAAATTGTTTGATGATCAAATATAGAATACGGATCTTCTTTCACTTTGTCAACGAGGTGTGTCATGCTTGCTTTTGTTTTTTCAGGTCAGGGGTCTCAAAAAGAACAGATGGGCCAGGAGCTGGTCTGGGCCAGCCCGCCAGCCCGTCAGCTTTATGAAAAGACAGAACACCTCCTGGGTTATGCCGTACACGGCCTGTCAAACCGGGACCTTGCCCAATCCGTTTATGCCCAGCCAGCCATCGTCACCTTCGGCCTGGCCCTGTGGGACACGCTAAAAGCCCATTACCAAGAGCAGGCTGCCGGCCCCTGGCCAGCTGATCGCTGGGCCTACGCTGGCTTTTCACTGGGTGAATACACGGCCCTGGCCGCCAGTGAGGTGCTGGCCTGGCCAGACCTGATCCGCCTGGTTCACAAGCGGGCCCAGTGGATGCAGGAGGCGGCCCAGCGGCAACCAGGTGCCATGGCAGCCGTGGTCGGGCTGGATCTTGAACAGCTGCGAGAGATCGTCCAGGAACCGGCCTGGCGGGGCCGGGTTTTCATCGCCAACGAGAACGCGCCGGGCCAGACCGTGTTATCGGGTGAGGCCGATCTGCTGCCGGCCTGCTGCGAGCGTTGCCTTCAAGCCGGGGCCAAACGGATCTTTCCCCTGGCCGTCCAGGGGGCCTGTCACACCCCCCTTATGCAGGAGGCGGCGGATCGCCTGCAGGATTACGCGCAAACCTTGACCTTCGAAAGGCCACGGGGCCTTCTGTTTAGCAACCTGACAGGCCAGCCGCTTGGTCCCAATTGGGATTGGCCGCAGCATTTGGCTCGACACCTGTGCCAGCCGGTGCGCTGGATCGACCAGGTGCGTGCCATGGCTGGCCACCAGGTCACCTGTTTTTATGAACTGGGGCCGGACCCCACCTTGTCTCGCCTGATCAAGCGTATCCATCCCCAGGCTGACACCCGCCTGCTTCAAGAAGCGGCTTCGGTGGCCCGTGCGG
>CAYXIM010000062.1:0-11326 GCA_964465385.1 uncultured Oscillospiraceae bacterium
TGCGCCATGAATACTCGGACTACCCCAAGGGGCATGTCATCAAGACCATCCCGGCGGCCCACGCCAGCGCCCCCCGCGGCAGCGAGATCATCCTCTTTGTCAGCGAGGGCCTGCCCACCATCGAGGTGCCTGATTTTTCCGGCCTGCCTTTCCTGGAGGTGCGCGACGAGCTGATCAACCTGGGCCTGGTCATGGGCCCCCTGACCAACCTGGCCGTGGACCCTGAAACAGACAAAACGCTGGAGATCCCGGAAAACAAACGGATCATCATCAAGCACACGCCCACCGCGGGCACGGTGGTCATGCCGCAGACCGTGGTGGCCCTCAGCTACGGCGGCGAGCTGGACTATCAGCAATTCCTCAACCCCAGCCCCACCCCGGTGCCCATCTTTGAGATGCCGGACCTGGTGGGCGGCTCCTATCTGGACGCCCTGGACCAGCTGATCGAGCTGGACCTGGTCCTGGGCCCGACCATCAGCATCTCGGTGGACCCGCAGACCGGCCTGCCGGCTGATGTGCCGGAAAACAAGCGCGTCATCATCCGCCAGGAGCCGGAGGCCGGCACAGAGGTTGAGACACAGACCAGCATCACCCTGATTTATGGCAGCCGCCAGGATTACGAACATGCCTTGAACCCGACCCCGGTGCCTGAACCGACGGTGACCCCGCCAGCGCCGACGACCACGCAGGCGCCCACCCAAACCACAACGACAGTACCGACACCCACAACGACAGCGCCGACACCCACGCCTCTGCCGACCCCCACGCCGATGCCGACCGAGCCACCGGAGGAGGAATGAGCCAAGACCGCTTGACCGGCTTGGTCCTTCAAGGGGTGGGCGGCCTCTTCTGGGTTGAAGATGCGGCCGGCCAGGTTCACGCTGCTTCCGCCAGGGGCCTGTTTCGGCTGACCGGCCTGGTGCCGACGGCCGGCGACCGGGTCGACTGCGAGCCCAGCGGCGATGTGGACCGGCCCTGGCAGATCAACCACATCCACCCCCGAAAAAACAGCCTCTTGCGGCCCCCGGTTGCCAACCTGGACGGCCTGTGGATCACGGTGTCGGTGCTTGAACCGCCACCTGACCTGCTCATGGTGGATAAGCTGATCACCATCTGCCGGCTCAACCAGATCGAGCCGCTCCTGATCTGGACCAAAACCGATCTGGTGGCGTCTGTTGAGCCCTTTATGGCCCCCTACCGCAACAGTGGCCTGACCCAGCTGCAAAGCCGGCCGGATCAGGACGACACCCTTGGCTGGCTGTCTGGCTGGCTCAAGGGAAAACGGGCCAGCCTGGCCGGCCTGTCCGGGTCGGGCAAGTCAACCTTGCTCAACCGCCTGATGCATGATAGGGTTATGTCAGTGGCTTCCGTCAGCAAACGGATCGGGCGCGGCCGGCATACGACGCGCAGCGTGGTCTTTTTTCCGTGTTGCGGAGGCTACATCGCTGACACGCCGGGTTTTAGCACCCTCAGCCTGGAGGAGGCCGGTGTGTCGGCCCAGGCCCTGGCGCAGGGTTATCCGGAGCTGGATGGCCTGGAGGGAACCTGTCGTTTCCGTGACTGCCGCCACTTGGGAGAGCCCGGCTGCGCGGTTGACCGGACCGGGATCCACCCTGAGCGGCTGGCGCGCTACCGCAGCTTGCGCCAGCAGCTGGAAGCCTATGAAAAAGACCAGTGGGACTAAAAGCGGGAGACCGCATGAAAATAGAGGAGGACCAACATGTTACCAACCTATGATCCCAAGCAGCCCGTCCAGATCTGCCCATCCGTGTTTTCAGCAGACTTCACCCAGCTGGCCGCATCTGTCGCGCTGATTGAAGACGAAGCGGACATGCTCCACGTGGATGTCATGGACGGCCACTATGTGCCCAACATGTCTTTTGGCATGCCCATCGTCGAGGCCTTGTCCCGCTGCACCAAGCTGCCGCTGGACGTGCACCTGATGATTGAAAACCCCACCTTGTGGATCAGTGAATTTGCCAAGGCCGGCGCCGATGGCATCGTCATCCATGCCGAAGCCTGCGTCCACCTGCAGCGCGGCCTGCAGATGATCCGTGACGCCGGCTGCACACCCGGTGTGGCCCTCAACCCCGGCACGCCCCTGTCGGCCATTGAAGAGGTCCTGCCCTTTGTTGACCTGGTGCTGCTCATGACCGTCAACCCCGGTTACGGCGGCCAGGCCTACATCCCCGGCATGACCAACAAGATCCGTCGCATGCGGGACCTGCTGGACCAGCAGGACCACCCCATCCACCTGCAAATCGACGGCGGACTCAAAAGCAGCAACATCAAGGAAAACGTCCAGGCAGGCGCCAACCTGGTGGTGGCCGGCAGCGCGGTCTTCGGACACCCGGACCCTGCTGAGGCCATCCGGGACATGAAGCGATGCGCACGGTAATTGTTCTGGCTGGAGAGATCGCAGACGATGCCGTCTGTCGTTCGATCCTGGAACAAGCAGATGATATCCTTTGTGCGGACGGCGGAGCCCAACACCTGAGGCGGTTGGGCATCCGCCCCGACTTTTTTATCGGGGACCTGGATTCCATCCGGCCAGAAGACCTGGCCTGGCTGCAGGCGGCCGGGGTGCCCCTGGAGCGCCACCAGCCCCGCAAGAACGAAACCGATGCCGAACTGGCTGTCTTGGCGGCCATCCGGCGAAAAAAGCCGCTAGACGGCCCCCAGGCCATTGACCTGCTGGGGGTCTTTGGCAACCGGCCCGACCACGTCCTGGCCACCCAGCTCCTGGCTGCCCGGCTGGCCCGGGTTGATCGCCCCTTTCGCCTGACCGACGGCCGCTCCTTTGTCTGGACCCTGACCGGGGGCCAGACCTTGCAGCTTAAACCGCCGGCGGCCGATGGGATCGTGTCGGTTGCAGCCATCAGCGACAGCGTTGACGGGCTGACCTATGAGGGCCTGTCCTACCCCTTGCAAGCGGCCAGCCTGGTTCGCGGCAGCAGCCTGGGCATCAGCAATGCCCTGGCGGCCGGCCACACGCAGGCCCGCCTGACCCTGGCCCAGGGCCTGGCCCTGGTCTTCTGGGTGCCGGCGGACGGCTGAGGCTCAGCGCAGGCCCGCCTGCCTGGCGATGGCCTCAAACTGGGGCGCCGCGCCCAGGATGGTCTCCTCGTGGACGGCAAAACAAAGGCGCAGGTGGCCCGGGAACCAGAAGGCGCTGCCCGGCACCAGCAGGACCCGGTGTGCGGCACAGGCGTGGGCAAAGGCCACGTCATCCGGCCCCGGGCACTGGGGAAAGAGGTAGAGGCCGCCGGCAGGTTTGTTGACCGTGAAGCCGGCCTCAGTCAAGACCTCCCACAAGAGGTTTCTTCTTTTTTCATAGGCTTCAACCGCAACGCGGGCATGCAGCGCCCGTTCAATGACCCGCTGAAAGAGGGCGGGTGCGTTGACGTAGCCCAAAATCCGGTTGCAGTAGCTGGCAGCCCGGGCCAGCTGCGCCCGGTCCTGACAGCGGGGGCTGATGACCAGGCAGCCGATGCGCTCGCCCGGCAGCGACAAGGACTTGCTCCAGCTGGTGCAGATGACGGCGTTGTCCAGGTGGGCCAGGGTGGATGGCATGACCTGGCCGTCGTAGACCAGGTCGGCATAGGGCTCATCGGACAAGACCAGAACCGGCTGGCTGTGGGCCAGCAGGAGCTGGTTCAAGGCCTGCAGGATCTGTGCGGGGACCACCACGCCGGACGGGTTGTTGGGCGTGTTGAGGATGAGGGCCTTGGTCTTTTCGGTCAGGGCCGCGCCAATGGCAGCCAGGTCCGGCAGCAAGCTTTCAGGGTCGCTGGCCACCACGACCATGCGGCCGCCGTGGTTTTCGATGTAGGAGCGGTATTCAAAAAAGAAGGGGGCCAGCACCAGGACTTCGTCGCCCGGGTTCAAGATGGCCTTGAGCATGACGTTGAGTGCCCCGGCCGCTCCGACTGTCATGCAGACGTCGTCAGCCTGGACGGGCAGGCCCGACAAGCCCGCATGCAGGCGCGCCACGGCGCCGCGGGTGCTGGCCAGGCCCTGGTTGCTCATGTAGGCATGCTGGCCGGCTGTCGGCTGGTTGACCAGGTCCTGCAGGGCCTGGTGGACCGCCTGGGGCGGTTCCAGGTCGGGGTTGCCCAGGCTGAAGTCAAAGACGTGCTGGGCGCCGTATTGTTCTTTTAAGCGGGCGCCTTCCTCGAACATCTGCCGGATCATGGACCCGCTTGCCATGTTTTTTTCAATGTAGCGTGAGATCATGTGAGCCTCCTGAAAGCCATAGCCATGTGTTGCTACCAAGATAGCATAAAACAAGGCCTGGCGGCTGGTTTTTTTGACTGTTTTGACGTGATTCGGTGGCGGGGACACCAGGTCGCCCTGGCCTCAAAAGCCCCGCCAAGGCCTCTTTTCAAGCCTTTCGGGGCCTGGCCCTTTCTTTACAAGGCCGCCGGTCTTCGCTATACTCATGAGACAGCTTGAGGAGGAACCATGAAACCGTTTGTTGAACAAACCCTGACCTTGCACCTGATCCGGCACGCCGAGTCGCTGAGTAACGCCGGCCTGGCCCCCCGCCAGGGGTCGGTTCTGGCTGTCCACAACTCAACCCTGACCGACCTGGGTCACCAGCAGGCCCGCCTGCTGGGCGGCCGTTTTGCGAAGCGGGCGCTGGACCACGTCTTTTCCAGCCCCCTGAACCGGGCCGTGCACACCGCCGCCCAGATCATCAACCAGCAGCCAGCCGATGGGGCCGGGCAGCTGGAGGTCTTGTCGGAGCTGACCGAATGTGGCTTTCCCCATCCGGACACCGTCTATGACCTGGCTGACCTGGTGACCGAAACCAGCCCCGCCTTTGAGGTCCAGCTGGCCCAGGGGCTGCCGGTTCCCGAGCCCTTGATCCACGTGTCGGATGAGCATGACAAGGACGCGCATTTTGAACGGGCCGACCGGGTGCTGGCCTACCTGACCAGCCGCTTCAACGGGGGGGAAGAGGTGGCCGTGGTCGCCCACGGGGCCTTTAACCGCTACCTCATCTGCCTGCTTCTGGGCACCCGGGACCTCAGCCGCCTGCGGGTGGCGGGCAACACCGGCATCAGCACCTTTGTCTTCATGCGCCAGGAGCCGGACGGGCCGGTCATCGGCCGCATGCAGGCCTTCAATGACCTGGGCCACCTGTACAGCCCCTGATACATCACAGACCATGTACAGGATTGCGTTTCAGTTTAACTTGCAATTCGCAAGAAAGCTGTTTGGCGTGAAAATCGCTTGACAGGCCCTGGCGGGCGGGCTATACTGTTTCTGTTAACAAGCAGAAGCATCCGCTTCTCACCTCAAGCACTGCGAAGAGGTTCATCCTGATGAACGACCTGATCTTGAGACGATCTTCATGGAGAGCGGATGCCTGGCATCGGCTCATTTTTTATTTTGGAGGTGTAGGGGTATCGCAAAACAACATCGTGGCCACCTCGTCAACGATCAAATCCGTTTTCCCAACGTCCGTCTGATTGACTCGGACGGTCAAATGATTGGCGTTGTGCCGCTTGCACAGGCCAGGCAGCGGGCGGAGGAGGCGGGTCTGGACCTGGTGCTGATCAACCAGCAGGCAGACAACCCGGTTTGCCGCCTGATGGATTACGGCAAGTACCAGTTTGAACAGGCCAAAAAAGAACGCGAAGCCAAAAAGAACCAGAAAGTCACCAGCGTCAAGGAGGTTGGTTTCCGTTTGACCACGGAAGAGCACGACCTTGGCTACAAGACCAAGAACGCCTGCCGTTTCCTGCAGGACGGTGACCGGGTCAAAGTGGTGATCAAGTTTCGTGGCCGGGAGATGGCTTACACCAGCCAGGGCTATGATGTCATGCGCCGCTTTGCCGAGTCCTGCGCCGAGCACGGCCAGATCGACCGGCAGCCGCGTGTAGAAGGCCGTAACATGGTCATGTATCTGGCACCGCACTGATGCGGGCCGGCGTGTAGATAACGAACACAGGAGGATAAGGGTTATGCCCAAGCAAAAATCACACAGCTCTTCCAAGAAGAGGTTTAAAGTAACCGGGACTGGCAAAGTCCTTCGCGCTCAGGCCTACAAAAAGCACATCCTGACCAAGAAGTCGCCCAAGCGCAAACGCAACCTGCGCAAGACGCTGGTGGCTTCACCCCAGGACCAGCGCGTGATCAAGAACATGATTCCGTATAAATAAACGGATGCTGACAGGCTAGAAAACGGAGGAAAGCATCATGTCAAGAGTGAAAAGAGGCACCCAGACCCGTGCCCGCCATAAAAAAGTACTCAAACAAGCCAAGGGCTATTTTGGACATAAAAGCCGTGTGTTCCGCGTCGCCAACCAGCAGGTGATGAAGTCACTTGACTACGCCTACCGCGACCGCCGCAACAAGAAACGGGAGTTTCGCAAGCTGTGGATCACCCGCATCAACGCAGCCGCCCGGCTCAATGGCCTGTCCTACAGCCGCTTCATGAACGGCCTGAACCGGGCCCAGATTGATCTGGACCGCAAAGTCCTGGCGGACATCGCCGTGCGCGACCCGGAAGGCTTCACCCAGCTGTGCGCCAAGGCCAAAGCGGCCCTGTAAGCGACACACACCATTCGGGGTAACCCGCAGGCATCACAGGTAAAGGACGGGATTTCCCGTCCTTTCGTGCAAGGAGGGACAGGGTGGTCCACCGCATCGACAGCCGAAAAAACCCGCAGTTCAGGCGTTGGCTGGCCATCAGCCGCCAGGCGCCCGGCCGCCCCAAGGGGCAGGTCTTCCTGGAGGGCCTGCGCCTGTGCCAGGACGCCGTCCGCTTTGGCGTGGCGGTCGAGGCCGTCCTCTTGTCCGACCAGGCCAGCGAGGCCGCCCAGGCCTTTGCCTGGTCGCTTGCTGAAAGCGACAAGGCCTTGCTGCCCCACGACCTCTTTCGCTCGCTTGGCGAAACCCAACACCCCCAGGGCATTGGCCTGGTCGTGGCCGAACCGGCCTTTGGGCCGCCGGCTGGGCCAGCCCGCCCCGATGGCCTTTACCTGGTGGCCGACCGCCTGGCCGATCCGGGCAACCTGGGCACCGTCATCCGGACGGCCCACGCCTTTTCCTTTGACGCCGTCCTGATCATCCGGGGGGGCGTCCGCCCGGTCAACCCCAAGGTCATCCGGGCCTCCATGGGCTCCTGCTTCCAGCTGCCCCTGGCCCTCTTCGATGACCTGGCGGCGGCTGCCGCCTGGCTCAAGGGCGCCGGGCTGCCCCTGCTGGCAGCAGACGGCCAGGGGACCGACCTGGCCAGCCAGCTGCCTGCCGGTGGCCAGGCCCTGATCATCGGCAACGAAGCCCACGGCCAGAGCCCCCAGGCCCTGGCCCTGGCCGATCGGACCGTCCGCATCCCCATGCCGGGCCAGGCTGAGTCGCTCAATGTGTCTGCGGCAGCGGCCATTTTTTGTTACCTGCTGGCTGAAAAAAGGCACGACGTGCAAGCGGCGGACGCCAAAGATTGAGCCCAGGGGCCCTGATGTGATATAATCGGAACATTTACACGCTCATGTCCACGCGCACGGTACGAAGGGAGACACAGGCAATGGGACGAAGCTTAGCACAAAAAATCATTGACAACCACCGGGTCGCGGGAACGGCGCAAGCCGGCCAGGATGTGGCCATCCGCATCGATCAGACCCTGACCCAGGACTCAACCGGCACCATGGCCTACCTGCAATTTGAGGCCCTGGGGCTGCCGCGCGTGCGCACGGACCTATCCGTGGCCTATGTGGACCACAACACCTTGCAGGCCGGACCGGAAAACGCCGACGACCACCATTACATCCAAACTGTGGCCCGTAAATACGGCATCCTCTTCTCCAGGCCCGGCAACGGCGTCTGCCACCAGGTCCACATTGAGCGCTTTGCCATCCCGGGCAAGACCCTGCTGGGCTCTGACAGCCACACACCCACCTGTGGGGGCCTGGGCATGCTGGCCATCGGGGCCGGTGGCCTGGACGTGGCTGTGGCCATGGGCGGCTCGCCCTACTGGCTGACCATGCCCCGGATCATATACGTGGAGCTGACCGGCAGCCTCAAGCCCTGGGTCAGTGCCAAGGATGTCATCCTGGCCCTCCTGGGCCGCTTGTCGGTCAAAGGCGGGGTGGGGGCGGTCATCGAATACGGCGGCCCCGGCATCGCCAGCCTGACCGTGCCCGAACGGGCCACCATCACCAACATGGGCGCCGAACTGGGCGCGACCACCTCGGTCTTCCCCAGTGACGAACAAACGCGCCGCTTCCTGGCCGCCCAGGGGCGCGAAGCCGTCTACCAGCCCCTGCAGGCGGATGCAGACGCGGTTTATGACCAGGTCATCCAGCTTGACCTGGACCAGCTGGTCCCCCTGGCGGCCCGGCCGCACAGCCCGGACAACGTGGCGCCTGTGGCCGACATCGGCCCCATCCGCATCGACCAGGTGGCCATCGGCAGCTGCACCAACTCCTCCTACCAGGACATGATGAAAGCGGCCCGCATCCTCAAGGGCCAGACCGTGCACCCGGATGTGTCCCTGGTTATCGCACCGGGTTCGCGCCAGGTCTTGAACATGCTGGCCGACAACGGGGCCCTGTCCGACCTGATCGCCGCCGGCGCCCGGATTTTGGAATCGGCCTGCGGCCCCTGCATCGGCATGGGCCAGGCACCCCGGACCGGGGCGGTGTCGCTGCGCACCAACAACCGCAACTTTTTCGGCCGCTCGGGCACCCCGTCGGCTGATGTCTACCTGGTCAGCCCGGAAGTGGCTGCCGTCAGCGCCCTGACCGGCGTCCTGACCGACCCGTCCAGCGGCTCAGCCCAGGCACCGGTGGTGGCCCAGCCCGAGACCTTCACGGTCAACGACAACCTGATCCTGGCGCCGGCCCCCCCGGGCAGCGACGTCCAGGTGGTCCGCGGCCCCAACATCAAGCCCTTTCCCCTCAGCCAGCCCCTGGCGGGGGACTTGACCGGCGCGGCCCTGATCAAGGTGGGGGACAACATCACCACCGACCACATCATGCCGTCCAACGCCAGCCTCCTGCCCTTCCGCTCCAACGTGCCCTACCTGGCGGATTTTTGCCTGACCCCCTGTGACCCGGACTTTCCAGCCCGGGCCAAGGCACAGGGCGGCGGCCTGATCATCGCCGGCTCCAACTACGGCCAGGGCTCCAGCCGCGAACATGCCGCGCTGGCCCCCCTGCAGCTGGGCGTCCGGGCGGTCATCGCCAAGTCCTTTGCCCGCATCCACCTGGCCAACCTGGTCAACAACGGCATCTTGCCCCTGGTCTTTGACAACCCGGATGATTACGACAGCCTGGACCTGCTGGACCAGCTGCTGATCCCGCAGGCGCCCGACCAGCTGGACCAGGCCCATGTCCAGGTCATCAACACCAGCAAACAGACGCGTTTCACCTGTTCGCTGCCCCTGTCCGAACGGCAAAAGGCCATTTTACGGGCAGGCGGCCTGCTGCACCTGACACGCCAGGAGGGGGAGGCAACCCATGAATGAAAAAAGAAGAGCGGACCTGATTCGCAGGCTGGCTGCTGATTCGGCCGCCAGCAACAAGATCGACCCCACCCTCTACAAGCGCTACAACGTCAAGCGGGGCCTGAGAAACGACGACGGGACCGGCGTCCTGGTCGGCCTGACGGAGATCGGTGAGGTTTACGGCTACATCATGGACGATGCCGAGCGCATCCCGTCTGAGGGGCGCCTCTTCTACCAGGGCATGGAGATCCAGGACCTGGTCAACGGCTTTTACCAGCACAAGCGCTTTGGCTTTGAAGAGACGGCCTATCTGCTCCTGTTCGGGGAGCTGCCCACCCAAAAGCAGCTCAGGACCTTTGAGCGCCTGCTGGTCAGCTACCGGGACCTGCCGCATAACTTTGCCGAGGACATGATCCTCAAGGCCCCCAGCCCGGACATCATGAACAAGCTGGCCCGGACCGTCCTGGCCCTTTACCCCTATGACCCCGACCCGGACAACCTGGCCATCGAAAATGTCCTGCGCCAGTGCACGCAGTTGATCGCCCGTTTTCCGGTTCTCATTTCCTACGCCTACATGGCCAAGCGCCACTACTGCGACAAAAAAAGCCTCTACCTGCATTCGCCTGACGAGCGCCACAACACGGCACAAAGCGTCCTGGCCATGATCCGGCCGGACGGCCAGTTCACCGAGCTGGAGGCCCGGGTCCTGGACCTGGCCCTGGTCCTGCATGCCGAACACGGCGGCGGCAACAACTCGACCTTCGTCACCCACGCCGTCAGCTCCAGCGGTTCAGACACCTTCTCGGTCATGGCCGCCGCCATCGGCTCGCTCAAGGGTCCCCAGCACGGGGGCGCCAGCGGCAAAGCCTACAACATGATGCAGGATTTGGGGCGCACCGTCCACAACTGGCGCAACGAAATGGAGATCGCCGACTACCTGACACGCATCCTGCGCGGCGAGGCCTTTGACCGCAGCGGCCTCATTTATGGTATCGGCCACGCCGTCTACACCCTGTCCGACCCCAGGACCAAGCTCCTGCGCGACTACGCCCGGGCCCTGGCCTATGAATCAGGGCAGGAAGAGCGCTACGAGCTCTATCTGCTGACCGAGCGCATCGCCCCGGAGGTCTTCCGTTCTGAAAAGCGTAACGACAAGGTGGTGTCGGCCAACGTGGACTTTTATGCCGGCTTCGTTTACGACATGCTGGGCATCCCGCCCGAACTGTTCACCCCCATGTTCGCTGTCTCGCGGATCGCGGGCTGGAGCGCCCACCGCATCGAGGAACTGGTCAGCGGCTGCCGCATCATGCGGCCGGCCTACAAGAACGTCCAGCGCCGCCGCCCCTACACCCCCATGGAGGAGCGCCACTAGCTGCGCTTGCGGGCAGCGGGTCGCAGGGAAGAAGGGATAAGCACCGACGGCAGACACGTGCATCTGGATGCAAGGCCTGGGCAAGGTCCGGTTAAAGCTTGACCAGGCCCAGCTGCACCTGGGAGTCAAAACCCTGGACCGGGAGGTCCTGCAGGCCAGGCGCCCAGGGCGGCTGTCATGGTCCAGGTCATGGCCCGGTCACCAGCCCCGACCACACCCCGGTGTCTCAAGAGATCCGGGACGTTGAGGCAGTGGTCACGGCCGTTTACGGCCTGGGCTGACCCACACAGGCGGCGCCAGCCACCACAAAGGCTTTAAAGCGCTTAAGACAAAAGACCACAGGCGAGGCAGGTGCCCCTGTGGTCTGGTCTTTGTGTGTGATATCCGGCCTTAAAAAAGCCATGCCGGTGCTTGACGCGCCAGCATGGCTGTGGTGACCCTAAGGAGAATCGAACTCCTGTTTCCGCCGTGAGAGGGCGGCGTCTTGACCGCTTGAC
>CAYXIM010000063.1:0-11160 GCA_964465385.1 uncultured Oscillospiraceae bacterium
AATCCGCTCAGCCAGTTCAGTGGCGCTGCCGGCTCCTTCAGCAATGACCACGATGTAATGGTGTTTGCCGCTGTTGCGCCCTTGTAAAATAACCTTGATCACATCGCGGTCAAAGTCACTGGGCACTTCTGGAATTAAAATCACTTCAGCCCCGCAGGCGATGCCGACGTTGAGGGCCAGGTAGCCGGCCTGGCGGCCCATGACCTCAATGACGCTGCAGCGTTCGTGGGACATGGCGGTGTCACGCAACTTGTCAATGGCTGCCATGGCCGTGTTCAGGGCGGTGTCGTAACCGATGGCGTAATCGGTGCAGGGGATGTCGTTGTCAATGGTGGCCGGGATGCAGACGACCGGCATGCCGGCCCGGGCCAGGTCACGGGCCCCGCGGAAGGTCCCGTCGCCGCCGATGGCCACCAGGGCATCCAGGTTGAAGACCCGGGCCATCTCCATGGCCTTAAGCACACCCGCCGGTGTCTGGAAGGTTTTGCTGCGGGCTGTCATCAGGAAGGTGCCGCCGCGCTGCAAGGTTTCGGACACCGACTGGCCGTCCAGTTCCTTGATGTCGCCGCGCCAGAGGCCGTGGTAGCCTCGTCGGATGCCAAAGACACGCAGGTCCTCATGGATGGCCCCGCGCACCACGGCACGGATGGCGGCGTTCATGCCGGGCGCATCACCACCGCTGGTCAAAACACCCAGGGTTTGAAGCTTGTTTATCTTGCTCATAGGATCTGGCAACCGGACCGGCCGCCCTCCTTTTCTCGTTTATCCTGGTCCATTATAGCCTGTTCCCAGCCACAGAAACAAGGCAGTCAGGTCCCGGCCTGCGGCGGGTCGGCAAGCAAAACCAGGTTTTGGGCGCCGTAGCGGTCGGCCAGACGTTTGAGGGTGGCATCGTCCAGGCTCACCCAGCGGTCTGCCGGCAGGTCCAGGGTCTTGCCGCCTGGCTCCAGGTAGAGGCGGACAGGTGTCGGCCCTTGAAAATAAGACAAGGTGGCCATGAGCTGGTCGAAAGCGGCCGTCTTCGGCTGCCCGTAAAAGCGGATGCACAGGCGGACGTGGCCGGCCGCCTGCCGGGCCGGAGTTGGCGCCGGCTGCGTGTGGCGGGCCGGTTGCCTGCGGGCCGGTAGCGGGGCCAGATCTGCAGGCAGGGCCGTCATATCCGGTGTCATGAGGCCGGCCGCTTCTGCGATGAGCTTGGGTTGCTCGTCTTCCCTCAGGCTCAAACGGCCGGCAATCCACAAGACAGCACCCTCCTGCAAGAGGTCTTGGCTGCGGCTGTGAAGGGCCGGGAAAAAGAGGACCTCGAAAACCCCCAGCAGGTCCTCCATGGTGACAAAGCTCATCCATTCGTTGCTCCGCGTCAGCTTGTTTTGCCGCTTGATCACCATGCCGGCCATGCGCACCGCCTGGCCGTCTTCAAGGGCCGGTGCCAGGGCGTCGGCCGCCTCCCCGCCCTGCTGCAGGTCCAGGCTGCTGGCCGTGGTCAGCTTGCGGATGGCCGCCTCATGGTCGTCCAGGGGGTGGCCACTGATGTAAAGGCCCAGCACCTCCTTTTCCATGGCCAGGCGGTCGCTGCGGCTGAAAGCCGGCACATTGGGGTAATCGGGTTCTGGGTCATCCTGGTCGCTTTGACCGGCCAGGTCAAACAACGACAACTGCCCATCCATACGCAGGCGCTGCCGGGCAGCCAGCTGGTTGGCAAAGGGTTCGATCACGGCAATCATCTTGGAGCGGCTGATCCCAAAGCCGTCCAACGCGGAGGCGCGGATGAGGCTTTCGATCATCTTCCGGTTCAAGGCACGCTCGCTCATGCGGCGCATGAAATCGCCGAACGAGCGGAAGGGGCCCTTGGCGGTCCGCTCCTCGATCAGGGATTCAATGGCTGAGGAACCGACGTTTTTGACGGCTGCCAGGGCAAAGCGGATGCCCCCCGCTTCGGTGCTGAAGCGGGTCTGGCTGCGGTTGATATCCGGCGGCAGCACCGGGATGGACAGCTGGCGGCAGACGCGCACATAAGAGGCGGCCTGGTCCAGGTTGCCCAGGTAGCTGTTGAGCATGGCCGCCATGAATTCGACCGGGTGGTGTTTTTTACACCAGGCGGTCTGGTAGGCGATCAGGGCATAGGCGGCCGCATGGCTTTTGTTGAAGGCATAGCCGGCAAAGGCCATAACCTCATCAAACATCTGCTCGGCTGTCTGCAAGGAAACGCCGCGGGCCAGGGCCCCGGCAACCTGCTTGTTTTGCTCGTCGACCCCGCCGTGGATGAAGAGGTTTTTGTAGGCGGCCAGTTCAGCCGGCTTCTTTTTCGACATGGCCCGCCGGACCTTGTCGGACTGGCCCATGGAAAAACCGGCCAGGTCCCGCACGATTTGCATGACCTGCTCCTGGTAGACGATGCAGCCGTAGGTGACGTTTAAAATGGGTTCGAGCAGGGGGTGGTCATAGCGGATCTGGGCCGGATCCTGCTTGGCAGCCACATAACGCGGGATCTGCTCCATGGGGCCGGGCCGGTAGAGGGACAAGCCGGCAATGATATCCTCCAGGTTTTGCGGCCGCAAGTCCTTCATAAAGGCGGTCATGCCCGGGCTTTCCAGCTGGAAGACCGCATGGGTCTGCCCGTCGGCCAGCATGGCGTAAACCGAGGCATCATCCATGGGGATCTGGTCGAAATCCAGCCTGATGCCACTGTTTTCAAAGACCTGGGTGGCGGTGTCCCGCAAGACCGTCAGGGTGCGCAGGCCTAAAAAATCAAATTTTAAAAGCCCGATGCGCTCCACATTGTTCTTGTCAAACTGGACCACGATGGCGTCTTCGTTGCGGGCCAGCGGTGCCACCTCCATCAGGGGCTCTTTTGAGATGACCACACCCGCGGCATGGGTTGAGGCATGCCGCGGCATGCCTTCAAACCGGCGCGCCAGGTCTATGACCTGCTGGACCATGCCACCGCCCTCATAGGCGCGGCGCAGCTCCGCATTCTGGGCCAGGGCCTTGTCCAGGGTCATGCCCAGCTGGGCCGGGATCATTTTGGCCAGGCGGTCGGTTTCAACATAGGGGACATCCAGGGCCCGGGCCACGTCCCGGATGCAGGCCCGGGCAGCCAGGGTCCCGAAGGTGATGACCTGGGCCACGTGGTCGGTCCCGTACTTGTCCATGACGTAGTCGATGACTTCCTGGCGCCGTTCATAACAAAAATCGATGTCAAAGTCGGGCATGCTGACCCGGTCAGGGTTCAAAAACCGCTCAAAGAGCAGGCCATACTGCAAGGGATCAATGTTGGTGATGCCCAGGACAAAGGCCGCCAGGGAGCCGGCCCCGGATCCGCGGCCGGGCCCGACCATGATGTGCTGGCTGCGGGCGAAGCGGATGAAGTCCCAGACGATCAGGAAATAATCGGTGAAACCCATGCGGTTGATCACGGCCAGCTCATGGCCCAGACGGTCCAGGTAGACCTGGCGGGGCTGGGCCTGGCTGACAGCCAGGCGCCTGTCCAGGCCGGCCAGGCAAAGGGCCTCCAGATAAGCCTCCTTGGTCTGGCCCGGTGGCAGGGAGAAAGCCGGCAGGTGGGTGTCATCGAAAGACAAGGCCACCTGGCAGCGGTTGGCTATCTGGATGGTGTTTTCAAGGGCCTGCGGCAGGTCGGCAAAAGCCTTTGCCATTTCCTGGGGGCTTTTGAGGTAGAAGGCATCCGAGTCCATGCGCATGCGGTCTTCATCCTGCATGCGCTTGCCGGTTTGCATGCACAAGAGCACCTCGTGGGCATAGGCATCTTCCGCGTTGAGGTAGTGGCAGTCGTTGGTGGCCACCAGGGGGATGCCCGTCTGGTGGCTGATCTGGACCAGGGCGCTGTTGACCCGCGTCTGGTCGGCCAGGCCGTTGTCCTGGATTTCCAGAAAAAAACAACCGCGCCCAAACAGGCGGTCCAGTTCCAGGGCCAGGGCCTTGGCCTGGTCCAGGCCTTCGTTGAGCACCGCACGTGACAGGGGGCCGCTCAGGCAGGCCGATAAGGCGATCAGGCCTTCGTGGTGGCGGGCCAGCAGGTCCAGGTCCACCCGCGGCTTGTAATAAAAGCCGTCGGTGAAGCCGATGGACACCAGTTTCATCAGGTTGCGGTAGCCGGTCTGGTTTTCAGCCAGCAAGATCAGGTGGGCCGGATCGGCATCCAGGCCGGGTTCTTTGTCACGGTGGCCCCTGGGCGCCACATACACCTCACAGCCGATGATGGGCTTGAGGCCGGCCGCCACCATGGTCGTGTAAAAATCAACCACGCCGTAAAGGACCCCGTGGTCGGTCATGGCACAGGCCTGCATGCCCAGGGCCTTCAACCGGTCCGGCAGCTCCTTGAGGCGGATGGCCCCATCCAGCAGGCTGTACTCGGTGTGCAGGTGCAGGTGGGTGAACCGGTCGACAGTCATGCCAGGTCTCCAGCCAGGAGGCTGCGGATCTGCTTGTCCACCGTGTCACGCAGCCAGGCCATGCGCTCACGGGCACGGTCGGCCTGGGCATCATAACAACCAAAATACAGCTTCAGCTTGGGTTCGGTTCCTGACGGCCGGACACAGAACCAGTCCAGGTCGTCCAGCTGATAAAGCAAGACGTTAGACTGGGGAAAAGCCAGCCGCCTGGTCTTGCCGTCCGGCACCGACCGCTCTTCACCGGTCTGGTAGTCCTGGATGCGCTTGACCCCCAGGCTCTGGAAACGGTCCGGTTCAGCGCGCAGGACCTGCAAGGTCCGCTCGATGGCCTCCAGGCCTTCCTTGCCAGCCATGGTGATGGCGATGGTTTCTTCAGCCGCATAGCCGTAGCGCTGATACAGGCGTTCCAGCTGGTCGTAGAGGGTCCTGTCCTGCTCTTTTGCAGCCGCTGCCATTTCAGCAATCAGCATGCTGGTGACAACAGCATCCTTGTCGCGCACATCGGTGCCCGCCAGGTAGCCAAAGCTTTCTTCAAAGCCAAACAGAAAGGACATATCCCCTTCTTCATCGTGTTCACGGATCAATTCCGCGATGAATTTAAAGCCGGTCAGGCATTCAAACAAGGTGATATCATAATAGGCTGCAATCCGCCGCATGAGCTTGGTTGAGACAATGGTGGTCACCATGAAGGCACGTGCGGGCAGGGTGCCGGCCGATTGGTGGGCCGACAGGATGTAGTCGGCCAAGAGCAGGCCGATCTGGTTGCCGCTGAGGACAACCATCTCCCCGTCGCTTCGGCGCACGGCCAGACCGGTCCGGTCTCCGTCCGGATCGGTCGCGATCACCAGGTCTGCGCGCTCTTGTTCAGCCAGTTGGATAGCCAGGGTCAGGGCTTCCCGCTCTTCGGGGTTGGGGTAGGCCACGGTTGAAAAATCAGGGTCGGGGTCTTTTTGCTCAGCAACCACATGCAAGCCTTGAAAGCCCAGCGCCTGCAAAATACCGGTGACCGGCCGCAGGGCGGCGCCATGCAGGGGGGTGTAGACCAGCTTCAAATCAGCCTGGCGCCGGATGGCCTCCCGGTTGATGACCAGCTGCTGCAGCATGGCTTCATAGGAACGGTCCAGTTCTTCTCCCAGCCATTCAAAGAGCACGCTGCCGGCCCAATCGGTCTCTTGCGGGCAGGGCAGCTCGGTCCAGCCTTTTTCCTGCATGAGGACACTGACGGCCTCGGCCGCTTCAGGCGGCAGCTGGCCGCCGTCGGACCCATAGGCTTTAAAGCCGTTGTAGGAGGCCGGGTTGTGGCTGGCTGTGATCATGACGCCGCCGATGGCCCCGAATTTACGGATGGCAAAGGACAGCATGGGGACCGGCCGCAGCCGGTCAGACAAACGGACCCGCAGGCCGTGGCCGATCATGACGGCGGCAGTCAACTGGGCAAAGTGGGCGGACCCATGCCGGGAGTCGTAGGAAATGACCACCCCCTGCTCACGGGCCTTGCGGCCGTTGCCCAGCAGGTAACGGGCAAACCCGTCAGCTGCCCGCACCACCGTGTAACGGTTCATGCGGTTGGTTCCGGCGCCCAGCAGGCCGCGCAGGCCAGCCGTGCCAAAGGCCAGGTCCATGTAAAACCGCTCTTCAATCTCCTGGGGCTGGTCTGCCAGGGCTGTGAGCTCAGCCCGCGTCTCTTCGTCGAAAAAAGGGTCTTGCGACCACAGCTGGTACAATGCCTGAACACGCTTCATGGCCCTGCTCCTTTGTCTGTATTAGGTAGATTATAGCACAGGCCCGTCTTTTTCTTCACCCGTCATCTGGGGGGCTTGTCAAAGGCTTTTTGCTGTGGTAAACTTCAATCGTATGAATGATTGTTCACATATTCATAGATTATGAGGTGGCACACATGACCCAGCAAAGCCCTTGCACCACAGACGACCTGACCGTTTCCCTGCCCGACGCACACACCTTGCGCGAAACCGGGGATCTCTTCAAGGTCCTGGGAGATGAAACCCGACTGGGTATCCTCATGGCCCTCTTTTCCGGAAGCTTTTGCGTCCACCAGCTGGCCCGCATCGTCAACATGAGCCAGTCGGCTGTCTCCCATCAATTGCGCATCTTGCGCCAGGCCCGCATGGTCCGCTACCGCAAAGAGGGCCGGCACACCTGGTATGCCCTGGCTGACGATCACGTCAGGCAGCTGGTGGATACCGCCCTGGCCCATGTGCTTGAGCCGCGCGAAACCGTGAGCGAGGTGATGGTATGAACCCCAACAAACACCTGACCCACCTGCATTTTAAAATCGATCAGCTGGGCTGCGCCTCCTGTGCGGTCCGCATCGAGGAGGCCCTCAGCAGCCTGTCCGGTGTCGAAGCGGTGCGCCTTGATTTTGCGACCGCCAACCTCAAGGTCTCCCTGGACCAGCCGCAGGACCTGGACCATGTTAAAGCGCGCATCCAGTCGGTCATTCAGACCATCGAGCAGGATGCCTGCCTGATCGACCCGGCAACTGAGGCTGACCGACCCGGCCGGGCGGGCCTGGCCGCCGGCCTGACCCTCAAGCCGGTGCTTCGCCTGCTGACAGGGGCTGTCCTGCTGGTCATCCCCTGGCTCGTTTCCCTGCCGGCCCTGTGGGGCCAAGGCTTGTGGCTGGCAGCCTACCTGCTCCTGGGCCTGGACGTCCTGTGGACAGCCGTCCGCAACCTGGCCCGCCGGCAATGGTTTGACGAGCACTTCCTCATGGGCCTGGCCACCCTGGGTGCCCTGGCCATTGGGGATTTTGCTGAAGCCGTGGCGGTCATGCTCTTTTACCAGACCGGTGAATACCTGCAAGACCTGGCGGTCGGCCACTCACGCCATTCGGTCCGCGCCCTGCTGGCCATCCAGCCCGACCAGGCCCTGCGCCTGAACCCGGACGGCAGCACACAAGCGGTCCTGCCCGGCCAGCTGGCTGTGGGTGAACACCTGCTCATCCGGCCTGGAGACCGGGTGGCGTTGGACAGCCGCATCCTGACCGGTCGCTCAGAACTGGACACGGCGGCCCTGACCGGTGAAAGCCGCCTGCGCCCCGTGACCGTTGGAGATGACATCCTGGCCGGGTCCATCAACGGGGCGGGTGTTTTGACCGCCCAGGTCCTGCGCAGCGAGTCGGACTCGTCTGTCCACCGCATCCTGACATATGTCGAGGAGGCCGCTGCCGCCAAGGCGCCGGCCGAACGGTTCATCACCCGCTTTTCCCGCTCCTACACACCGGTCATGGTGATCCTGGCCCTGCTGGTCGCCTTTGTGCCGCCCCTCTTGTTTGGCCAGCCCCTGCACGACTGGGTCTACAAGGCCCTGATTTTACTGGTCATCTCCTGTCCCTGTGCCCTGGTCCTGTCCATCCCCCTGGGCTATTTTGCCGGTATCGGCCGGGCTTCAGCCAACGGGGTTCTGATTAAGGGCGGCCAGTTTTTAGACCGCCTGGCCGCCGTGCGCACCCTGGCCTGGGACAAAACCGGCACCCTCACCGACGGGACCTACGTGGTCAGCCGCGTCCTGGCCGCCCAGGACGGTCAGGCAGACCAGGTGCTGGAATGGGCCGCCCTGATTGAGCAGGGGTCAAGCCACCCCCTGGCCCAGTCCATTGTGGCCGCCTGGCAAGCAAGCGGCCGGCCGCTTCCCCAGGCCAGCCGCATCCAGGAACAGACCCAGCTGCCTGGCCTGGGCCTGCGGGCCCGCGCCGACGGCCACACGTTTTTACTGGGCAATGCAGCCCTGATGCACGAAAACAAGGTTCCCATCAGCCATTGGGACATCAGTAAACAAGAGCAGGAGGAAACCGCTGTCTTGTACCTGGCGGTGGACGGCCAGCCGGCGGGTGCCCTGGAACTCAAAGACGCCTTGCGCGCCGATGCCCGTCAAACCGTCCAGGCCTTGCGCCGCCTGGGCATCCGTGAGCAGGTGCTGCTCAGCGGCGACCACCCCCAGCGGGTGGCGGCCCTGGCCCGCGCCGTGGACCTGGACGCCCACCGGGGCGGCCTGCTGCCTGAAGGGAAAATTGAAGCCCTGGAAGCCATGCTGGCTGACGGCCTCATGAGACAGCCCTTCGCCTTTGTTGGCGACGGCATCAACGACACGCCGTTGCTGGCCCGGGCGGACCTGGCCATCGCCCTGGGCGGCGGCAGCGACGCCGCCTTGGAAACAGCTGACGTCGTCATTGTGGGAGATCAGCTGGACAAGCTCCCCCAGGCCATCCGCCTGGCCAGGCGCACCGGGCGCATCATCCGCCAGAACATCGTTTTGGCCCTGGGTTTCAAGCTGGCCGTCTTCCTGCTGGCCCTCCTGGGTCATGCAGGCATCTGGCAGGCGGTTTTTGCCGACGTGGGGGTCACCTTGCTGGCTGTCCTCAACGCCCTGCGGCTGCTGAAAAAGGAAACCCAGGTGGACCGGGGCAGCTAAGACAGCTTTTCCTGGTCCAGCAGGACCTCTTTTTGCCGGCCCCGGATCAAGATCAACAAGTCGCGCAAACGAGCTGCTTCTTCGAAAGCCAGCTCTTTGGCGGCTTCTTTCATGTCTTTTTCAATCCGGACCGCCAGCCGGCCCAGGGCCTTGGCATCCAGGCGCTCCAGTTTATCGTCCATGAGGTCTTCAGCTGCCGCCTCTGACAGGCCCGCTTCACCCACCGCCTCAATGACGGTGTCGATGACGTCCCGAACGGCCTTCTTGATGCTGACCGGTGTGATGTTGTGGGCTTCGTTGAAGGCCTGCTGCAGGCTGCGCCTGCGGTTGGTCTCCTGGACGGCCCGGTGCATGGATTCAGTCACCTGGTCGGCATACATGATGACCCGGCCGTTGACATTGCGGGCGGCCCGGCCGATGATCTGGATCAAGGAGGTGGTTGAGCGCAAGAACCCTTCCTTGTCAGCATCCAGGATGGCGATCAGAGACACCTCGGGCAAATCCAGGCCTTCTCGGAGCAGGTTGATGCCGATCAGGACATCAAAGTCCCCCTGGCGCAGGGCGCGCAAGATCTTCATGCGCTCAACGGTTGCCACGTCCGAGTGCAGGTAGCGCACCCGCAGGCCTTCATCGGCCAAGAACTGGCTGAGATCCTCAGCCATGCGTTTGGTCAGCGTCAGGACCAGGGAGCGTTCGCCGCGCCGGGTGGTCTTTTCAATTTCACCCAGCAGGTCTTCAATCTGGTTGTCAACCGGCCGGATGGCGATTTCCGGGTCCAGCAGGCCGGTGGGCCGAATGACCTGCTCCACCACCTGGCTGGCGTGTTCGGCTTCATAGCGGGCCGGCGTGGCGCTGACAAAGAGGGTTTGTCCCATGCGGCTTTCAAACTCTTCAAAACGCAGGGGCCGGTTGTCGAACGCCGAAGGCAGCCGAAAGCCATAGGCGACCAGGGATTCCTTGCGCGACCGGTCACCGTTGTACATGGCACCGATCTGCGGCACGGTCACGTGCGACTCATCAATCATGAGCAGGTAATCGTCCGGGAAAAAGTCAATCAGGGTGTAGGGGGCCGACCCAGGGGCGCGGCCGGACAGGTGGCGGGAGTAGTTTTCAATGCCCTTGCAAAAACCCGTTTCCTGCATCATCTCCAAATCGAAGCGGGTGCGCTGTTCCAGGCGGTAGGCCTCCAGCAGCTTGCCTGCCTGGCGCAGCTTGACCAGCTCGTCTTCCAGTTCAGCCTCGATGCTGACCAGGGCCCGTTTCATCTTCAAGTCGGTCGTGGCGTAGTGGCTGGCCGGCACAATGGAGGCGTAGGAACGCACGGTCAAGACCCGCCCGCTGAGCCGGTCCACCTCGGCCACCCGCTCGATTTCATCGCCCCAGAAAGAGACGCGGGTGATGTGTTCTTCGGCTGAGGAAGGACAGATGTCCACCGTGTCGCCGCGCACCCGGAAGCTGCCGCGCTTGATCTCAAAATCGTTGCGGACATATTGGATATCCACCAGCGAGCGGATGAGGCTTTCCCGGTCCATGGCCATGCCCGGCCGCAGGTGGATCATGAGCGTGCGGTAATCTTGCGGGTCACCCAGGCCATAGATGCAGGAGACCGACGCCACCACGATCACATCCCGCCGGTCCAGCAGGGAGGCCGTCGCCGAGTGGCGCAGGCGGTCGATTTCATCGTTGATGGACGAGTCCTTCTCAATGTAGGTGTCTGTGGCCGCTATATAGGCTTCCGGCTGGTAATAGTCGTAATACGAGACAAAATACTCGACGGCATTGTCGGGGAAAAAGGCCTTGAACTCAGCAGCCAGCTGAGCCGCCAGGGTTTTGTTGTGGGCGATGACCAGCGTCGGCCGCTGCAGGCGTTCGATGGTGTGGGCCATGGTGAAGGTCTTGCCCGACCCGGTCACGCCCAGCAAGGTTTGTGCGGACAGGCCCGACTGAAAGCCGGCCACCAGGCGGTCGATGGCTTCCGGCTGGTCTCCCCGCGGCGTGAAGTCTGACTGGATGCGAAAAGCTGTCATGGTCATCCCCTTTTTCTTACTTGAAATCTTAACACAGGGTGCTTGTCCAGCCAACATGCGTTGCCGTCGGCCGCCAAAGCGTTTATACTAAGGGCTAGTTTGATCGTGTCACCAGCCTGTGTGACCGCCCAGACCGCATCACTCAACGAGGGGGCTCCTTATGTATCCAGACATTTCCATCACACGCAACACCCAACCGGCAGCCAAGCCACAAGCAGACCAGGCGCTGGGATTTGGCCAGCTGTTCACCGACCACCTCTTTGCCATGGACTATGATGAGCAAGGGGGCT
>CAYXIM010000064.1:0-10993 GCA_964465385.1 uncultured Oscillospiraceae bacterium
TGTGTGAGTGGCCGCCGATGATCAGGTCCACGCCCCATTCTGGCATCAGGTTTTGGGCCAGCTTGATATCTTCTTCAAGGCCAATGTGGGTCAGAAGAACCGTAAAATCAATGTCGATGGCGTTATAGGTGTTGCAAATTTTCCCGATTTCCTCTGCCGCTTCGAACGTGTCAATGAATGAGCCGACCAGGCCTTCTGCCTTGGCTTGAGCCAAAATCTCCTCAGTAATAATACCGATGAAGAGAATTTTCATGCCATCCATATGAATGATTTTAAAGGGTGTAAACAGGCGTGAGCCATTGGTTTTGATATAGAGGTTGGCATTGATAATAGGAAACTGGGCGCATTTTTCTAAAAAAAGCAAATGTGAAATGCCATAATCAATTTCATGGTTGCCGATGGTGACGATGTCCGGCGACAGCATGTTCATGATTTCAATGGTTGAGATGCCCTTGAATTCGGCATCAATGATGGACCCACGGAACATGTCGCCCGCGATGACGTAGATAACGTTTTCTTCTTCTTCACGGACCTTGCTGATGTAACCAGAAAGCTGTGACACCCCGCCCACATTCAAAGATCCGATGCGTTCTTCGAGAAAATCACCATGCAGGTCATTGGAGTGTAGCAAGGTCAGCTTCTTTATATTCTTCATGTGACACCTCCACTTGCGTTGCTGCCGGCCGCAGCTGTTCCGGGGGTCCGGCTACAGACACAAAAGCGGCACCTTTGTTTTCTGTCAGCAAGAGTATACAACAAAGCGCTGCAAGGGTCAGTAGCCCTGGAGAAAAGAAGGCATACGATGAGATGGCCAGTTGTTCCCGGTTGGCTTCTCCTGTAAGATAGGAGCACAGTAACGAAAAAAGGAGCCTGAGACGATGTCAGGACATGACACCGACATGACACGCAAATCAACCCATCACTTGCCCTACCAGCCGCCCTTCCAATGGGGCCGCCTGCTGGATTTTTTTGAGCGTCGGGCCATCGAAGGAGTTGAAAAAGTGCAAAACCAGACCTACTACCGGACCGTTCAGCTGGGTGATCCTTCGGCCGGTCCGGTCAGTGGCTGGCTGGCTGTATCCCAAGATACCGGCCGGGATCGGCTTCAGGTGACCCTTTCTGATAGCCTGTTGGGGGTCTCAACCCAGGCGCTTGAACGTCTGGTCCGGCAGTTTGACCTGGCCTGTGACCCTGATCCCATCACAGCGGTTTTGCAGACCATGCAAGCGGTTCGGCCAGATTTTTTTCTGGCAGGCACACGCCTGCCCGGCACCTTTGATGCCTTTGAGATGTGTGTGCGGGCCATTTTGGGTCAACAGATCACTGTGGCGGCCGCCAGGACCCTGGCCGGCCGCCTGGCAGCGGCCTTTGGTCAACCCATCGAAACCCCTGTTGGGGGCCTGACCACCCTTTTCCCTGACCCGCAGGCTGTTTTGGCTCTGGCAGAGCCGATCGCAGACCAGCTGGGGCCTTTGGGGGTGACGGGCCGGCGCGCCCAGACCATCCGAACCCTGGCCGGCTTGCTCGCAGATGAGGCGTTTGATTTCTATTCGGATCAGGACGTCTCCGATAAAATCAAACAGCTGCTGGCTGTCCGAGGCATTGGCCCCTGGACCGCCCATTATCTGGCCATGCGCCTCTTTCATGCTTCCGACCTGTTTTTGGAAACCGATGTGGGCATTAAGAACAAACTGGGCATCCGATCAGAGAAAGAATTACGGGCCCTGGCCGAAGCCTGGCGTCCTTGGCGCAGTTACGCCGTCATCAACATTTGGCATGCCCCACTGGAGGAAATCACATGACTTACTTGACACAGACAGACAGCCCCCTGGGGAGGCTGACCCTGGCCGCACGTGACGACCAGCTGATCGGTCTCTGGGTGGCAGGTCAACGTTATTTCGGTGCCGGTCTGCCCGAAAACAGCTTGCAGCAAGATGAGCTGCCTCTTTTTCAGGCAACCAAAGCCTGGCTGAAACAGTATTTTGCCGGCCAGCAACCCGATCCCCTGCTGCTGCCGCTGGCCCCTCAGGGGTCACCTTTTCGCCAGGCCGTCTGGTCCCGCTTGCTTGAAATTCCCTACGGGCAGGTGGTCACCTACGGCAGCCTGGCCCAGGAGCTGGCACCGCGCTTTGGCCACGCCAGCCCCTCTGCACGCGCCATCGGCAATGCTGTGGGCCACAACCCCATCACCATCGTCATCCCCTGCCACCGGGTCATTGGCGCCGGTCGCAAAATCACCGGCTTCGCCTCAGGCCTGGATCGTAAACGCTGGCTTTTGGATCACGAAGGCTTCAACACGGACAACTTAACCGGCTTCGATCACCTGTAGGTCTTTGGGGTAGTCGTTGAGCACCTGACAGCCATCCGCCGTCACCAGAACCAAATCTTCGATACGCACACCGAACGCGCCGGGCAGGTAGACGCCCGGTTCGATCGAAAAAATCATGCCTGGCTGGGCCTGGATAGCTGATTGGCTGCCTACGTCCGGCGGTTCGTGGCATTCCAAACCGATGCCATGGCCCAGCCTGTGGATGAAATAAGGCCCGTAGCCCGCCTGATCGATCACCTGTCTGGCCGCCCGGTCCAGATCGGACAGCAAAACCCCGGGCCGGACCAGGCTGATGGCCCGTTCGTTGGCCGCCTTGACACAGGCATAGACAGCCCGTTGTTCGGCAGAAACGCGTTTATAAAAAACAGTCCGGGTCATGTCACACCAATAGTGGCCGATAGGGGTGAAGAGATCTAAGACAACACTGTCTCCCGCCTGCAGGCTTGTGTTGTCCGGGCTGTGGTGCGGGTCTGCTCCGTTGGCGCCAAAACAAACCACCTGGGTTCCCTCCCGGTCAGCCCCCGCTTGCAGAAAGAGGCGGTTGATCAGGGCCGCTGTCTCATGCTCCCGAACACCGCCGGACAAGGCCTGGATGGCCTGGCCCATGACCTGGTCGTTGATGGCCGAATTGGCCTGCAGCCGGGCTTGTTCCGTTGGGTCCTTAAGCATGCGGGCCTGGTCAACCGGGCCTGATCCATGGACGGGAACCACGTCAGGCCGAAGGGTCAAAAGATCAATCAAAAAGCGGCTGGGCCATCCTTTGTCGATCCCCAGGGGGCCTGAACGAACCAATTGGGCCAGGTCAGCCACCGGCGGTTGGCCATCCTGGTGACTGATCAATGTCAAGCCCGAGCTTTCTGCCAGGCCAAAGAGGGCATTGGCGCACAAGGTGGCGCTGTCAGCATCCACATAAAGGGCCAGCAGGCGTTCTTGTGGCTCGATCCAGAGACCGGTCAGGTAATAAACCGAAGCCGTCGCCGTGACAAGCAGCTGGTTCAGCCCCGCGGCCTGCATGGCCTGCCGGACCGCTTGTAGCCGCTGGGTTGGCGGTGAGGCCGGCGCAGGCCAGTTCACGTTGACACCATGATGCAGATCAGCCGACAAGGCTTGTCGGTCCTGTTTTCACACCAATGGGCCTCTCCCCTGGGGATCAAGATGGCTTCCATCACCTGTTTGCCACACGTATGGATGGGGTTGAGCGAGGTCATGGATTCTTGAAAAATCATGGCAATCCGTTTGCCGCGGATACCCTGCATGGCCTGTTCACCCAAGGCCAGCATGTCTTGCCCATCAAAAACAATCCGTCCCGAGACGCGGGCGTTGAGGGCGGGTAAAAGGCGCATAATGGCCAGGGAGGTGACGCTCTTGCCGCTGCCAGATTCACCGACAATGCCCAGCACCTGGCCTTTTTTCAGATCAAAGGACAGATCGGACACCACGCGAACCGTCTCGCGTTCACCGATAAAATCAACGTTTATGTTCTCAACCGATAACAGGGTCTTCACCCATCAATCCTCCCCCTGCAGCTGATCCATTGCCTGCATGACAGGTGCCTGGATCCGGCTGTCCGGGCATTCAAAAAAGAGTTGCTGGCGATCAGGTCGCGACCACAACTCCGCGGCTGCGTTGCATTATTATACTGTGTATTCAGCTTTGTTTCAAGCTGGATCCGTTGGTGCAGGTGACCGGCTTTGCTGGCCGTCAGGGTGCTTGTTTTTGACATGTGGTACACTGGGGAAAAAGACAGGAGGACCACACCATGAAGCGAACCATCCAGACCCAGACGCAGGGCTTCAGAACGCAGGACGGCGCCGGTGTCAGCCTGGTTCGGGTGCTCAGCAACCGGACGGTTGACCAGTACGATCCCATTTTGATGCTGGACTCTTTTGACAGCACGGATCCATCGGACTATGTGGCCGGCTTTCCCATGCATCCCCACCGGGGCATTGAAACCATCAGCCTGATCTCCGAGGGCCGCATGGTCCATCGAGACAGCCTGGGTAACGAAGACACCATCTCCAGCGGCGAGGTGCAATGGATGACGGCTGGTTCAGGTATCCTCCACGAAGAGCAGCTGCCTGCCTCCGAGCGCATGCTGGGCGTGCAGCTGTGGCTTAACCTGCCCCAAAAAGATAAAATGGCGCCGCCGGCCTATCACAGCCTGAAAAAAGACGCCATTCCAGCGATTCCCATCGAAGGCGGCACCCTTCGCCTGATCAGCGGCCAATACGGGACGCACAAGGGTTTTCAGCCCAGCTACCTGCCTCTGGATTACTACCACATCCTCTTAAAACCGAACAACAAGCTGACCTTGAACATGGCAGAAGAAGAGTCGGTCATGGTTTTCACGCTCAAAGGCGCCCTGCTGGTTGGCGGTCAGGAGGTCTCTGAAAAAACGGCCGTCCGTTTGTCTCAGGGAACCAGCCTGGAACTGGAAACCCAGCAAGAAGCCTGCCAAGCGCTCTACATCGCCTCACAAGCTTTGCATGAGCCGGTGGCCTGGGGTGGCCCCATCGTTATGAACACCCGCCAGGAGCTGGACACTGCCTTTAAGGAGCTTCGCACCGGCACCTTCCTCAAAGAGCAGGCGTCATACGACTGATTGTCTCTTTCAGGAACCGTAGCGCCCGATCTCATCCAACACGCGCATGGCGTAGCGGTAATTGGCATACCGTGCATTAGGTGAAATGCTGTGGTCGGAATGGTAGATGTAGCCGCCGCCCTTCATGGCAAACGGAACCTTGTCACGCAGCTCGGCTTCAATGTCTGCTTTTGAGCCATAGAAAGCCTGTTCGTTGATGTTGCCAAAGAAAGACAGGTCCTGGCCATATTGTTCTTTGAGCGTGCGCACATGCATACCCGTGCTGGCCTGGATGCCCTGCAGGACATCCAGGCCAGCTTCGATTAAATCTGGAATCAGGCTGTCGATTCGTCCACAACTGTGCATGATAAAATGGATCCCCTGTTCATGCAAAAAGGCGGCCAGCCGTTCGTGCTGGGGCTTGAGTAGGCGTCGGTAGACCTCTTTTGAAAACAAAAGCGTTTGGGCGCCCCCCATGTCCTCTACAACCATCAACCCATCAGGCTTGAGCCCCAGCTGGATGCCATGGCGGATGGTGTCAATGGTCAAGGTGACAACCTGTTCAAACATTTCGGCCATCCAATCGGGTTCAAGCAGTAGGTCCATCAGGCTGGCTTCAAAACCATGGTGCCGCCAGGTGCATTCAAAAGGCCCATACGCCTGGTAGAGCAGGTAGGTTTGGCGGCGGCGGACGGCATCATAGAGTTGCTTGCTGCCCGGCCAGCTCGGGTAAGGTGAAAAATGAAGAAAATAGCCTTCGGTATCAATGCGTGAGACATCTTTGGGATCCAGGGTCATTTTGTTTTTGAGCCGGTCCCAATCCTGCCGGGTCTGGGTCACATGCTCCAGAAAATGCAAACCCGATGTTTGGCTTTTATACTTGCGCGCGGTCCAGCCAAAGCGGTCACGAACCACGTAGCTCTCATCATCTTCGCTGACAACCTCAATGGGTAGGCGCATGGACAAATCAAGCCCCATGACATCGATGTCAAAACCAAAAAAATCAACCACTGCATAGCCCGCAGGTTTTTGCAGGCCATCGACCTCCACAATGGGGTCTTTGAGCGCCGGCATGCCCTGCTGATGAAAGGCAGCCAGGGTGTCTTCCCAGAACGCATCGTATTTGGGCACACGGTCCAATGGTTTTCGTTCTATGGCCGCAATCACGCGGTCACGCGATGTCATCACAAGCATCACCCCATCTTTCAAGCCGACCTCAACGGGCCAGCTGTTACACCCCCATTGTACCAGAAAAAAAAGCAACCAAAGCTTGGCGATAGCAAAAAAGGAATGGAGAGAAACAAGGAGACAAGCACCGCCTGTTCCGGTCAGGATCTTTTGGCTCGATCCAAAATGATAAAGACCGGCAGCAGAAGTAAACATAGAACAAGCAACATGGGACCACTCCTTTAAACAGTGGTTTGTAGGCTTGATGGTAGGCTCGTTCTTCAGTTTGAGTGTAGCAGATCAGACTGTTGGCCGCAAACGCCTTGCTGAGAATGGGTCTTGCTTTATAATAGAAGCACCTGATCTCCCCTTTGAAGCCGCCAGGTCTGGAGGCCAAGCCCATGACCCCCGTCAATTTGCAGCAAACACCTTTGGATACACAAGCCGATCAAGCCATCAATGCCCCTGATGGTTGCATGTTGTGTCCAAGGCGTTGCGGGGCCCGCCGCACCCCGGAAGATCCTGGCTGGTGCGGATCAGACGAAGGCTTTGAAGACGTCCGCGTAGCCAGCTGGATGCCGCATTTCGGTGAGGAGGCCCTGTTAAGCGGTCGCCGGGGATCGGGAACCGTCTTTTTCAGTGGCTGCTCCCTGGGCTGTTGTTTTTGCCAAAACCACACCATCAGCCTGGCTGGCCAGGGCAAACGAATGAGCACACAAGAACTTGTGGAAGCGGTTATGGCGTTGCATCTGACAGGTGTGCATAACCTCAACCTGGTCACCCCCAGCCACTATGCCGACCGCCTTCACCGCTTCTTCTCTTTGCTGCATTTAACCAGGCGTTGGCAACATCAGCCCCTGCCCGTGATCTGGAACAGCAGTGCTTATGAAACCGTGTCCAGCTTGCGTGCCTTGCATGCATACCTGGATGTCTACCTGGTGGACATGAAATTTCTGGATAGCCAGCTGGCCGATGATTGCACCCAGGCACCTGATTATCCGGACGTTTCTTTTCAAGCACTGGCAGAGATGATTCGCCAGCAGCCTCGTCCTATGATCAACAGCCAGGGCCTGATACAAAAAGGGGTTATCATCCGTCACCTGGTGCTGCCGGGTTGCTGGCAGGACTCCTGCCATTTGATCGACCGGCTGACTCAAATCGTGCCTCGTGACACCCCCCTTCACATCATGGATCAGTACACGCCCCGACTGGGCAACCCTTGCCCCAGACAGCCGCAATTACAAAGACGCTTGTCCCACAGCGACTACCAGCGGGTCTTCCAGCATGCGGTCCGGGCCGGATTCACACAACTTATCCACCCATAAACACACGCCCTTTATCCATGCATCAGGTGTGCCGTTTTCAGGCTTTGTAGGCGCTCCAATGCACTTTTCTCGCCTGTTATTGGCACCTGTGTGTCTTGCTCATTTGCCTTCAGGCCGGACATCTGCTAGCCTTATCTGTTGGTTGCCTCTTTATCAACTGGCACGGCCCTTTCAGAAACCGGCTGTGTAAAAAAGGAAGATATGGTGTGAATAGACAAGATCAGATGCTAACAGACAGCGTTTCACGCTTGCTGGTCAGGTTTTCGCTGCCAGCCATTGTCGCTCTTGTGGTCAATGCCCTCTACAACATTGTTGACAGCATCTTTGTTGGCCAGGGCGTCGGAGACCTGGGTCTGGCCGGGGTTACGGTCTGCTTCCCGCTGGTTACGGTCTTCATCGCCTTCATCATGTTGATCGGCATGGGCGCCACAGCCCTAGTCTCCATCCGCCTGGGCGAACAGCAAAGAGAGGCCGCAGAAACAATTGTCGGAAACGCCCTGGTTTATTTTCTTATCCTGGGCCTGGGGCTGATGGTTTTAGGTCAGCTTTTTTTGGAAGACCTGCTGGTGCTTTTCGGGGCCACGCCAACCGTCTTGCCCTATGCCATGGATTATATGCGGATTATGTTGTGGGGCAGTGTCTTTCTGGCAGTCGGCAGCGGCATGAACAACTTCATCCGCGCTGAGGGAAATCCCCGAACAGCCATGGTCACCATGCTGATCGGGGCCGCAACTAACATTGTCCTGGATTATGTGTTCATCTTTATCTTCCATTGGGGCATCCAGGGAGCAGCTGCAGCAACGGTTCTATCTTATGCGGTGACCAGCAGCTGGGTGCTCATTTATTTTTTCTCAGGCAAAAGCCGTATCAGCATTAAAGCCAAAAACCTCAAGCTATCTGCTGCAGTCAGTGGCCAGATCATCAAGCAGGGCACCCCCACCTTCATCGTCCAGATTACCGGCAGCATCCAGCAGCTGATTCTTAATCGCAAGCTGGCTTATCACGGCGGCGACCTGGCCCTAGCTGTCATCGGTGTCATCATGAGCATCACCACCTTTTTGGTCATGCCGGCCATGGGTATTGCCCAGGGAGCCCAGCCCATCCTGGGCTATAACAGGGGCGCCCAGCAATACAAGCGGGTCAAAGACACCTTGCTTTCTGCCATGATCGCTGCCACGGCTATCATCACGATCGGTTTTCTGGTGGCCAAAACGTGGCCAGCCCAGCTGATCAGCCTGTTTAACAACAACCCTGATCTACTGGAAATGGGCACCAAAAGCATGGCTGTTTACTTTAAAGTCATGCCATTGGTCGGGGTTCAAATGCTCGGTGCCAGCTATTTCCAAGCGGTTGGCAAAGCCTGGCAGGCCACCTTGCTGGCCTTGTCTCGCCAGGTGCTGATTTTTATCCCCTTGTTGCTGGTTTTGCCTTATTTTTGGGGCCTTGACGGTGTTTGGTGGTCTGCACCGTTTTCTGATCTGGGCGCTTTTTTACTGACTGGCACCTGGTTGCTTTTGGAAATCGAACAGCTGAAAAAACAAGCTCAAAACACCAGGCGATACAGCCGTGCCTGATCTGCTTTTGTGGTATCCGGACGCACAACCCGTTTGTTGTGGTCTTTTGTTATACTTAAAGCAAGACCAAGGCAACCGAACAGTAAGCCATGGCGTACAAGGAGCACGTCAAGATGATAACTGTCACGTATGTGTACCACAGCGGCTTTGTTGTCGAAACCGATGGGTGTTTATTGGTGTTCGATTACTACCTAGGGAACATTACCCTCAAAGATAAAAAGACCCTTGTTTTTGTTTCTCATCGACACGGCGACCATTTTAATCCCCAGGTTTTCAACTGGCAACAAGACAGGACCGATTTTTCTTATATTCTCAGCGATGACATTGGTAATTACCCCAGCCACAGAACGCACCGCATGGCCCCCTGTGAGCAGCTCGTACTTGGAGACATCACCATCAAAAGCTTTGGTTCAACCGATTTGGGGGTCTCTTATTTGGTTCACGTGGAGGGAAAAACCATCTTCCATGCGGGAGATTTAAACTGGTGGCACTGGTCTGAAAGCCCCTTGGACGAACAGCAGGCGGCAGAAAAGGCCTTCAATGATGTGTTGGCAAAAATCGACAATTTTGCCTTCGATCTCGCGTTCTTCCCAGTTGATCCCAGATTGGGAGACCATGCCTTTTGCGGCGGTCTTCGCTTTATTGAGCGCTTCCAGCCCAAGGTCTTTTTTCCCATGCATTTTCGAGACAACCACCAGATCACCAGAGCCTTCGCACAAAAAAACAAACAGGCAAACACCCGGTGCATGGTAATCGAACGAAAAAACCATGTTTTTCACATCAGTTAGAAAAGCAAGCCTTGCCAGCGTGTTTATAACGGATCTGGCACGTATCGGTAGATGATGAATTTTTCTCTCCTGTCATCGGTCTTCGGCACCATGATCTTGTTATGCAGTTCAAAATGCGGGTTGTTTTTCATGTATTTTTTGTATTTGGGCATGGGATAGTAAAGAATAACATCAGCTTCTCGTGTGGCAGACCGCAGTGAAGCTGTGATGTTTTCCAAGACGTCCCGAAAAATCTCTGCAGAAAATGGATTGAAAAAGAAAAACTTGTTTTCTTGCGGTTTGATTTGGTAATGCTCCGCCAAGCCATATTCAAAGGTGATGGGTGTGTGTTTGTTTTTTGACCTCAGTTTGTATCTTCTTTTGTTTTCTAAAGCCTCTATCAACACATCGTATTGCGCTTCGATGCCCACCACCGGAATGTGGAATCGGTGATGGATGTAAAAGGCCACCCTTCCCTTTCCGGAGCCAAAATCTACAAGGGCATCCGTTTTATCCAACGTATAGTGCCTGAAAAGTTGTTCCAGGGCGCTGTAAGGGGTTGGCTCGCAGCGGTGATACAGGGGGCTGCCTTCGTCCCATTCTTTAATACCCATTGTTTTGATGGCCAGCTTTTTGTCAAATCTGATCTCGCCCATGCGGTTCCCCTTTCTTTTCTGGATGGGTTTGTTTGCAGGCAGGCAGCCGGCGGTCCGATCCATCTGATGCAGGATAGTTTCTATTTCTTCCATGATAGGGGTTTTCTTCCCGGCTTCCCATGTCTCTTTTGCCGAAAAAAAAAGCAGTTTACTCATCAAAGGACCATACGTATTCAACGGATTAACCAAAAACCAGTCTCGTATCCCAAAAACCTGAAAGACAGACGCTTAAGGGCTTGAGGCGCGTGGTATCCGTGCAACAAACGCCGAAATGCCCTGACAAACCTTGGCCTGGTGGGAGGATCAGACAAGCGCCGATCTTGTTCCGGTTTCATTATGAAACCCATTTCCAGCAAAAAGGTTGGCAGGTCATTGCCCCAGTTATTGCCAGAGCAGGTGCTTCTGGTGTCCAGCCTGCCCGGCTTGGCTCCTGCCGCCTAACAGACACAGGCCATCAGGCTTTGTCAGCAAGCAGGCAGAAGGTCTTTATAAGGGCCCGTATCAGCCATATAACCCCTGCTCCATTTCTTGCGGAGCCAGTCGAGCCATCACAATGCAGCCTGATGTAGCCATCCGGCTGCTAGGAACGGGCCA
>CAYXIM010000065.1:0-10078 GCA_964465385.1 uncultured Oscillospiraceae bacterium
GTTATTGCTTGGACGGTTTGCCGTCAGGCAGGATTTGATTAAGGATGATGCCGGTCAAGGCGGCCAGGGCCATGCCGGAAAACTGGGTCAGGCTGGTGATGGGGATAACGGCTCCACCCAGGCCCAGGACCAGCATAACGGCTGCAATGATAACGTTTCGTGTTTTGGCGAAATCAACGCGGGCTTCAGTGAGGACACGCAGGCCATTGGAGGCAATAAACCCGAATAAGATGATGCTGATACCACCCATGACCGGGATGGGGATGGCGTTGATCAAGTCTTTGACCGGTTTGATGAAGGCCAGGATCAGGGCGATGATGGCTGCGCCACCTGTGACGTAGACTGAGCCGACCCGGGTCAGACCGACGACCCCCGTGTTCTCGCCATATGTGGTGTTGGCCGGACCGCCAATCATGCCGGCAACCAGGGTTGCCAGACCATCACCAAACAACGTCCGGTCCAGTCCCGGATCCTGGATGAAATCTTTGCCACAGATCTGACCCAGAACCGTGTGGTCTCCAATGTGTTCTGACATGGTCACAAAGGCCAACGGCAGCATGGCCAGAGTGGCTGAAAAATCCAGGCTGTAAAACTGGAACGGGCCGCTTTTCCCGGCTGCTTCGCCGAAGGGCAGTAAAATCCTAGGCAACTCAATGATGTTTCCAGCGGCAATATCCCGGCCGATGGCTACCAGGCTTTCGGTCACGATGGTGTTGCCGGATCGGTTGAAGATCAAGTCGACGATGATGGCAGCGGCAAAACCAATGCCAATGCCTGAAATGATCGGAACAATCTTGAAGAAACCTTTTGCATGGACAGCGATCAATGCGGTGGCCAGCAAGGCAATCAGGGCAATGGCGATGTGCTGGACATTGATGGCACCGTCTTCACCCAGGGTCATGCCGGCCATGCCTACGGCTGTGCTGGCCAGTCCCAGGCCGATGACTGCGATCATGGGACCGACAACGATGGGGGGCAGCAGTTTTTTGATCCATTCTTTGCCAACCAGGCGGATGACCAGGGCTACCACCATGTAGACCAGGCCGATGGCCATCAGGCCTGTCGCGGCAGCGGCAAAATTGGCCTGCTCCGAGAAGTTGGGATCCGTGGCGGCAAGGCCCAGCGCTGCTGAGATGGCGGTGATATAGGCGAAGGAGCTGCCCAGGTAAACCGGAACACGCGCCTTGGTGCACACAATGTAGATCAGCGTGCCAATACCTGAGGCCAGAAGGGATGTGTTCACCGGCAGGCCGGTTAAAATGGGTACCAGAATGGTGGCACCAAACATGGCGAATACATGCTGGAAACTCAAGATAATGCCTTTGGCAAAGCCGGGTTTCTCACGAATGCCGATGATCAGGGTTGACGGGTCGTCCATGGTTGAATCCTCCTTACAGAATAAAAGCTTTCTGTCTTCGGGAAACAGAAAGCGTTTTTTCAGCAGCATTCGCCGGCGCAACTGACACAGGGTCAGAAGGAGTCAGCTGTGATATAACAGACTTTCATGTCTCTCAGGAACAGATTAAAGCCTTATTTCTTCTAATGTAACACAAGGGTAGGGGGATGACAACTGCTTTTGACGCCTTTTTCCTCCAGATGGCTTCAGCCCTTGTAAACGCTTGCCAGCACAAGCTGAATGAAGGATAATAGCGTTACTTTGGAAGGAAGTCAGGAGGGTGGACCGTGTCCGTGTTCCGTCGCATGCTGCATGAAGCCAAACCATACCGGGGCTATTTACTGGTTGCCGCCTTTTCAACGCTGATGATTGCCGGGCTCAACCTGGTGGCCCCCTGGCTGATCCGTGATTTGACAGCGATCTTGACTGGAGGGTTTGATGAACTGGCCATGCGTGCCATCACACGCATCGCCCTGATCTTGACGGCGACCTATGTTTTGCGCGCGGGTTTTCGTTTCATGAGCAATTACTTCGCGCACGTGGGCGCCTGGCGTCTGGTGACCGCCATACGGGTCAAACTGTACGACCACTTGCAACATTTGTCCTTGCGCTACTACCACGACAAACAGACCGGCCAGTTGATGAGCCGGGTTATCAACGACACCGCCCAACTGGAGGTCCTGATTGCCCATGCCATTCCGGAACTCTTTTCTAATTTCCTGATTTTAACCGGCACCACAGTGTTGCTCCTGCTCATCCAGCCGACCCTGGCTCTTTTGACGTTAATCCCCATACCGTTCCTGGCCACGGGCAGCGTCTATTTTATGAAACGCATTCGTCCGGATTTTCGTCAGGCCCAGGAAACACTGGCCGAGCTGAATGCAGGCTTACAGGACAACCTGTCCGGCATCAAAGAGATTCAAGCCTTCAACCAACAAAAGAAAGAGACCCGACAGATCAAGCGTTCGGCCGAACACTGGCGGGACGCCATTTTGCGAGCCTTGAAAAAAAGTGCTGTTTTCCACCCCCTGATTGAAACCATCAGCTCCCTGGGAACTGTCATCGTGGTCGGTGTGGGTGGTTGGATGGCCTGGCAGGGCCGTATGCCTGTTTCAGATGTGGTTGCTTTCCTCATGTACCTCAACTTATTCTACCAGCCGGTCACCAACCTGGCACGGGTTGCAGAAGACGTGCAAACAGCCCTGGCAGGGGCGGAACGTGTGGTGCAGGTGTTGGATGCGCAGCCTGATGTCGTGGATCGCGAAGGGGCTGTCACCCTGAAAAAAAGCAAAGGGGCCATCCGCTTTGATGCGGTTTCCTTCTCATATGAGGCTGGCCAGTCGGTTCTGGAGGACATCAGCTTTGAGGCAAAACCCGGTCAAATGGTCGCACTGGTTGGCCCGACGGGCGTGGGAAAAACCACCCTGATCAGCCTTCTGACCCGTTTTTATGACCCGACAGCCGGCCGCGTGCTGCTGGATGACCAAGACATCCGGGATGTGACCTTGCATTCGCTCAGAGATCAGATCAGCATCGTTTTACAAGATGTTTTTCTCTTTCACGGGACCGTTGAGGAAAACATCGCTTATGGCCTTGAAGAACCCTCGCATGAGGAAGTGGTCCGGGCGGCGTCCATCGCCCATGCCCACGCCTTTATATCAGCGTTGCCACAGGGTTACCAGACTCTTATCGGCGAGCGCGGGGTCCGCCTGTCTGGCGGTCAAAAACAACGTCTGGCCATTGCCCGGGCCGTCTTGCGCAACCGCCCCATCCTGATTCTGGATGAGGCAACTGCCGCTGTGGACACCCAGACTGAAACTGAAATCCAGCAGGCCATCCAGCAATTGATCGGCAAGCAAACCCTGCTGGTGATCGCCCACCGCCTGTCGACTGTTCGGCGGGCAGACCAGATTTTGGTTCTGGACCAGGGGCGCATTGTTGAACGCGGCACCCATGAGGAGCTGCTTAAACAGGGCGGCCTCTATGCCCGCCTTAACCAGACCCATGAACACGGCCAGCAGCTGGCCGGGCAGTGCGAAGAGGGGGTCTTGGTGTGAACCTGCTCAAAACAGCTCCGCTGCTGGTGCTTTGCCTCCTGATTGTTTTGTTGACCCCTGCTTCTTTGTCAGCCCAAAGCCTGCAGATGTCCTGGCCGGATCTGGCGGATATCCAGGCAGAAGCCTGGCTAGTCTTTGACCGTCAAAGCAAGGAGGTTTTGCTGGATTATCGAGCCAATCGGCTGGTTTATCCCGCCAGCACCACAAAAATCATGACTGCTATCCTGGCCCTGGAACACTTGTCGTTGACCGATTGGGTTCAGGTTTCAGACACCGCGGTTGACTTGCCGTATGATTCATCCAGCATTGGCCTGGTTGCCGATGAACGCATTGAGGTGCGCCATTTGCTGACCGGCCTGATGCTGGCGTCAGGAAATGATGCAGCCAATGTGCTGGCCGAAGCTGTCGCAGGGGACCAGGAACAGTTTGCTGAGCGTATGAACCAGAAAGCTGGGGAGCTGGGCATGAGCCGGTCTCATTTTTGCAATGCCAGCGGCGTCCATGACGATGAACATGTCACGACCGTTTATGATATGGCGCTTTTGGCCGACTATGCCCTGGACCTACCGGTGTTTCGTGACACCGTCAGCCAGCAGGTGGCGATTTTGCCGCAAACCAACAAACACGCTGCCCCGGACTGGGGCTTTCTGGTCAACACCAACCGCCTGCTGCTTTTTGGTGACAGCGGCTATCAATCACCCTACATCCAGGCCTATACCGGCATTAAAACGGGCCGGACACCCTATGCGCAATCCTGCCTGGTCGCCTCGGCCCAACTGGTTGATGGCCGGGAACTGATCTCGGTGATCATGGGGGTTCCCGCATCCAAACAAGCCCCAGGCATGTTTACGGCGACCCGGCTGTTGCTGGAAGAAGCAGCTGGGCAACTGATTGATCTGGAGGCTGTTTTAGACCCTGATCAAATGGAAAATGAGCTGCCCCAAACAGAAGAGACGACCAGCCCAACGCAGACAGAAGAGACGACCAGCCCAACGCAGACAGAACCGACAGCTGCCTCAACAACTGAAAGCAGCCGTCCCAAAGCCACCACGGTCAGTCCGAGCCTGACGCATCAGCAGACAGAGAAAGAAACGGTCGTTGAGGCATCAAACCTGATCCCAGGCTGGTTGATAGAAAACCCCTGGCGCACCGCCTTCATTGGGTTGTCTGTCCTGGTGTTTGCTGTCTTTTTCATTGGCTTGATCCAGAAAGCCTCTCGAAGTCCCAAAAAGCCGCCTGAAGGTGAACATACCGATGACCAGACATGAATGGGTCAGCCATCCCTTTGGCCCCGTTTGGGATGAAAACAGCAGGATTTTGATTGTGGGAACCCTGCCATCTCCAGCTTCCCGCGCGAGCGCCTTTTACTACGGGCACCCTCAAAACCGCTTTTGGCCCCTTGTGGCTGCCCTGACCAAGCAGCCGCTCCCCCAAACGATCCAAGAAAAAAAGCAGCTGCTCCTGGACCAGGGCATCGCTTTGTGGGACGTGTTTCAACAATGCCAGATCAGGGGAGCAGCAGACAGCAGCATCCGGCAGGCGGTGGCCCATCCGCTGCAGGCGTGGCTCGAGAACCGTGCCATCACAGCTGTCTTTGCCAACGGCCAGGCGGCAGGCCGACAGGCCTGCCAGCTGGTTCACAGCTGTCCGGTTTATGTCCTGCCATCGACCAGTTCGGCCAATGCCCGCTACAGCCTGGCAGCCCTTATTCAAGCCTGGGAGGGGGTCCGCCTTGCCTTGGCCCGGGCCCGGCCGCCATCATCCGAAAAAGGAGCAGGTTTTCATGTTTGATCCGCCGGATGCCTGCGAACTGAAAAGGCGCCAACAGGCCCTGTTGGCAGAAGCTCTCGAGCTGGAACCTGGACTGGACACGCTCCTGGTGTTTGACCGGATCAGTCAATTCTACCTGACCGGCACCTTTCAGGATGCCCTGTTTGTTTTGAGGCGTGACGGCCAGGCCGTCCTCTTTGTTCGAAAAAGCATCGACCGGGCCCTGTTGGAAAGCCCGTTGGACAACATCCGTGGCATGCGTTCTTACCGGGATCTCAAAGACGTGTTGCCAGCTGATTTGGGCCTGGTGGGGATCGACACCCGGCAGACCCTTCTGTCCCAGTTTCAAAGCTTGAAAAAGCATGTCAAGATGGCTGGGCCGGTGGCGGTGGATGCCGCACTGGCGACGGTCCGCTCCAGGAAAACGCCGGCAGAACTGGCTCGCATGACAGAAGCCGGCAAGCAGCAGCACCAACTGATGCATGTGGTGATTCCCAACCTCCTGCAGGAAGGCATGAGCGAAGCACAGCTGATGGCTGCTGTTTATACAGCCATGATCGATCTGGGCCACCATGGTGTGTCCCGTTTTTCAATGCATCAGGTGAATTTTCCTGTTGGCCAGATTGCCTTTGGCACCCAATCTTTGCACCCACATTTTTTTGATGGCCCGGCCGGCATGCGGGGACTTGGTGCTGCCGTTTCTGTAACCGGCAGCCAGGACCGCAAGTTGAAAGTGGGGGACCTGATCTACTGTGATCTAGCCTTTGGCGTGGATGGCTACCACACCGACAAAACGCAAGTCTACTGTTTTGGCGGGCCAGTTCCACAGCCGGTCCTGCAAGCACACCGGGCCTGCCGGGACCTGCTGCGCCTGGCCCGCTCCTTGCTGATGCCCGGCCAGAGCCCATCAGCCGTCTACCGCCAGCTGATGGCAAACAAACCTGAAGGCGTGACCGGACACTTTATGGGCTATGACAGCAGGCCAGTCCGCTTTCTGGGACACGGGGTGGGCTTGACCGTTGATGAAGCACCAGTCCTGACCGACGGCTTTGACCAGCCACTTGAAGCCGGCATGGTTCTGGCTGTCGAACCCAAAATTGGCCTTGACGGCCACGGGATGGTGGGTGTCGAGGAAACCTATGTGCTGACACAGCAAGGGCCCCGCTGTCTGACGGGCGGGGATGAAGACATCATCTGTGTGGGGTGACCCCCTTTTTCAGGACACGACGTTTTGAGGCTGGCCTTGTAAAAAGGCCGCCACATTGCTTACAGCCAGGGCCATCAGGCGTTGGCGGGCTTCCAGGGTGGCCCAAGCAATGTGGGGTGTGATCAGGCAGTTCCTGGCCCCCAGCAAGGGGTTGTCAGCTGCAGGGGGTTCCGTTGATAGAACATCCAGCCCCGCACCAGCAAGCCGCCCCTGGTTGAGGGCGTCAGCCAGGTCCTGTTCCACCACGACGCCGCCTCGGGAGGTGTTGACCAGAAAAGCAGACGGTTTCATGTGTGCCAGGCGTTCTTTGTTGACCAGGCCTTGTGTCTGCGGGGTCAACGGACAGTGGATGGATAAGACGTCTGAGGCGGCGAACAAGGCATCCAGGTCCATCCAGGAAACCGTTGATGCCTGATCCGGATGGGGGCGCGTGCGGCTGTTGACAGCAACCGACATCCCCAGGGCCTGGGCAATGGCGGCCACCTGGCGGCCGATCTGGCCAAATCCGATGATGCCCATGGTCTTGCCTTGTAATTCCATCAGCGGGCTTTTCCAAAAGCAAAAATCCAGGCTCTGGGTCCAGTCACCGGCCATGACAGCATCACTGTGCCATTGGACCCGGTGGCACCATTCCAACACCAGGGCGAAGACGAGCTGGGCCACCGAGTAGGTGCTGTAGGCCGGGATGTTGGTGACCGTGATCTGGCGGCTGGTGGCAGCTGCGACATCGACAACGTTGTAGCCGGTCGCCAGCACCCCGATGTAGTTGAGCTGGGGCAGGCGGTCCATGGTTTGGGCGGTCAAAGGCGTTTTATTGGTCAAAAGGATCTGGGCACCTTCTGACCGGCTGATAATGTCGTGCGCCTGGGTTCGGTCATAGACGGTCAGGTCCCCCAAAGCGGCCAGCACGGACCAGTCCAGGTCTCCCGGGTTGAGGCTGTGGCCGTCCAACACAACAATCTTGGTCATGGGATCCTCCTCAATGATCTGTCCAAAGCCTGTCCCAGGCATTGATCAGGGTTCGTTTGGCGTTGGCAACAACCAGATCCGGATCTTCGTCCCCAAACGGCTTGACTTCAAAGCTTACCACAGGGGGCCGATCCGGGTTCAGAAAACCGACGCCCAGCAAGACCGCCAGATAGTCGGTCAATTGGGCCACGTCGTTTTCACTGTCTGGAAAGCCAAAGCGCGGATGCAGGTCGCCATAGGCCGGCAAAGCCGGGTCTTTAATGACACAATTGCCCATGTGGGCGTGGATGATGTGCTCGGCGACAGGCACAATGGCCTGATGTGGGCTTTCACCCAAAAGCGGCAGGTGGCTTAAATCAACCAGCAGACCGAAGCGGTCTGCACAGTCGGCCATTTGTTCGGCATAAGCCTTGGCCAGCTGGACTGGGCCAATCAGGCTTTTTTTATCAACGGTGTGGTCGAACACTTCCAATGCGACCTGTATGGGGCCCAGGCCCCGGGCATAGGCACACAACTCCTGGGTTGAACGAACCAGCGCCGCCATGGCCTGATCAATGCCATCTGGTGGGTAGGGCCCACTTAAAAAAGCAAACGAGCTTGCCCCCAGCTCTGCAGCCTGGTCCAGACCTGTTTTCAAAAGCTGGACGGCTTCACGCCGGCGGGGTTCATGCAGGTCGTTGATGTTCAAGCCGCTGGACAAAAGCATGGGCTGGGCCCCAAAAGCCAGATCCAGGCGGGCTGTCTCCACCATCTTGCGAACAGCGCGCCGCGCCTGTTGCGACGGCATGGCGGTGACTTCAATGGCTTGAAAAAACGGGTCCAGGGCGATGGAACGAACCGATGCCAGTAAGGCCTCCTCATCGTGGACTGCATCGGGGTAGGCCATAAATTGGATCAGGCCAACCTTCATATAGCGGTGCATGGATGAAGCCATGGTATCTCCCCCCTGAAAAACATGTTTAATGGGTTGGTTTTTATGATAGCAAAGCATGTCTGGAGCGTCAAACAAGCGGCAAACAAGCCTGAAACGATGTGTACAGAAACAGTTAAAAGCTCTATAATAGATACTTGCATTCATTCAGGGAGAGAGGCGTTTATGGAAAAAAACCTGCGTTTGTATTGGAAGTTATTTGCTTCAACCTTTTATCTGAGCGCGTTCACCATCGGAGGCGGTTACGTCATTGTCCCCTTGATGCGCAAAAAATTTGTTGATGAACTGAACTGGATTGATGAAAAAGAAATGATCGACATTGTGGCCGTTTCACAGTCGGCGCCCGGACCCATTGCGGTGAATGCCTCTATCCTGGTTGGCTATCGCCTGGCTGGCATCGGGGGGGCTCTGATCACGGTCTTGGGCACGGTCTTGCCTCCCTTGATCATTATTTCCACCATTTCCTATTTTTACCGGGCCTTCCAGCAAAACCCCTATATCAATGCCGCTTTGATGGGTCTTCGGGCTGCCGTGGCGGCTGTCATGATCGATGCCATTTACAAGCTGGGCAAAACCGTCTTGAAGAACGATCGCGTCTTTGCCCTGATGATGCTTGTTTTTGCTTTTATTTTGTCTTTTGTCCTGCACATCAATGTCATGATTATCCTGGCCTTATGTGGCCTGATCGGCTGGGCCACCAGCCGTTACCAGGACAAGACCCGACACGAAAAAGAAGGAGGCAACTGACATGGGTTTATTGCGTCTGTTCTGGAGTTTTGTTCAGATCGGTCTGTTCAGCTTTGGCGGCGGTTACGCCACCTTGCCTCTGATTCAAAACCAGGTGGTCGATAAGCACCAGTGGCTGACCCATGCGGAGTTGGCAGACATGGTGGCTATTTCCCAGATGACACCAGGGCCCATAGCCATGAATGCCGCGACTTTTGTGGGCGTTCGGCTCCATGGCCTGCTGGGTGGCGTTGTGGCTACCCTGGGTTGCATCCTGCCTTCCTGCGTCATTGTAATTGTGCTGGCCCGGTATTTTTTCAAGCACCGCCAGCTGTCATTTGTTCAGGGTGTTTTGAAAGGCCTGCGCCCGACGGTTGTGGCCCTGATTGCCGTGGCCGGTTTATCTGTGTTCACAACCGCTGTTTTCGGCCAACCCTCTGAAAACTGGCTCAGTTTCCGGCTGACGGACGTTGATTGGATCGCCCTTGTGCTTTTTGCAGCTGCTTTTTTCGTGATCCGAAAATTCAAGGCTGGTATCCTGCCGGTTATGACTGGGGCTGCTGTCCTGGGTGTTGTCGGTTATATCTGGCTGCGCTGAGTAAAAACCGTGGTTGTTTGAAACAGGCTTGGCCTCGGGTGGCCACGGGCGCCCTGGCCTTAGACACAAAAAACCCCGTTGCGGTTGTATCCGCAACAGGGTTTTTCTGGTGGAGCATACGAGACTCGAACTCGTGACCCCAACACTGCCAGTGTTGTGCGCTCCCAGCTGCGCTAATGCCCCACTGTTTTTGTCGCCACTGTCTGGACGGCGAATGTGATTATAGTATAGCCGGCAGCCGCTGTCAACTGGCAGATGGCCTGATGTCTTTAGTTGTTATTTGCAAAAGTAAGTGCTTGTCATTTTCCAGAAAAAGGCAGAAATGCGGGTGAAAAACACGTTTTTCTTGCTTTTGATGATGAAAAAACGGCTGAATGCCCGCTTTTGTTTTCAAGTGATGTCCTTTTAGCTATAATGATGACAT
>CAYXIM010000066.1:0-442 GCA_964465385.1 uncultured Oscillospiraceae bacterium
CCATTATTGTCTTCCTGGCAGCGCGCACATCGCTGTGCCTGTCAAAAACCCCGTTTGGATTGAGAAAGATGATAGACCAGATTTTTCAAATCGCATTCTCCAGTGCTTCTGTCGCCATATTCGAAGTTGGCTCAATTATGGCTGTCCTTATGTTGCTTTTCGGCGTGCTTGATTATAAAAAAGGCGACCAGCTCAGACTTCAAATTGAGCAGAAAAAACTGGATCAACCAATTCTGATGGCAGTACTGGCCCTGATTCCAATCGATGGGACCCTTCTCTTCCAGTACAATATTTACCGCAGAAAAAGCATCCGTTCCGGTTCCTTGCTTGGCGGCATCATCGGCATCGGAGAAGAAGCGACCTACTTGATCCTGTCCTTTAACCCATTGTCATGGCTCATGATCGCAGGTATTAAACTGATCACTGCACTGGGCCTGGGAAC
>CAYXIM010000066.1:452-5500 GCA_964465385.1 uncultured Oscillospiraceae bacterium
GGCTGACATCAGATCTGGCCGACGGCGAGAATCCGGATGCTGTTCAAGCTGATGAAAATTTTCACGCGTTACCAGATCGCTTTCGCCACCAGCTGCACCACTTCAGATATCATAAACTCGGGAAAGCATTCTGGATTTTTTTCGCAGGTGCTTTTATCCTGCACCAGACGCTCCATCTTTTAGAGCGTTTCGATGTGGTAGCTGCCAGCCGCCTGCAGCCATTAAGCATTCCTTTCACCTCATGGATTGCCATGGTTGCGCTGTTCTTTGTCTTGATTTACCATCTGGTCGTTCGCACGACTACACGAGAGTTCGGAAAAATTTTCGAGCATGAGTTTGAAGACACGGGTGACGCTGTCGGTGATCTGGCGGAAGGCTGTGCCCAGATCATTTTGTATATTTTCCTGGTCTCTTTTCTTGTTCAGGTTCTGATTGCCTCGATCGGAACGGATTCACTGCTTTCCTTTTTCGCCCAGAATCCATCTCTGACGATCATCATCGGAGCCCTGGTCGGCTTGATACCGGGAACCGGCGGATCCTTAGCTTTTACAACCTTGTATTTCAGCTTGTCAGGGACAGGAAGTGCAATGCCATTTGCTGCTGCCCTGGTGATCGGCTTCTTGATCTGGACGATTGAACGTGCCGTCACTGCCTGATATTGATTTCTAAACGGAATTGTGGCCCGGTCAATTGCTTGGGAAATAAGCAAGATCAGTCTTTCTCATTGGTAAAAGTTACCCTTGACAAGACGCAATCACATTGACTATAATTCCCTTTGTCGCCTCGCGCGCTTTATCGCAGGCAACATTGGGCCTTTAGCTCAGTTGGTTAGAGCAGCCGGCTCATAACCGGTCGGTCCGGGGTTCAAGTCCCTGAAGGCCCACCACAATGCAAAACACATGGGGGAATTCCCGAGCGGCCAAAGGGAGCAGACTGTAAATCTGTTGTCAAAGACTTCGGTGGTTCGAATCCGCCTTCCCCCACCAGCAAAAAGCACATCGCAGATGTGCTTTTTTTATAGCGCGTCAGGGCCGGCCAGGTCTGCGGCCCGCAGGTGGAAAACCACAGGCCAGTTTAAAGGGTCAACCTCGATGCGGCCGGTGAAAAAACCCACCTGATCCAGCAGGTATGGCGTGATTTCACGGTAGTAGGGGCTGATATCTGCCTGCCGCCAGGAGCCGTCCAGGGTAAACCACCGCAGGTCGCCCTCGTCAGATGCCTGCAGTTGTCCTGTAAAGCAATCGGAAGAAAAATAAAAAGCGAGCACCTCTGGCCCACCTGCCTGCCCGATGGTCACAGCGCCCCGCCAGCGCAGCGTCTGCAGCTGCAGGCCGGTTTCTTCCAGCACCTCCCGCTTGCAGGCCTGCTCCAGGTCCTCGCCGGTTTCTTTGTGGCCACCAGGAACGGTCCAGGCGCCTGGCTGGGGCGGGTGTTCACGCCGGATCAGCAGGACAGATCCATCACGGATCAGGTAGCAAAAGACAAGGGCTGTCAGGCAAGGCCGTTGGTGCCCAGTCATTGAAAGACCTCCTGGCGGACCACGTGGTCAATGGGTTTTCGAGGCCTGGCGCCGGGCAGCCGGGCTGGATATCCCAGAGGGGTCAGGCCGACCACCGAGGCGGTATCGGGCACCTTCAGAAGCTGGCAAACCGCCGCCTGGTCAAAATCGCCGATCCAGCAGGTGCCCAGGCCCTGGCCCCAGGCCGCCAGCAGCATATGGGTCAGGGCGATGGCGCAATCAACGGTCCCCCGTGGCTGGCCACACGGCATCAAGGCTTGAGGGGCCAGGCTGCAGACCACCAGCACGAGTGGTGCCTGGGCCAGAAAACCCTGCTTGTTGCAGGCGTTGACCAGGGCCCGCCTGATCTGAAGGTCGCGAACCACAATGAAAACCCACTCCTGGCGGTTGGAGGCCGAGGGGGCCCATCGGGCGGCCTCAAGGACAGCAGCGAGTTTTTCATCCTCAACCGCCTGCCCGGTATAGGCGCGGATGCTTCGCCTGTTAAAGAGGGCGTCTTGCAAACGCATGCCGGTCACCTCCTGATAAGTGGCTGGCCCGCACGGTCACTCAAGGGCCTGGACCAGCGTGCGAAACAGGTCTCCCCGTTCTTCAAAATGCCGGAAGCGGTCATAGCTGGTGCCGGCAGGAGACAAGAGCACCACCTCACCTGGTTCAGCCAGCTCGCGGGCAGCCAGAACAGCTTGTGGGTAATCGTCACACCAGACAATGTCCAAAGACCGGTAATCGACACCACTGAAGGGGGCTTCACGTTTTAAGGCTGCATCGATCTGAGGGGCGTTTTGGCCGCAAAAGACGATTTTGCGGGACACACGCAGAATGGCTTCACCCAAGCCCACATAATCTGATTTCTTGTCCTGGCCGCCCAGGATCAAAACGGCCCGTTCATCGCGTTCAGCCAGGGCAGCCAGAGCCGCCCGGGTCCGTGTGGGGCTGGTGTCAATCGAGCTGTTGATGTATCGCACGCCGTCCAGGTCCCGGACCACTTCCAGGCGGTGGGCCACCCCGGCAAAGGTCCGGGCCACCCGGGCGATGTCGTCAGGTGACACCTGGTCCCAGACGGCCGCGGCCGCAGCCAGGTAGTTTTCCACGTTGTGGCGGCCCGGGATGCGGATGTCTGCTGCCTGGACGATCCGGGTGTCCGCCTGCCCCTGCCGATAGAGCAGCCAGCCATCTGACAGCAGAAAGCCGTCAAAGTGCCGGTCCCCTTCCCGGTCAAAAAAGACCACCTGGCCACGTGCCTCAGGGGCCAGGGAGCGGGTCAGGTAATTGGCGGCATTGAGAACCAGGCGGCCATCAAAAGGCTGGTAGAGGTAGATGTTTCGCTTGGCGTCAATATAATCTTGAAAATCCCGGTGGACGTCCAGGTGGTTGGGTGACAGGTTGGTGACAACCGCCACCTGCGGGCTTTTGCGCATGCTCATCAGCTGAAAGCTGGACAGCTCCACAACCACCCGGTCTGTTTCCTGAATGCGGTCGATGCGGTCCAGAAGCGGCGTGCCGATGTTACCACCCACATGAACCGTGTACCCGGCGGTTTCCAGCATGCGGGCCACCAGCGTGGTGGTGGTCGTTTTACCATCACTGCCCGTGATGCCGTAAAGGGGGGCCGGGCACAGCTCCATGAAAACCTCCATCTCGCTGGTTACGATCGCTCCCCTAGCGCGCTCAGCACGCAACTGGGGCAGGTTTGAACGCATTTTAGGGGTCCTGAAGATGAGGTCAAAGCCCGTCAGCCGGTCCAGGTAATCCGGTCCGGTCGACCAGGCCAGGCGGATGCCTTCGCGCGCAAAGGCTTCCTGGGTCCTGGCCAAAACCGGGTCGTCTGCTGGCAACTGGTCAAATGCCGTGATCTGGTCGCAATAACGGGACAGGTAGCGGATCAGGGGACGGTTGCTGATGCCCACGCCCAAAACAGCCGTTTTTTTGTCTGAAACAAAGTGCTTAAACTGTTCAATTCTCCGGTTCATGGCTGCCCTCCACCTGCTGGCTGTTGTCAAAAAGAATTATAAGGCTTCCCTTGCTTTTTTGCCAGCGCTGTTGTAAGATAGGTTTCGACCCGCGGGAATGGCGGAATTGGCAGACGCGCTAGTTTCAGGTATTAGTGATCGGACGATCATGCAGGTTCAAGTCCTGTTTCCCGCACCAGAACAATGTCAGGTTTGAGTGTTTTGACTCCTGCCTGACATTTTTTGTTTCAAGAAGAGGCCTGCAGACAGGTCTGGACAGGGCGGCAATTACAAGCGGACCCACAGGCAAATGGCAGGCCCAGACAGCAGCCAGGTCATGGGCTTGTTGCCCAAAGAAACGCGTTTGACCTTCTTGCACTTCTGGCAGCCCATGTTATGCTGGTGGCAGACCAATGATCAGGAGTTATGACATGTTACAACACACAGCAGGTTTGGGACGGGTGGCAGGTCCGTGAGCGACCTGCAAGACCGGGCCTTGACGGTCGGTGTTCGTGCCCTGGCTGAAACCGTCCACCGCAGCGGCGGCCTGGCGGGACCAGTCTACGGGGGTGTGTCTGCCGCCCAAGGCAACCGCCTGCACCGCCTTTTTGCCCAACACGTGACCCAGGCCCACCCAGGCCAGGCTGTGGCCACAGAAGTGCCCCTGGAAACGGTTGTGGTGCTGGGTGACCTTCAGCTGACCGTTCGGGGTCGTTGCGATGCCCTGGTGCGCGAGCAGGGCCGCCTGATCCTCTACGAAGCCAAATCTTACACCGGTCCTGAACAGGCACTGCCGCCGCAAGGCGATCCCCTGCACTGGGCCCAGTCCCTGCTTTATGGCCACCTGCTGCTGCTGCAGGAAGACCAGGCTGACCTGGACGTGGTCTTGTCTTACCTGCCTGACAATGGTCACAAGATGCGCTGCATCAAACGGACGGCCACGCGCCCTCAACTGGCTGCTTTTTTTCTGGACACCTGCCAAAGCTACCTGGATCGGGTGGCCGATGTCCTGGGCAAGGCCGGCCACAGGCTCTTATCCGGCCGGACGCTGCCTTTCCCCTACCCCGCTTTACGTGATGGTCAGAAAAGCTTCATGCAGGCTGTGGTCGGCGCGGTCCGCGGCCGTGAGGCCCTCTTCGTCTGTGCCCCGACCGGTATTGGAAAAACCATGGCCGCCCTCTATCCAGCGGTCAAGGCCCTGGCCAACAGGCTGACCGACCAGGTGTTTTACCTGACACACATGACCTCCGCCCGCCTGGTGGCCGCCCAAGCCCTGTCCCTGATGCACAGCCAGGGCCTGCTCATGAAAGGGGTGGTCCTTTACGCCAAGGAACGGCTCTGCCTGGCACCTGCGTTTTTTTGCGACCCGCGCACCTGCCCCTATGGCCAGTCCTATTACGACCACCTGCCCCAGGCGCTTCAAAGCCTCTTTCCCCTGCTTTTGGTCGGCCGGGAGGACATCCTCGAGGCTGCACGCCGGCATCAGGTCTGCCCTTTTGAGCTGTCCTTGGATTTCGCGGTCTTTTGCGACGTGGTGATCTGTGATTACAACTATGCCTTTGACCCCCGGGCCCGCCTGC
>CAYXIM010000066.1:5510-9941 GCA_964465385.1 uncultured Oscillospiraceae bacterium
ACCAGGAACAAACGGGCCACCTCCTGCTGGTCGATGAGGCCCACAACCTGCCGGATCGCTCCCGAGGCATGTTCAGCGCCCAGCTGTCTGAAAAAACCCTCCAGGATCTGCTGGGGCTGCTGGAACAGCACGGAACGTCCCTGGCCGAAGACTGCCGCGCCCTGCTGGCTTTGCTGGCTTCGGTTAAAACAGCCCTGGCTGCTGATCAGGCGGCCCTGGACCTGCTGGGTGATGGGGTTGACCCTTCTGCCATCATGCGCGACCAGGCCTTTCGAGCCATGAGACAAAAACCCGACAAGCTGGTGCGTCAGCTGCTGGCCTTCAACGCCGCCTGCTACCTCTTTTTGGATAACCGGCCGGATCTGCCGGGCCGGCACCTGCTGTTGAACGCCTCGTTTGAGCTGGTGTTTTTTTGCCGGATCGCCCAGGAGCAGTTTGATGACACCTACGTGACCACCCTGCGCCTGCAAAAGGACCAGCAGCTGACGGTCGATCTGCTGTGTCTGGACGCCTCGCAACCCCTGGCTGAAACCTACCTTCAGCGCCATGCGGCGGTCTTTTTTTCAGCAACCTTGTCACCCATGGCCTATTACCAGCGCCTGATCGCCGGACAAAACCCGGGAGATGTGCTTGCCGACCTGGTCCTGTCCTCCCCCTTCCCGCCTGAAAACCTCCTGCTGCTGGTCTGCACCAGCTTGTCCACCCGCTACCGGGACCGCAGCCAGACGGTCCAGGCCGTTGTGGCCCTGGTTCAGGCAGCCACCCGGCATAAAACGGGCAATTACCTTGTCTTTGTCCCGTCCCATGCCTACTTGAAGCTGGTGCGCCTGGTCTTGTCCGCAACGCCTGATCCAATCGGCTGCGACCTGATCTTCCAGGCGCCAAGCATGACCGAGCCCCAGCGGCAGGCCTTCCTCCAGCGTTTTGAGCGTTACGGGGAAAAAACCCTGCTGGCCTTCGCGGTCATGGGCGGTATTTTTTCTGAAGGGATTGATTTGGCTGGCGAACAATGCTGCGGGGTGGTCATCGTCGGCGTGGGCCTGCCGCAAATCAGCCCAGAACGGGAAATCATGAAACAGTACTTTGGCCAGAGCCAGGCCAACGGCTACCCCTATGCCTACCTGTATCCGGGTTTTAACAAGGTCCAGCAGGCTGCCGGCCGCTTGATCCGAAGCGAAGCGGACCGTGGTTTTGTCCTCTTGATCGACGACCGTTACGGCACCCCGGTCTACCGCTCTCTTTTTCCACACGACTGGCAACCCATGGCGGTTGACAGCCCCGATCAGGTCAGTGAGGCGGTCCAGTTGTTCTGGAGCCCTGAAGGCTGCGTGCCTTCACAGTGAAAAGGCCTGCAGGTCATCGAGCATGGACAGGCGGCTGTAGTGCTTTTCCATCTGCTGCTGCAGCCAGCCCGCTGACAAGGCCAGAAAGGCCTGCCGCGACGGTTCTTGCAAACCGAAACCAAAGAGCTGGCCCAGGGGGGCGTTAATGACATGCCGCAGGGCCCGGACCAGGGTCTGGTCAAGCTGTTGGCGATCGTAAGCCCGGTCCAGGCAGCGGCTGTTGCGGCAGACCAGGCCTCCCGCCCGGTGACTGAAAGCAGCCGGCGGGGTCAGGCTGGTCTGGCAAAAAACACAACGGTCCAGATGAGGGGTGAAGCCGATCAGGGTCAGGAGCCTGAGCTGTGCCGCATGAACCACCAGCAGGGGGTCATCCTCTGCTTCCAAGGCATAGAGGCTGTAGGCCAGCAGCTGGTAGACGGCCGGCTGGGGGCCATCATCGCGGGTGGCGTCTACAAACACATCCGCCAGGTGGCTTGCGCACACCAGCCGGGTCAGGTCGGCCTGCAGCTTGGAAAATGCGTGAATCAACCCCGAGGCCCTGAGCTGGAAGCGCTGCTTGCTTTCAAAGAGGTCGAAGGAGGCCAGGGCGAAGAGCTGGGTTGTGATCAAGTGGGGGCTTTTGTTGCGGCGTGCGCCACGGACCGAAACCGTGATCAGACCTTTGTGCTCGGTCAACACATCAATGATCCGGTCGCTTTCGCCAACCGGCACAACCCGCAAGACAAAGCCTTTGGTCTTGACCGGTCCCATCAGATGGATCGGGCCTCAAAACCCAGCTGGCGCAAGAGGTCCTGGCGGTTACGCCAGCCTTCCCTGACTTTAACAAACAGATCCAGGTAGCAGGGACAGCCCAGGAGGTCTTCGATTTGCAAGCGGGCCTGGGTGCCGATTTTTTTAAGCATGGCGCCGGATTGGCCGATCAAGATGCCCTTGTGGGTTTCCCGCTCGCAGTATATGGTGGCATCGATCAACACCATGTCCCGTTCAGGCTCTCCCCGCTCCTCAAAGGATTCAATGCTGACCGCCACACCATGGGGGATCTCCTCATGGGTCAAGAGCAGGATTTGCTCGCGGATCAGTTCTTCAGCCAGCATGCGCTCGGTTTGGTCGGTCAGGCTGTCAAGCGGGAAATAACGCGGCCCCAGGGGCAGGGCGTGTTTGATTTCTCCCAGCAAGACAGGCAGGCCGTCACCACTTTTGGCAGACAGGGGGATCAGGGCCAGAAAGGGGTAGGCATCATGGTAACGGGCCATGAGGGGCAAGAGGTTTTCCTTGGCCAGCTGGTCAATTTTGTTGAGGACCAGCAAGACCGGCTTTTGCATCCGTTTGAGGGTTTCGAGCAGCTCCAGCTCCCGCCGGGGCAAAGCCGGCCGTCGGGCCCGGTCAGCGGCGGCCGCATCTGTGATCATGACCACCAGGTCGCTGTCGGACAAGGCCGACAGGACGCGCCCGGATAAATAGCGGTCCAGCTTGTTTTTGGGCTGGTTGTAACCCGGGGTGTCCAGAAAAATGATCTGGCTGTCGGTATCATCGATGATGGCCCGCACGATCTGGCGCGTGGTTTGTGGCTTGGGCGAGGTGATAGCCAGGTGCATGCCGGCAAGTTGGTTAAGCAAGGTTGATTTGCCTGCGTTGGGCAGGCCGACCAGGCTGACAAAGCCGGATCGTACAGGGGTCTGGTCCATTAGGCATCTCCTTTGGGCAGCGGGTCATGGGGCTTGAAGCCCATGGCCGCTTTCATGCGTGCTTGAAGCTGGCGCATGGCCGCTTCTCGGTCTGCTTGCTCGTGGTCAAAACCCAGCAGGTGTAAAAACCCATGGCCTGCCAGGAAGGCGAGTTCTTCTTCAAAGCTGTGGCCGTAACGGTCGGCCTGTGTGCGTGCCCTGTTCGGGCAGATGAGCAAGTCTCCCAGGGGCAGACGGCGGGGCCTGCCCGGTTCAAAGTCCTGGGGGCCCAGCGGCTGCAACAGCTGGCCGTCACGCAAGGCAAGGAGCGGAAAAGACAAGACATCGGTGGTCCGGTCCACCCCCCGTGTTTGCTGGTTGATGTGCCGCATGAGGCGTGGCCCGGTTAACAGGACCGTCAGCTGCAGGACGCTTTCTCGCTTTGCCTGCCACAGGCTTTGTTGGCCGGCGTAGGCAGGGTCTGCTGCCAGGAGGTCGTTCAGATGCGTCAGGGCCGATCGAATGACCGGGTAAAGGGGCCGCACGGGCAGGCTAGACTGCCGGTTTTGGAAGGCGATGATCATCCGGGTACTTCACCCTTTCATGGAAATGGCCGGTGTACACCTGCAAGAAAGCGGCAACCATCCGCTCCACATCTTCAAAAGACAGGCCGGAGGCCACCAGCTGGTCCTGCTCGTTCTTGGTCTTGATGACGCGCCTGATCAGGTGCTCGGCCCCATCCAGGGAACTGGTCCCGGTGGATTTCATGGCCGCTTCAACCGAATCAGCCAGCATGACGATGGCGGATTCCCGGCTGCTGGGCAACACCCCCGGGTAGCGGTAGATGTCAGGGTCAGGCTCGGGCAAGCCCTGCTCCCGGGCCAAATCCTGGGCCTTGCGCCAAAAATAAATCAATTCGGTGGTCCCGTGGTGCTCGCGCACCATATCCAGAACCGGCTTGGGCAGGCGGTAGCGGCGTCCGATCCGCATGCCGGCTTCCGCATGGTTGAGGATAATGCGGGCGCTTTGTTCGGGCGGCAACTGATCATGGGGGTTGGCCCCTTCCTGGTTTTCGGTGAACATAACCGGCTCTTCAAGCTTGCCGATGTCGTGGTAGTAGGCCCCCACGCGTGCCAGCAGGGCGTCCGCCCCGATGGCCACAGCCGCTGAATCGGCCAGGTTGGCCACCATCATGCTGTGCTGGGAGGTGCCGGGTGCCTCTACAAAGAGGCGGCGCAAAAGGGGGTGCCCGGGCTGGGACAGTTCAATCAGGCGCATGGGTGAGACCACATTGAAGAGCATCTCGAACAAGGGCATCATGCCGATGGCGGCGATAACCGACAGGGCGCCGCTGGCGGCGGCGGTGCCACTGTTGATGACGATCTCGGACCAGCCGGCTTTCTGCATGAGGCTGAAGGCAAAGG
>CAYXIM010000067.1:0-9923 GCA_964465385.1 uncultured Oscillospiraceae bacterium
ATTTTAATCCTCATGCAGACAGTCAAAAGATCTGGCAAATCTGAACAGATCGACATTTCCCCATAAAACGACACCGAGAAAAACTACCGTGCTTAAAAAACATTCCCCAGCTGAACCCGGTGCAGGTGTTTACGTGCGATATTTGCCAGTTTGTCCAGGCGGCTGAGGCTGATGGGTGCAGGTTTGGGCATCAGGTAGTCAGGATGGTGCCGGGACAAGTGCAAAACCAGGTCCGACTGGAGGCTGGCCAGCCAGGCGGCCATCTGGTCAATCTCCTCTTCCCCATCGTTTAAACCCGGTATCAGCAGGCAGGTACATTCCACGTGACAGCTTTTGACCGCCCGTTCAATGGTTTGTCGAACCGCCTTCAGGTTGCCCGCGCAAACAGACCGATAAAACGCCTCTGTCCAGGCCTTCAAGTCTATGTTCATGGCATCTACCCAGGGCAGCAGTTCGTCCAGCGGCTCCGGGTTGATGAACCCGTTGGTGACAAGCACGGTGTCCAGACCGGCTTTGCGGGTGGCTTTGGCGCAAGCCAGGACAAACTCATAATGAATCAGCGGTTCATTGTAGGTGTGAGCCAGACCGATGTTGCCGGCAGCCTGCAAGGAAAGCGCCTGGTCCACCAGCCGGTCCGCGGTCCAGGTGCGGTAGGCGGCCTTTTGCTGGGACAAGGTCCAGTTCTGGCAAAACGCACAACGCAGGTTGCAGCCATAAGAGCCCAGAGACAGGATCCGCGTGCCAGGTTTAAAGGCTGCCAGTGGTTTTTTCTCAATGGGATCCAAGGCAAGTGCGGTCACATGCCCATAGGCTGTGGCCATCAGTCGCCCGGCCACGTTGGTGCGTACCTGGCAACGGCCGCTTTCTCCCGCCTGTATGTGGCAATGGTGGGGACACAAAAGACAGGTGACGGCTAATCCGGCCCCAGGGGTCCAGTAACGGGCCTGCACCCAAGCCCTGTCTTTTGTTTGTGCCTGGCTCACAGCACCACCTCAGGTGTAACGGGTCACGCCAAAGCGTTCCAGCCTATAGGGCCGGTCCGGATCTATACCGCCCTTGAGGCAGGCCACACGCACCTGCTGCCGGGCGCTGCCAATGCCTTCAAGCCCCGGCAGCAGCAGGCCGGCCTGTCGGCCCTGACGCACAATCACGCCAAAGCGTTCCGGGTCCAGATCAGCCAAACCGTCAACCGGCTCAGGCGCCTGCAGCACATCAACGCTGATGGATAAGCCCGCAAGCTCAGCGGCCTGGAGCGGTGGAAAGCGTGGGTCCATGGTGGCTGCCCGGATGGCATTTTGCGTGATTTCATCCGCCAGGCATTTTTGCGTCGCCTGGATGGTTCCGATACAGCCACGCAGGCGGTCCTGGCAACGCAAGCTGACAAACACGCCTGCCTGTTCAGGCAGCAAAGGATCTTGCCGGATGCGCTCTGCCAGCTGGGTGAGAAGTGCCGGCTCTTCCTGGGCCAGATGCCCCGCCAGGGCTGACCGGGCAACCTGGACAGGGACGGAAGACGGCCCCAGCCTATCGGCTTGTTCCAGAACACAAAAACGGGCCACACAGTAGCCAATGCCATAGGGGGCTTCATAACTGAAGACATCAGTCCGGACGGTCTGGTGTGCCAGGGCGCCGCACAGCATAACCAGGGGCTGGTAGCCACATTCAGCTGCCTCCTGCCGGATCATCGGATCGATTGACAAGAGGGTCTGGCAAGAACTGGCCTGCAAGGCGCTCAGCAAGGCCTGGTCATATTGTGCCCCTTCTGGACATGCGCCATAAGGGCTGTGTTCGTTGACTTTATGGGATTGATCTCCACTGGCCAGGAAAACGATATGGCGATCCAGCTCTTGGGCGGCCTGCCGGATGATACGGCCCACAAGCTGGGCGCGGTCCAAAGACAGGCCGGCACCCGAAAGGACAACCACCTCAAAGGTCTGCCCGGTGGATAGAAAAAACAAGGGCACAAAAGCCCCATGGTCCAAGCTGCGCGTCAAGCCATACCGGCGCTGCTCCCGGTCGCCTGGGGCGCCTGCCTGAAGGCCGGCCCGCAGGCAGCCTTGTATGATGCGCTCACGCAACGGCAGGTCTTGTGTCAAGGACAGCTTGATATGCGGTGCCCCAAAAGCTGCCAGGCTGCCTGACAGAACCGGCCCATCATACAGGTAGAGGTAATCGCGAAAGGCCGGTGCATGCGGCGTGATCACAACCAGGGTTTGCGGCTTTGCATGAGCCAGTTCATCTGCTGCCCGCTCTAAGGCTGAAACCGTCTTTTGTGCCTGGTGTTCTCCTTGTTGCAGACCAGGCACGATAATGGGCGGGTGAGGCGCCAAAATCCCATATAAACGTGTCTTTTCCTTGGGCATGACCGTCAACTCCTGATCGTGTGCTCATCGGTCCACTTTCAGTATAACACAGCCTGACGCACAGCCGCTTGGCTCGACAAAGCCTGGTTTACGGGCTATCATCTAAAGAAAAAACAGTCAGGAGAGAGCCATGCCCACCCGGGAGCGCTTGCGCTATCCTTTCCATTTGCTTGCCTTGTATGCGGGCATCTACATGATCAATGCTGCTTTCATGCCCTACATGCCCCTTTATCTCAAATCAAACGGCTATGGCGGCAGCACGACCGGCTTGATTTTATCGATCGGCCCGGTCCTGGCCATTTTCTCACAACCGGTCTGGGGTTATCTGGGTGACCGGTCCGGCAGTAAAACCCGGATCTTGCGCCTGATGCTGGCAGGCGTGGCTTTGGTCTCCTTGTTCTACCCTGTGTCCAAGCAGCTGTGGTATTTGATTGTTCTGATGGTCCTCTTTTCGTTTTTCCATTCCTCCATCGCGCCCATCAGCGACACCGTCTGTCTGGAATATCTGGAAGGCAAACGCTGGAAATTCGGACCCATCCAAATCGCAGGCAGCGTGGGCTATGCCCTGATGACCCTCATGGCCGGTGCCCTGTCCCAATGGCGTTTGACCGTGATATTTGCCTTGAGCAGCCTGGCGGCCCTGTTGGCTTTGACAGCAAGTTTTTGGATCCCGGACATCCGGGGCCATCAAAAAGGCGGCAAACGGATGATGCCCTGGGTTTTGCTGCGTGATAAGACGGTTATGGGTTTGATTCTATTCAGCTTTGCCATGCACATCACCGCCGGCTTGTTCCATGCCTTTTTCCCCATCCACTTAAGCGACTTGGGCGCTGACAACCGGATCGTGGGTGTGGCCATGATGGTCGCAGGCCTCAGCGAGCTGCCTTTTTTATTCTTCGCTGACCGGCTGATCAACCGCTTGGGCATCCGCCCGCTCTTGGCCCTGTCCGCCCTGTCCATCGCCATCCGTTTCATGCTCTATGCCTGGACAACCAGCCTGACGCTGACCATTGTCATCACCCTCTTACATGGTTTTTCCTACATCGTTTTTGTCTTTTCGCTGGCTGTCTTCGTTAACCAGCATGTCCCTGATGAACTCAAGGCCTCCGGCCAGATCTTGCACGCCGTCATCGGTATGGGCGTGAGCAGGTTTGTGGGCAGCTTGCTTGGCGGCTGGCTCAGTGACCAGGTGGGGATCCCCAAAACCTTTTTCTTTTTCGCGCTTTTTTCCCTTGTCGCCACGGCCTGGTTTATCGCCCGTTCTCTGCGGCAAAAAAGCCAAGTCTTGTGAAAAAAGCCGGCCAGACCCAAGCCAGCTGATCCGGCCGCCCCTGGTCGTTGTTGCTTGAATCCCAAGGACAACAGCAAGCTTGAAAGGCGGCCCTGTCACCTCGACAAAGCCACTTGGAATGGCTATGATCAAATTAAAAACAGTCAGGAGACTTTTATGCCCGACCGGGAGACATTGCGTTATCCGTTTCAATTGCTTGCCTTGTACGCAGGCATTTACATGATCAATGCGGCCTTCATGCCTTATATGCCCCTTTATCTCAAGTCAATCGGCTTTGACGGCAGCACAACCGGCCTGCTTTTATCCATCGGTCCAGTGCTGGCTATTTTGTCACAACCGGTTTGGGGTTATTTAAGCGACCGTTCCGGCAGCAAAACCCGGGTCTTGCGCCTGATGCTGGTGGGTGTGGCCCTGGTCTCTTTGCTCTACCCTGTGTCCCAACAACTGTGGTACCTGATGGGTTTGATGATTTTGTACGCTTTTTTCCAATCCTCCCTCGCCCCCATCAGCGACACCGTCGGTCTGGAATACCTGGAGGGAAAACCTTGGCAGTTTGGCCCAATCCGCATGGCAGGCAGCATCGGCTATGCCCTGATGACCATCATCGCCGGTGCCCTGTCCCAGTGGCGACTGACCATTATCTTTCCCCTGTGTAGCCTGGCCGCCTTGCTGGCCATTGTCTCCACCTTTTGGATCCCCACCATCCGGGGCCATCAAAAAGGCGGTAAACGGATCATGCCCTGGGTTTTATTGCGCAACAAGGCCGTCATGGGCCTGATCTTGTTCAGCTTCACCATCCAGATCACCGCCGGCTTTTTTTACAGTTTTTTCTCCATCCATTTGAACGAGCTGGGGAGTGACAACCGGATCGTGGGTGTGGCCATGATGATCGCAGCCCTCAGCGAATTGCCCTTTTTGATCTTCGCCGACCGGCTGATCAACCGCCTGGGCATCCGCCTGCTTTTGGTGCTGTCTGCACTGGCCATCGCCATCCGTTTTTTGCTTTACGCCCTGATAAGCAGCCTGACGCTGACCCTGTTGGTCACCCTTTTACACGGCTTTGCCTACATCATTTTTCTCTTTTCTCTGGCCGTCTACATCAGCAAGCAGGTCCCCGATGAACTCAAGGCCTCCGGCCAGACCTTGCACGCGGTTATCGGTACAGGCCTGAGCAGGTTTGTCGGCAGCACAGCCGGCGGCTGGCTCAGTGATCAGGTGGGCATCCCCAAAACTTTTTTGATCTTCTCTCTGCTCAGCTTTGCAGCGACCGCCTGGTTTATCATCCGCTCCCTGCGACAAAAAAACCAGCCCGCTTAAAGGAGGCTTCCGGTGGCAACAGCGCTTCCTGCCCACGTCCTCGCCCTCATGGCGCGGCTCAACCAGAACGGTTACCCGACCTACCTGGTCGGCGGCAGTGTGCGTGCCCTGCTCATGGGCTCCCGGCCCCATGATTTTGACCTGGCGACCCAGGCGCTGCCCGACCAGGTCATGCGCCTGTTTGCTGATCGGTCGGTCCATCCAACCGGTTTGGCTCATGGAACCGTCACGGTCCTGACCAAGGGCCAGCCGGTGGAAATCACCACCTTCCGGACTGAGGGCCCCTATGTTGACCAGCGCCGGCCACAGTCGGTTGCGTTTATCAGCAGCCTGCACGCAGATCTGGCACGTCGGGATTTCACCATCAACGCCATGGCCTGGCAGCCCCCGGAGCCCGGCCAATCTTTTTCGGCGGCCGATGTCATTGACCCCCATCAGGGCCGTCAGGACCTGGCCAGGCGTTGTGTCCGCAGCGTCGGCTGCCCGGATCAGCGCCTTCAGGAAGACGCCCTCCGGGTGCTCCGGGCCTTGCGTCTGGCTTCTGAATTGGACTTTCGCCTGGAAAAACAAACGGCGCGAAGTGTCTTGCGCCACCGGATGGCCCTCTTGCGCCTGCCTGCAGAACGGGTCTTGGTTGAGTTTCGCCGGCTGGTGCTGGGCAAGCAGGCGGTCAGGGTCCTCTTGTCCTACTGGCCGGTGATGGCCGTTTTGCTGCCCGAGCTGGCTGCCCTGGTTGCCGGCAGGCGCCGGACAATCATCCGCTCACTTGCGGCCAGCCCGGCTGACTTTGCCTTGCGGCTGGCCCTCTTGTTTGAGCCGGCGACACAGGCAGCAGCCTGCCCCGAACAAGGTGTCTGCCGCATCAATCAGCTGTCAGAACGCCTGAAACTGGACAAAAAAACCAGCCGGCGCCTGCAAGACCTGCTTGGCCAGGCGGGTCCCCCGCCCCCAGCCAACCGCCTGGCGGTTAAGGCCTGGCTTTATCAGACCCAGGGCCGCTTTTGGCAAGACCGCCTGGCCTTTTACCGGGCCAAAGCGATCCAGGACCCCTTTACCTATGCCTTGGAAGACATGGACCTCATCGAAGCCCTGGTGGCCGGCCTGCACCGGGAAAACGCCTGCTACCGGCTTGATCAGCTGGCCGTGAACGGCCAGGACCTGGTCGACTTGGGCCTGCCGCCCGGACCGCCCATCGGCCAGGCCCTGGACCGGCTTTTAGCCCTGGTGGTGGCCGAGCGGCTTCCCAACGACCGGGCCGCCTTGCTCAAAGCCGCCCAGCCAGAAACGCCCGGTTAGCCCGTCAGGTTTCTAGGCTGCCCTGTGCCCCGTCCAAGCCTAATGTTTGAACAGCCGCCTCTCTCATTTTGTATTTCATGATCTTACCAGCTGCGTTCATGGGAAAACTGGCCACAAATTCAATGTAGCGGGGTGTTTTATGCTTGGCCAGCCTGGCCTGGCAATAGGCTCTCAGGTCACCTTCTGTTGCCGTGGCCCCCTCTTTGAGGATGACGCAGGCCATGATCTCTTCTCCGTACTGCTGGTCTGGCACACCGATCACCTGCACATCCCGGACGGCCGGGTGGGTGAAGAGAAAATCTTCCAGCTCTTTGGGGTAAATGTTCTCCCCGCCGCGGATGATCATGTCTTTGATGCGGCCGGTGATCCGGTAATTGCCCTGCGCATCTCTTCTGGCCAGGTCCCCGGTGTGCAGCCAGCCTTCCGCGTCAATGGCCGCCGCCGTGGCTTCCGGCATTTTGTAATAACCCTTCATGATGTTGTAGCCACGCGCAACAAATTCACCATCAACGTTATCTGGCAGCTCCCGGTTGGTTTTGGGGTCCACGATCCGGCAGGTCACACCCGGCAGCGGCCGGCCAACCGTGTTGACCCGCACATCCAGCGGGTCATCCACCCGGCTCTGGGTGCAGCCGGGAGATGCTTCCGTCTGCCCGTAAACGATGGTGATCTCCGTCATGTTCATTTTTTGCTGGACATCCTGCATGACTTTGGCCGGGCAGGGGCTGCCGGCCATGATGCCGGTTCTCATGGCAGAGAAATCCGTCTGGTCAAAGTCCGGATGCTCCAGCATGGCGATGAACATGGTGGGCACGCCATGGCAGCAGGTGATTTTTTGCTGGTGGATACAGGCCAGGGACCGGGTCGGCGAAAAAGCCGGGATCGGGCACATGGTTGTCCCGTGCGTCATGGCGGCCGTCATGGCCAGGACCATGCCAAAGCAATGGAACATGGGGACGTGGATCAGCATGCGGTCGGCTGTGGACAGGTCCATGCAGTCGCCGATGGTTTTGCCGTTGTTGATGACGTTGTGGTGGGTCAACATGACGCCTTTGGGGAAACCAGTTGTCCCTGATGTGTATTGCATGTTGCACACATCGTGCTTGTGCAAGGCGTCTGCCCGTCGCTGCACATCTGAAAGCGGAACCATGGCCCCACAGGCCACCGCATCCGGCCAGTGCAGGCAGCCTTCCAACTTGGATTCAATGGTGATGATGTGGCGCAAAAAGGGCAGACGTCTCGCGCGAAGCGGCTGTCCCGGCCGGGTCTTTTGCAATTCCGGACACAACTCCCGCATGATGCCAAGGTAATCCGCATCTTGATAGCCATCGGTCATAACCAGTGTGTGGGTGTCGGATTGGCGCAGCAGGTATTCGGCTTCGTAAATTTTGTAGGCGGTGTTGACCGTGATCAGGACAGCACCGATTTTCGTGGCAGCCCAGAAGGTGATAAACCATTCCGGCACGTTGGTCGCCCAGATGGCCACATGGTCCCCTTGCTTGACGCCCAGGGCCATGAGCGCACGGGCAAAGGCGTCAACCTCCTCCCGAAACTGCTGGTAGGTCCGTGTATAGGCCAGTGTGGTGTAGCTAAAGGCCGTCTGGTCCGGAAAAGCATCCGCAACGCGGTCCAGAACCTGGGGGAAGGTCAGGTCGATCAGGCTGTCTGGCTCCCACAGGTAATAGCCGGTTTTGGTCCGGTTCTGGTAGAGGTGGCCCCGAACCGTTTCTTTGTCCAGGTAGCTTTGCATGAAATGGGCAAAATGTGGAAAAACGATGCCGGCATCGTCCAGGTCGCCGGCCCAGCGTTTGACCCATTCCAGGGAAATGGTGCCGTCATAGTTGATGGAGCGCAGGGCCATCATCATGTCGTCAAAGGGCAGGTCTCCCTCCCCCATCAGGCGGTAGTGCACCTGCCCGTCTGCCATGACAGAGTCTTTAACATGCACATAACGGATGTAGGCTCCCAGGTTCTTGACAGTGGTCTGCGCGCTTTCGCCACCATGGCGGAAAGGGTGGTGCATGTCCCAGAGCGCACCGACCCAGTCGCTGGCCACCTCATCAAGCAGGTTGGCCAGCCGCTTGGTGTCGCAATAGACGCCGTTGGTTTCAATCAACAAGGTGACCTGGTGCGCCTGTGCCTGGGGCACAAGGGCTTCCAGGGCCTCCAGGACAACCGCATCATCAACCGGGCCTTCCGGGGCCGGATGCCGGTCACCCAGCACACGCACATAAGGGGTGCCCAGGCGGCTGGCCAGCTGGATGTAAGCCTCGATCTCAGCAAGGTTCTCGTCAAAGGCATGGCGGTCCTTGAGGCAGCAGCCAGACGACAAACAGGGAATGGAAAGGCGCAGCCGCTTGAGGGTTTCGATGGTCTTGGGCAGCTGGGAGTCGGTGAAAGGCGGTGCTTTGACGGTGAAAATCTCATCTCCGAGTCCGCGCAGCTCAATGCCGTCAAAAGACAGGTCTTTGGCCATGGCATAGATTTCAGACCAGCTGAAATCCGGACACCCCAGCGTGGAAAAAGCAATGTTCATACCGACCTCCCAAAAGGCACCTTGCGGTGCAAGTTGGTCACCATGCTATCAAAGCAAAAGTTGCTCTGTCAAGGCTGGCCGACCGGGCCCAGGGGGCAGACGCAGACGGCTCCGGGAACCGCCAAACGGCTGAGCGGGGTCAGGCGTTGGGCCTTGTGATCCCAGGCCTGGATCACCAGGCTGCCCGACTGGTGGGCAATGAGAACCCGCTTGTCATCAAGCCAGGCGACATCGCGCGGGGTCCGGTCACCGGTCGGAAAAAAGGCGGGTTCCCCCAGGCGCCCGTCCCGGTTGACAGGAAAGGCGGCCAGGCTGTCGTGGCCACGGTTGGATACCCAGAGCCGGCCGGCGTGCAGGCGGACAGCAGCGGCTGTGTTGGCTTCATGCCAGCCAGCAGGCACGGTGCTGTAGGTTGCCAGCGTTTCAAAAGACAGGTTTTTAAGCGACAGCAGGCTGACCCGGTTGGCCAGTTCATGGACCACATACAGGCTGTGATCCGGTCCATAGGCCACATGCCTGGGCCCCCAGCCCGGCGGGACGGCAAGGCTTTTCCACTCAACCAAGCGGCCGCTTTCCAGGTCCTGCCGGTAGACAAAGAGGCGATCGGCTCCCAGGTCCACGGCCAGCAAGCAATCGGTGCCGGGGATAAAAGAGACCTGGTGGACATGCGGGCCTTGTTGCCTTTGGGGATGCGGGCCATGGCCCTGGTGGCGGATCAGCTGCAGGCGTGGGCCAGGCGGTTGCAGGGGGAACACACTGACTGTTCCACTGGCATACTGGGCCGTGACCAAAAACCGTTCATCCGGGCTCAGGCACAGGTGGGTCGGGCCTTGCGCGCCGGTCCCGTAAGCCCGGATCTGTTGCATGGACAAACCGGACAGGCGGTAGGTGAGCACGGATCCTTCGTCCGGGTGATCGATCGGCCCCTTGCTGACCACATACAGCAGGCGCCGGTCACCGGAAGGGATCAGGTAGCTGGGGTCATCAACGGCATCGGTTTGCAAGACCACCACACCCGTTTCCTGCAGCCGGGCCAGCACAAGGCCCGGCCCACCCAGGCTGGTGTAGCTTCCAATCGCGAACAACACGGTCCCACCTCCTTTGGCTGTTTAATATTATA
>CAYXIM010000068.1:0-9442 GCA_964465385.1 uncultured Oscillospiraceae bacterium
CCAGCCTGTCACGCTGGAGGTCGAGGGTTCGAGCCCCTTCTGCGTCGCCAAATGCCCAGATAGCTCAGTCGGTAGAGCAGTGGATTGAAAATCCACGTGTCGCTGGTTCGATTCCTGCTCTGGGCACCAAGATCCGGTTCTTAACGTGGGACCGGGTCTTTTGATTCCCGCTTGTTTTCAAGCGAGCGGTGTGCTAAAATGACCGTTGCGACCGGATCAAATGGACCGGTCGGCTGGAGGGACGTATAATGCGCGGTTTTTTGATTGTTTTAGCCGTTTTGGATATTCTGGTCAGCCTGGCCTTAATCATCCTGGTCATCTTTCAGGAAGGCAACACAAAAGGGCTGGGTGCCATCGGTGGTGGCGCGGATACCTTTTTTGGCAAAGCCAAAGGCCGCAGCATGGACCAGTTACTCAAGCGACTGACCACCGTTGCCGCCGGCCTTTTTGCGATTTTCACGATTTTGGTTTACCTGCTGACAGGACGCGGCTGACAGCTGCCGGAAGCAGATCCCGCTTCGGGGCGTTGTCAAATGGAAGACACAGACAGAGGTTCAATGAGGCCCTCTGTCTTTTCTTATTCGGTGACCAGAAAGGGAGCCAGTTCAGCCAGCCAGGGGTCAGCATCGGCACAATGCAAGGTCACAGTTACGGGTTGGGAGAGGTCCAGGCTCAGCAAGCCCATAATGGATTTGGCATCGACCACATAGCGGCCGGAGGACAAATCCACGTCACAAGAGAAGCGGTTGACGATTCTGACAAAAGCCTTGACCTCTTCAATGGATTGTAAACGGATGGAACGGCTGTGCATAAAACCTCCGGATGGACGCAGCGGGTTATCCCGGCGCGGTGCTTTGACCCATTGTCCGATGCCCGGGTCTTTTTGTCAAACAAACACCTGAGGAAAGGAAGATTAACATGTTGGGTGAACACAAGCGGGTTGCCTGCCACACCCTGGGTTGCAAGACCAACCAATATGAAACAGATGCCATCCGGATGCAGTTTGTGCAGGCCGGCTACAGCTGGGTACCTTTTTCGGATGAGGCAGATGTTTATCTGGTGAACACTTGTTCGGTCACTGCAGAGGCAGACCGTAAGACACGGCAGTTTATTCGGCGGGCTAAAAAGAAAAACCCGGATGCATTGGTTGTTGCCATCGGCTGCCAGGTCACCTTGCAGGAGGCAGAAGAGACGGCAGACTTAGCCATCAGCAACCAGGACAAAAGCCGGGTCCGCCAACTGGTTGAAGAAAAACTGGCACAAGGGACTTTCCAGCCACAGGTGGACCGGGCTGCCCAACGGCACGGACGCTGGACCTATGATGAGCTGGGACCGGTAACCGAGCAGTCTGAAACCCGTGCCCTGGTTAAAATTGAAGACGGCTGCAATCAGTTTTGCTCCTATTGCACCATCCCGCTGGCCAGAGGGCGGGTTCGCAGCCGGTCCAGGACCGATGTCCTGCGTGAAGTTGAGGGCCTGGCCCGTCAGGGCTGCCAGGAGATCGTGCTGACCGGCATTCATATCTGCTCCTACGGGTCAGACCTGGGTTTGCCACCTGACGCCCTGGCCCAGCTGGCCCTGGATCTGTCACACGTGCCTGGCCTTGTGCGCATCCGTTTGGGATCTTTGGAACCGGGCTTTCTGAGCCCCTCCTTTGTGGCCCTTGCTGAAAAGAACAGCAAGCTGTGCCCACATTTTCACCTGTCGCTCCAAAGCGGCAGCGACCGCATCCTGAAGGCGATGAACCGGCCCTACCGGACGGCGGGTTTTCGTGAAGCCGTCGGCCTTTTGCGGGATGCCTTTGGGGATCCGGCTCTGACAACCGATGTCATTGTGGGTTTTCCGGGCGAGACAGAAGACGATTTTGAGCAAACCCTGGCCTTTTGCCAGGAGATGGCCTTTTCTAAAACCCATGTTTTTCGTTACTCTGAGCGCAAAAACACCAAGGCGGCCGGCTTGCCGGGCCACGTGCCACGGTCGGTTCGTGCCCGGCGAAGCGAACGGCTGATCCAGCTGGCGGAACAGCTGACCGCCAGCTATCAGGAGCGGCAGCTGGGCCGGCAACTGGACGTGATCGTGGAAAACCAAAAAGGCGGGCATTATGAGGGTTACTCCGCCAACTACCAGCCGGTGTGTTTTGAAAGCGGCCAGCCTCTGAAACAGGGTGACCGGTCGGCCGTTTTGATCCTTGGGCGGGACGCGACACGTTTATTGGGTCAACAGACAGGACCGGTCTTTCGTGCTATGATAGAAGCATAAATTGGATCAACGCAGGAGGTATGAACCATGGTTGATAATCAAACAACCCGTTTTGAAATGGGTATGGATCACCATCAGGAAGCCCGAAACATTATGGCTGAAGTCCTCGACGCGCTCCGTGAAAAAGGCTACAATCCTGTGAACCAGCTTGTGGGATACTTCCTGTCAGGTGACCCGACCTACATCACCAACCACAAATCAGCCCGGGCAGTCATCCGGCACATGGAACGTGATGAGCTGCTTGAGATGATCATCAAAGACTACATCAGCCGCCTGTGATCTGTCATGGCACAGGAGACCAACAAATGGATGGGCATCGATTTTGGCCTGGCCCGTATCGGGCTGGCAGTCAGTGATCCACTCGGCCTGCTGGCCCGGGGGCTGGAAACACTGACCTGGAACGGCAAAGATGTCCCCGCTGTACTGGATCGCCTGGTCGCATGTATTGAAGCAGAGAATGTGGCTGGTGTCGTCATGGGCTGCCCCAACCGGACAGATGGGCGAAAATCCCTCCTGGCCGACCAGGTTGAAGCCGTTGCCCAAAGCCTGAGGGAGCGGCTGTCCATACCGGTTGAACTGCGAGATGAACGCTTTACTACCGCTCTGGCCGCCCGAAAACTGCGTGAGCAAGCCATCAACAGCAAAAAACAACGCCGGATCATCGATCAGGTGGCTGCAGAGATCATTCTCCAGGAGCACCTTGATTCACGCCGGGAAAGGGCCTATGATAAGCTATAACGCAGGGCGCACGCCCTGTCTGACTGTGGGAGGCCTGAAGCTATGAATGAGCCAAAAGCCCAAAGGGATAACGACCAAGACCGCCCTGAAATTGGATACGACCAAGGCTGCGTCATCACCATGACCGATATGGACACCCAGGAAGACTTTTCGTTTGTGCTGGTGGATGATTTTGCCTATGATGGTGCCCATTACTGTGTGCTGGTGACCGCCGATGAATCGGTGGAGCCGGAGATGGTGATCACACGTGTGGTGACCCTGGAAGACGGCAGCGAAGGGCTGATGAGCCTGGACGATGATGAGTTCGAACGGGTTTTTGAAGCCTATGACCGCTTGTGTGAAGAAGAAGAAGATGATGATGAAGAGGCCCATGAAGCCGGCCCGTAAAAAACAAATCCCCCTGGATGTGCGTGATGACCGGGCTTCGCAGGAAACGGTTCTGGCCGTGCTGGTTGACACCGATAACGGACATGAATACTACATGTCTTTCATCGATGCGTTTCAGTTGCGCGGGCGTGAATATGTGGTCTTGCACCCGTATGAACCGGATGACAGCAGGCGCACCCGGCCGGAGCTGACCATTTTACGTGCCATGCGCCACGACGACGGGGAACAATACTACCTGTCGATCAAGGACAGACAGGAACTGGAGGCAGCCTTCAACCATTTCTTCAAACGCTTTGAAACGACGGGCAGCTAAGGGATTGTGACCATGTGGTGTGACGGATGCCACTTGTTTTCACTGGAGAACAAGGATGCGTACAAGATACAGTTTGACGAGAGCCGGACAGAGATTTCAGACCACTGCCTCAACAGCCGCGTGGCCTGGAATGCCGGTTTTTATTACCAGCAGCAGGAGGTGGAGGGCTGCCTGTATCTGATCAGCAACGGCGGGGTCTTTACAACACCCCACGTCACCTTTCCCCTGGGCTCGTTGACAGCCGGCAAACTTGAACGCATCATCGATGGCATGTGGCCGGCCTTTGAAGCCAGGGGCTGGCCGTTTCGCCTCATGTATGTGGATGCAGCCAACCTGGCCCTGCTGGGCCAGCTCAAGGGCTACACCGCTTCTGTCTTTTACAACCCGGACTTCAGCGACTACCTGTACCGGGCCGAGGATTTGCGCCACCTGCGTGGCCGGGCTTTCAAGCAAAAAAGAAACCACATCAACCGCTTCAACCGCCTCTACCCGGGTGCCCGTTTCCGGCCCCTGCAAGCTCAAGACCAGGAGGCGGCCCTCGCGCTGGTCAAAAATTGGTGTGACGAGAAAGCGATTGACTGTCTGAACCTGTGTGACAGCGATTACCGGGCCATCCGCCAGCTTTTTCGGCACATGGATCAGCTGACCGTTTATGGCGGGGCCCTGGTGCTTGGAGAAAAATTGCTGGCCTTTTCCATGGGCTCACTGGTTCAAGACCACACAGCCGTCATTCATTTCGAAAAAGCTGACCCGGCTTACGATGGCGCCTATGCGGTCATCAACCAGCAGACCATGGCCCAGGTCTTCCCCCAGGCCCTCTGGGTCAACCGTGAAGAAGATATGGGCGTGGCCGCCCTGAGAAAAGCCAAGCAGTCCTACCAGCCGCACCGCTTGATCCACAAATACGAAGCAACCCTCGAGCGGGTGCCACAAGGAGCGTGACCGATGCTTGATTTAACCCCTGTTCATCAACCTGGCCAGCTGCATCAGCAGGCAGGTGCGTCGCCCCCCCGGCGGATTAAGAGGGCCAGGCTCATCTGGGTGCCCCTGCTTTTCCTGGCCATTCACTGGCTGGCCATCAACCTGGTTGCGACTGGTTACCTGCTGGTGCTGGTTTTGGGAGAAGCGACCTGGCAAAGCCTGCCGGGCCTCCTGCTGGATGCAGCCCGGCTTGACCAGCTGCTGACCGCGCACTACCCGCAGATTGCGTTTGTCTATTCGTTGCTTTTGATCCCCCTTTACCTGGTCTACCTGTTGATGCGACGCCGAAAGGACCGCCGCCAGCTGCTGCTGGAACGACCCAGAGGACGTGACCTTTTTCCGGCCATGGCTGTCACGGTGGGGCTGATGGGCCTGGTCAACATCTGGTTCTGGCTGCTGACCCACTGGCGTGCGTCCGTGCCCTGGCTGGACCAGATGATGCTTGAATACCAGGAGACTGCCGACCTTTTCTCAGCCGGGGATGGGGTGTTGTGGCTGACCCTTGGTATTGGTATCCTGACGCCGATTGCAGAAGAACTGCTCTTTCGGGGCATCATCCAGGGTGTGTTCCGGACAGTCCTGCCCGAATGGCTGGCCATTTTACTGCAGGCGGTCTTGTTTGCCCTCTTCCATGTCCAGCCCATCCAGGTCAGTTATGTCCTGCTGCCCGGCCTGATGCTGGGGCTGCTGTATGCCTGGACCCGTTCCATTTGGGTGCCCATAGCCATGCACATCACCTTCAACATTCTGGGCAGCGTGGTCCCCTCCCTGATCGGTGGTGACGAACACATGGCCCAGATGGTTGCCCTTGGCCAGATGGCCTTTATCCTGATCGGAACCTTGTGCCTGATCTACCTCTTTCTGACACGCAAAAAGCCGCTTGCTCAAGAGCACCAAGGAGTTTGAACATGATTGTACACGAACACAACACCCTGATCCCGCTGGCCTACCGGTCCAGATTGAACATCCGTGAAACGGAAACAGCCATCAAGCTGCTCAAGGACCAGTTTGAGAGCCAGCTGGCAGACACCCTTAACCTGCTGCGTGTGTCGGCCCCCTTGTTTGTCCAGCCCAAAACCGGTCTCAACGACAACCTGACCGGTACTGAACGGGCCGTTTCTTTTCACATCCGTGAACTCGACGAAGACGTTGAAATCGTTCAATCACTGGCCAAATGGAAACGGTTTGCCCTGGGCCAGTACGGCTTTTTACCCGATGAGGGCCTTTACACGGACATGAATGCCATCCGCCGTGACGAGGTGCTGGACAACTTGCACTCGGTTTATGTGGACCAGTGGGATTGGGAAAAAATCATATACCCGGAAGAACGGACCCGGGAAACCCTGCATGCGGTGGTGCGTGATATCTTCTGGTGCTTCAGGCGGACAGAAAACAAACTCTTGCGCCACTTTCCCACTCTGGCACGCAAACTTCCCCATGAAATCACCTTCATTGACACCCAGGAGCTGGAAGACCGTTACCCAGACTTGACCCCCAAGGAGCGTGAAGTGGCCATCACCCGGGACAAGGGGGCGGTCTTCATTGAACAGATCGGAGCCCCCCTCAAAAGCGGCAAACCGCATGAAGGCCGGGCGCCAGATTATGATGACTGGCAGCTCAACGGTGACATCTTGTTTTGGTACCCCTTGCTGGAATGCCCCATTGAAATTTCTTCCATGGGCATCCGGGTTGACGCCCGGGCCATGGCCCATCAGCTGGACGCTTCAGGCTGCCAGGACCGGGCCGAGCAGACCTTTCACCAGATGATTCTTAACAAACAGCTGCCGCAAACCATTGGCGGTGGCATCGGCCAATCACGCCTGTGCCTGTATTTTCTTGACAAAGCCCACATCGGGGAGGTGCAGGCTTCAGTCTGGCCGGAACGCACCATCACCGACTGCAAGCTCCACGGCATCTATTTGCTTTAAACAGGTTGTGCCATGATCAGGCGGGCTGTGCGCATTAAAAAAAGGACCCTGGTTGTCAGCGGCATTGCGTTGCTGGTGGTTGGTCTGTTGGCAACCGCTGTCCTTGCGGCCGGCCTGAGGCTTTCCGGTCATCCGGATGTGACCGGCTTTGTGATCCGAAGCGGGGCACAGGCCTCGGTTCTGCTGGGTAGCGGGCTGACGCTTGAAGCGCCTGAAGGGGCCAACCTGCTTACAGACGCGTCATTTGAGCCACTTTTGTTTCGCAAACAATTGACCGCTTTTAACGGCGATGAACGCAGCCTTTCCATCCCATCTGACCAGGTCGGTGCCGGCCCAAAAGACCGGGCTTTTTTTGAAGGGGCCTTTGTTCGCGTGCTCACGCAGACAGAAGAAGGACTGTTGGAAAAGCAAACAGCCCGGGTTTCCCGCTTGGGTATCAACCATGTGGATGACCTGACCTCGGTCCAGGCCGCAGAAGCACTGGCCCAGGGCCGGGCTGTGTTGGGCTTTGCCCGCTTTGGTGACAGGGCTTATGCGGTTGGCACCGAAGGCCTGCTCCTGCGGGATGTGACGGGGCCTGACTTGGAACGGCTGGATACACCTGTACAGGCCAGTTTGACCGGAATTGATGCCAACGACAGCGGCCTGGTTGCCTGCAGCGACCAGGGGGCTTTGCTTTTTTCCAAAGACGGCCTGCACTGGCAGGTCCAGCAGGCGCACAAACCCGTGCCGCTTCGGGCGGTTGCCCTGTCAGAGGACTACGGGGCGGTTGCTGTGGGAGATGGGGGCCAGCTGCTGGTCGGGACAGCCGACCGCCTGTCACAGCTTCGTCCGCTGACCCGGTCTGATTTAACGGATGTGACCTACGGTGAAGCAGGTTTTCTGGCTGTTGGCCGTGACAACACCTTGCTTGCTTCTGAAAATGGCCTGGTCTGGCAGGCGGTCCAAGGCCCACTTGCCGATGACTGGCTGGCCGTTTCATGGCAGGATGGTGTGTATGTGGTTGCCGGCCAGCAAGGCGGTTTGCTCCTGAGCCGAGATGGCCGCCAGTTTGAAACGCCACCCACCCCTTTTCCAGGCAGGGGTTGCGCCGACTTGGTTTTGCTGTCACAAGACCAGTGGCTTGTCTTGGACCGCGATGGTGTGTTCCACACCAGCAGTGACAGCGGCCAATCCTGGCAGGCTTCTGAGCCCCAGGGTGGCAGCAGCCACACGGTGTTTCGGCTGGGCCAGGACCGGATCCTGAGCGCTGACCGGTCCGGCCAGATCCATGTGGCCCAGCTGGTTGCGTCCCTGACATTGGACCGCCCACTGGCCCAAGGTCGATTCGAAGCCGGGGACCTGGTTTTTTTGGAAAAACGTCAGGCTGAGCCGATCGGGCGACCTTGGGAAAGCGATGAAGACACGCCGCAAAGCCCCTGGGTGTTTTACGGAGCTGGCACAGCCCGCAAAACCGATGAAGACCATGCGCCACAGGCGGGACAGGGGTGCTTGAAGCTTCAAGCAGATCCCTGGTCCGAGGACGCAGCTATTGTCTCGCAGGTTATCGACAGCAGCCAGTTGGCTGCTGTTGGCGGCCATGATGTCTTGCAGATTTCTTTGTGGCTACGCCAGGAGGGGCTGGCGGACCGGTCTGTCCATGTCTGGCTGACGGGGCCGTTTGACCAGCTTGGCACCACCTTCACCAATGTCAGCAGCACGTGGAAAAAATACACCTATGCCCTGGCCATACCGGCGCGTCCGGGCGGTTATGCCGGACAAACCATCCGCCTCAACATCGGCATCGGCCAGGGAACAGTCTGGCTGGACCGTGTCTTTGTCAGCCGGCTTCAAGAAACGCCGGACCAGCTGCCCCTGGCTGTTTACGAGGAGTTGGGAGACATCGCCCCGCAGGTTTTGCGCCTGCCTATGCTGGGCATCGGCAGCAGGTTGGTCCCGGCAGAAAACTGGGCCCAGAACCAGTACACGGACACCGCCTTCTGGGACCAGGATCAGCGCCTGCAGCAAAGCAGCGTTTCGCTGCATGCGGCGCTTAAGCTGGCCGTTGATCACAAGGCCGCTCCCTGGCTGGTCATCGACTCCTACGCCACTGAAGTGGAAGTCATGCACCTGCTTGAATATTTGGCTGCACCGGTTACAGAACCCTATGGCAACATCAGGCAGGCCTTGGGTATGGCTGTCCCCTGGATGACCCAGATCCCCAAGCTGTACGTTGAGTTTTGTGACACGGACGGGGTCTGGACCACGGACCGCATGCGATCGGATGCGGTCAACCGCCTGCTTCAAACGATCGTGGATTCTCCCCATTACCAGCAGATCAGAAGTCACGTGATTTTTGTTGACGGCATGGCCTACGAGGATGGGATCATGCTGTCTAAAGCGGATTACCATGCCTCGGCTTTAAACGACGGCCCGGGCGATCAACCGGATCTGGACACCGGCGCCTTGCTGGCGGCGTATTGGGACCGAATTCCCAGAAACCCTGATAAACCCGTGCGCGATTTTCCAGAACTTATGCGGGCGGCCCACCTGCCGGAAGACACCAGCCGCCTGGCTGAAGCGCTGGATTTGTTCTTGTTTGACCTGGGCCGCCAATCCGGGCTGGTGAACCTGGCCAGGCCCAGCGATGAAAAACAACGCGTTCTCTGGCAGGCCAGTGCAGCTATTTTGGCGCAGACGGTCCGGGGCCAGCCCTTGCTCATTGACCGGCTTGAACGCCAGGATGTTGAACAAGACATGGATGACAAGCTGCGTGCTTATGGCTTCATCAGCGACCAGGCGCACAGCCTGATCTTGCTCAACCTGTCAGACCAGACGCAGACCTGCCAGCTGGTTA
>CAYXIM010000069.1:0-2819 GCA_964465385.1 uncultured Oscillospiraceae bacterium
GGTGGTCATCAGGCCTTTTTCAATGCCGATGCCTTCCTTGAGCAGGACGTGTACCACCGGGGCCAGGCAGTTGGTGGTGCAGGATGCGTTAGAAACGATGTGGTCGGTGGCGGGGTCGTATTCACCTTCGTTAACACCCATGACAACGGTCTTCATGCCGCCTTTACCAGGCGCCGTCAGCAGCACCTTGGTGGCGCCTGCTTCCAGATGGCCGGAAGACTGGTCAACCGAGTTGAAAACACCGGTTGCTTCGATAACGTAATCAACACCGAGCTCTTTCCAGGGCAGGTCTGCCGGATTGCGGGTGGCCATGACGCAGCGCACCTTGTGGCCGTCAATAACCAGCACGTCGTTTTCTTCCAGATCCGGGCTGCTCTTTTCTGTTGTGATGGGTTGCTCAAAACGCCCCTGCGTTGAATCATACTTCAATTGGTAAGCAAAATAATCGGCGTCCGTTGACAGATCGACAACAGCGACCACATCAATCTCTTTGCCCAGCAAACCCTGATAGCAGATGGATTGCAAGACCAGGCGGCCGATGCGCCCAAAACCATTGATTCCAACTTTGATAGCCATGGATGTTCCTCCTTAGTGACCCGTATACGGGATGTGATTCCTATCAGTACAATTTTAGCGGAAAAACCACCATAAAGCAACGTAAAAGGCGCTGTGGCCCTGTAGAAAATGATCGCATAATCAGGAGCTCTTTTGTCAGATCGCACCAACAACGCGCACCAGCGCTTGAAAGCGGTGCCAGCAGGCTGTCAGCCGCACCCGTTGATTTGACTTTTAAGACTTGTGATGATATATTTTCACTGGTCAGAAAGCCAGCGAGGAGAGATGGCTGAGTTGGCTGAAGGCGCACGATTGGAAATCGTGTGACGGTTGATAGCCGTCCGAGAGTTCGAATCTCTCTCTCTCCGCCACATGCACGTCAAAGCCCTGGAAACAGGGCTTTTGTGTAGCCTGGGCCTTGGACGGTAATAACGAGACAACAAAAAGCACCGGCTGATCGGAGGGCCGATCGACCGGTGCTTTTTGTTCATGTTTTATTCGTGTGTGGCAGTAAGAAAATGGTTCTGTCGTGAAAAGTGGCAACCGTTATTCTGCCCAGATTGTCCCGTCTTTTTTGGTGAATTTGCCTGTTGCGACTTTAATCACATCGATCAGCCAGCCAATGCCGAAAACCCCGAATGTCAAGAGCCAGACGATGCCTGTGCCGATTTTGCCGGTCATGAAGCGGTGCACGCCCAGACCTCCGAGAAAAAATGTGACCAGAAGGGCAGCCGTTTTGTCCATGTTTCATACCTCCAAAGTAATAAATTAAGACTTGAACTTGAGTCAAGTGTATCATTCTTGTCACAGACCGTCAATTTTAAACGGCGTTTATTATATTCATTTTCTCCTAACAAAATTTTCAGATGAAAAAACTGCAGGACCAGAAAAAAAGGCACGCTTTGGCGTGCCTTTCCGGAAGTCAGCGGCTTTTGCTTTCGCCTTTAATTGTCGCGTTCCCATTCAAGAATCTCGCCACTGTAGGCGTCGACCTTGAATTCATATTTGAGGCCGCCGGTCATGATGTCGCCTTCATAGTAAACCCGGTCTTTCTTGTGCTCCAGCTCCAGCTCCAGGAAGCGGGCATCGGGTGCTTTGCCTCGGACGATCTCACGGACGCGATCAAAGCCGATGAGCCTGGGGTCAGTCTTTTCTTCGTAGCGCTGGGGATCGACAGATTCAACCTCCCAGTCCAGGATGGCCCCGGTGTAAGCGTCAATTTCAAACTCAATCTTCTTGCCGTTGGCGTAGGCATCTCCCTCATAATAGGTCCGGCCATTCTTGTGCTCCAGCTCCAGCTCCAGGAACTGGGCACCTGGGCTTTTGGCACGAACCAGTTCCATAACCCGGCTGAATCCGATCAACTGAGGAGCCTGGGACTGGGAAGGGGTTTTTTCTGTCTGATTAGGCGTCTGTGCCGGCTGGGTCGGTTTGGGTTTGTCTGCCGGCTGGGTCGGCTTGGGTTGGGTGCTCTGCGGCTTGTTGGAGCTGCTTTCACCAGGTTTTTTCTGGGTCGTGCTGGGTGCAGGCACCGATTGGTGTGATGGATCTGGATCAGACACAGGGGGTGTGGTTTCGTTTAAAGGCTGAGCAGGCTTTCGTGCCTCCACCTCGATTTCGAGGGTTCGGCCAGTCAAGGCGTCCAGCTCGTAGGTGTAGTCATACTGGTCATCTTCTAGAAAAACCCTGATGGCCAGGCGCTTGTTTTCTTCGCTGTATTTGGCCCCTTGAAGCCTGGCACCGGGTTGTTGTTCCAACGCCAGCACCCGGGCCTCATCCAGGGTCAGGTAGGGATCGCTTTGGGGCTGGACGTCCTCTTTTCGGGTTTCCTCCAGCTGGGCCTGATCCAGTCCGATGATGGCAAGCGGTTGCCCATAGCGCAAAACCCTGTCGATAACCAGGCCGGTTTCCGGGTTGACACGGTACTGTCCCCGTGCGGTTTCAGACACGAAGATGACGTCATACAGGTAGGTATCGCCTTCCTGGCTCAGGCTGACAGAACTGATTTGAGCATCAGGAAACTGGCCGCTAACCAGGTCGATGATGTCCTGCTTGTCCAGAAGCAGCTGGCTGGAACCAGACCTGTTCTGGTTTTGGCTCTTGACCTGGACCCGGGACCGGTCTTTGCGGTCGACGCGCACCTGGAAATGGTCTTGTGCCGTTTCATCGGTGAACTCGAAATAATAGGCGTCGCGGTCTTTTCTTTCTTGGATCCGGTTGGCTGTGGCCGGGACTTTTTCGGTTGCTGATTGGCGGGCTGCGTC
>CAYXIM010000069.1:2829-9397 GCA_964465385.1 uncultured Oscillospiraceae bacterium
ATCGCGCGACGGCAGCCAGGCTGCCGGCTCCGAGTATAAAGACGGCCAGCACGCCGAGCAGAATGATACGGATGCGTTTTCTTTTTGTGTTCATATGGTTTCGCCTCCTTGTGACGTTGGTTTCTGATCTGGCTTAAGTCTAGCAGGGCCAGATTAAGGCCAGATGAGACGAACATGAGAACTTGATGAGAAAAAACAGGCTGTCTGGCAGGCCCAATGCTATACTGTAGGCAAGGATAAAGACAAGGAGGGGGTCACAGTGAGGCTGCTGTTTGTTGAAGACGAACCAGATCTAAGAGACGTCACGGCAAAACGGTTGCGCGCGGACGGCTACACAGTTGACGCCTGCGGAGACGGCTTGACCGCCGTGGATTATCTGCTGGCAGCTGACTATGATGTGCTGGTCCTGGACATCATGCTTCCCGGCCTGGACGGGCTTTCGGTCTTGAAACGCCTGCGTGCTGAAGGAAAGACACTGCCGGTTTTGCTGTTGACCGCCAAAGGTACCATTGAAGACCGGGTCCAGGGACTGGATGCCGGCGCGGACGACTACCTGGTCAAGCCCTTCTCCTATGCCGAATTGTCGGCACGGATCAGGGCCCTCTTGCGGCGGCAAACCCCGCAGCTGCAAACAGAAAAACTGCAGCTGGCAGACCTTGAAATGGATGTTGCAGCCAGGCAGGTTTTCAGGGCGGGCCAGGAGATCCAGCTGACCCAGCGTGAATTTTCCCTGCTGGAAGTCCTGCTCAGGCACCAGGGCATCGTCTTGACGCGCGAGCGCATTGAAGAGCAGATCTATGACTTTGATTTTGAAGGCGGCAGCAATGTGATCGATGTGTACATCCGCTATTTGCGCAAGAAGATAGACGAGAACTATGAACCCAAGTTGATTCACACGGTCCGCGGCACCGGCTACGTCCTGCGACAGGAGCAAGAGCCGTGAACCGGTTGTCCATCAAACAGCGGGTGACAGCCTTTTACGCCTCGATCCTGCTCGGCTTGACGCTGTTGATCATGCTGGTCTTTTACCTGACCTTGGACCTGCAGGCGGTTTCAGTGTCCCGTTCGGTACTGGAACGGGCGGTTAAGAACGCGTTTGATTCCATTGAAATGCCCGGCCAGTGGATTGAAATTCCGGACGATTTCGATTTTTATGTTCACGATGTGTCTTTGGTCATTTACGGGCCCCAGGGCAAACGCATCCTGGGCCAGGTGCCCCAGGGCTTTCCCGAGCAGGCGTCCCTGCGCTCAGATGAGCACCGATCTTTTCAAACAGGAGAAGAAACCTGGCGCCTGTATGATTTTTACCACGAGGATGCACAGGGAAACGGCCTGTGGATCCGGGGCATCTATTCTCTCAGCCACAGCCAGATGACCCTCAAACGGCTGGCCATCACCATGGTGATCGTCCTGCCCGTCCTGATCGCGCTGGCTTTGCTTGCCGGTTACCTGGTGACCGCACGTGCTTTTGCGCCGGTCGAACAGATCCAAAAGACCGCTGATCGCATCCTCAGGGACCGGGACTTGAGCAGCCGGATCCAGCTGGCCGGCAACCCCAAAAATGAGCTGGTCAAACTGGCCAACACTTATGATGTGCTTCTGGATCGAATCGAACGCAGTTTCAACCATGAAAAACAGTTCGCATCGGATGTCTCCCATGAGCTGCGCACGCCCGTTTCCGTCATCTTGTCACAAGCGGAATATGCCCTGGCCCAGGACGACCCCCAAGAACAGAAAAAAAGCTTGGCGGCCATCGTCCGGCAAACCGAACAGATGTCCCAGATGATGAGCCGGCTGCTGGAGTTGTCCCGGACCGGCCACCTGCTTACCAGCTTGAAAAAGGACTGCTTCAACCTGGCCGAGTTGTGTGACCTGGTTGCAGACCAGTTGCAAGATGAAGCTGACAAGCGCGGCATCCTGCTCATCCGCAAGCTGGACGACCAGCTCATGATCCATGCCGATCAGACGTTGATCATGCGGGCTTTGATCAACCTGGTCACCAACAGCATCCAGTATGGCAAGCAGGGCGGCTTTGTCATGATTGACCTGCAGCGGACAGATGATGAGCTGGTCCTGGCCGTGTCAGACAACGGGGTGGGCATCGCCCCGGAACACCTGGACAAGCTTTTCAACCGCTTTTACCGGGTCGACCCGTCACGGGGCCGAGACGGACCGGACGGGTCGGGGCTGGGCCTGGCCATGGTCCAGCAAATTGTTCAGGCCCATGACGGCCAGGTCGAGGTCCAAAGCACACCTGGTGTGGGCAGCACCTTCACCTTGCGTTTCCCAGATAACGATCAGGTTTGCTGAAGCGAAACGGCCTGGCCCTGACCGGCAGCCTGGGCCCGCTGGAAAACCTGCTCGGCCAAGGCGACATCGTAGGCGCCCAGGCCAATGGGCAGGCCCAGCAGGCGTTCTTCATCGTTTTCCCGGCCTTTTTTGCGGCCGGCAACAACATCAGTGAGCTCGGCGTAAAGGTCCTGATCGCCGATCAAGCCCTGATCGACCAGCGGTTTGATTTCGCCGCGGTGCTTGGCCTGTTCCCAGGAATCGGGGATGAGTTTATCACAGCCTGTGGCAAAGGCGCCTTCAATCTGCTGGTAGCTGCCCATGCCTAAAACGGTGGTGCCAGGGCTGATCCATTCGGCTTTTAAAAAGGGCTGCCGGGCTGTTGTCAACAAGACGATGAGATCTGCCTCCGGGGCGCAGGCGGCTGCATCTGTGCAGGCAAGCAGCTGCTGGCCCAGGCTCTTGTCGCGCTGGCTGTCTTGGAAACGTCGGATGCGTTGCGGGTCGAGGTCCAGCATTGCAATTTGGGCAGCAGGGTGTTCCGCATGCAGGCAGCGGGCAGCCATCTGGCCCTGGACGCCGGCCCCGGCGATCATGATCTGCTTGACCGGTTTTCGGCTCAAATACCTGGAAAAAACAGCAGCCAGTGCCCCGGTGCGGTATTCAGAGATGCGTCTGGCATCTAAAATAGCTTTTACCAGGCCGTTGTTGGGGTCTGTCAGCAAGATGACACCCATGATGTAAGGCAACTGCCGGGATGCGTTTGGCCCGAAGCCTCCGATCCATTTCAAGCCACCGACCCCTTCGCGCTGCAGGTAGGCAGGCATGGCATTGCACCAGGCTTCATGGCCGATGGCGGACATGTCAACGTGGGTCTTGGGCGGGGAGATCACCTGGCCTTGTCCCATCTGTTGGAAGACCTGGTCCAAGGTTTCGATAGCCAGCGGAACGGTCAGCTGTTGCTGGGTTTGCTCAGTGTTCAGGAGAAGGGTTTTCATGGTGATGACCTGCTTTCCAAGGTGATGGTGATGGCGATAAAACCATACTTGACAGTGTAGAGAAGAGGCTGGGCAAAAGCAAACCTTCTTGAAGAAAACAGGTCATGTGGTAAAATAAAGAACGGATCGAACCAACATAATGAGAATGAGGGACAACCTTTATGACCAGTCGTGAACGTGTATTGACAGCGCTTGCAGGTGGCCAGCCTGACCGGGTTCCTTTTGTGGACACCATGGATGCCCAGATGCAGGCACAGGTGATGCAAAAAACAGATATCGACCAAAAGGACCTGGCAGACTTCATGGGCTTTGATGCCCTTATGCTCAACCTCTACCCACCTTTTTTTGTCAGCCGTGCGCGTCAGGATTCTGGCATCGACTTCATCAGCCAACCGGCCATCCAGACCCGTAAAGACTTGGATCAGGCAATCTTCCCGGTCATTGACCAGGCTTTTCTGGCGCAGGCTGAACGGTTTGTGGACCGCTACCAGCACACAGGCTACGCCCTGTGCCTGGTGACCCGCATGGGCTGTTCGGGAATTTTAAACAGCATGGGCATCGATGGCTTTTCCTATGCCCTGGCCGATGACCCCCAGCTGATTGATCTTTTGTTCGACCGCTATGCGGACTGGGTCTGTGAGCTGCTGGACCGGACCCAGGACATGGGCTTTGACCTGGTTAAATTTGCCGACGACATCGCCTACAAGAGCGGGCCCATGTTCTCGCCGACTGTTTTCCGTCAGGTCTTCATGCCGCGCATGAAGCGGGTGGCCAGCCACACCCGGCTGCCCTGGATCTACCACAGCGACGGCAACCTGTTGCCTGTTTTTGAAGACCTGCTTTCATTGGGCATGCAGGCCATCAACCCCATTGAGCCGGGAGCCATGGATATCTTTGAGGTGAAAAAAACATACGGCCACCGCGTCTGCCTGCATGGCAACATTGACTTGCATTACACCTTGACCCGCGGCACACCTCAGGAGGTGGAGGCAGAGGTCAAAGAAAAAATAGAACAAATAGGTGCAGGCGGCGGCTACATCATTGCCAGTGCCAACTCCATCACCGATTACTGCAAGCTGGAAAACGTGCTGGCCATGCGCGATGCCATCCGGACCTATGGGGCCTATCCGCCACCTTGACCGTCAGGCCCCGAAAAACAAGGGGGTAACGACACGGTGTCACTTGCCTTACAGAAAGAAAAACTGGAAACCCTGCTGGCCCGCTGCCGCAAACTGGTCTTTTTCGGCGGTGCGGGTGTGTCAACGGAAAGCGGCATACCTGACTTTCGCAGCGCCACAGGCCTGACCCGGCAAACAGGCCAGACGGCCTGGCCCTGGCCGGTTGAAACCATGTTGTCGCGTTCTTTTTTCTTCACCCACACCACGGCCTTTTATGCGTTTTACCGGGCCATGATGGTGCACACCAAAGCCCGGCCCAACCCGGCCCACATGCGCCTGGCCGACCTGGAAGCAAAAGGCCTGCCGGTCACGGTGATCACACAAAACATCGATGGCCTGCACCAGCTGGCCGGCAGCCGGCAGGTCCTGGAACTGCATGGCTCCATACACCGCAACCGCTGTCTGGGTTGTGACCGCCGACACGGCCTGGAGGCCATCACCCAGACAAGGGGGGTGCCACGTTGTGCCTGCGGGGGGCTGATCAAGCCGGAGGTTGTCCTCTACCAGGAAGCCCTGGACCAGGGTGTTTTGTCTGCCGCCATAGAAGCCCTGAGACAGGCCGATTTGCTGCTGGTTGGGGGCACGTCTCTGGCTGTTTATCCGGCTGCGGGCCTGATCGATGCTTATCAGGGAAAGGACCTGGTTATCATTAACCGGGATCCGACCAACCGGGACAGCCAGGCCAGCCTGGTTATTCGGGGGCCCATCGGTACGATTTTGGCGCCGGTTTGAGTTGGCCCCATCTTGCACCTGTTTGTGAAAAAAGATAGGATAAGGGTGTTTGACCCGCCCTTGAGGAGGAAGATCCATGATGGATACAAGACGAATCGGAACGGCTGCTTATGGGGTTCGAGCCCCGATCGTTCGCCAGGGGGACGACCTGGTTGACGTGACTGTCCGGGCTCTTTTAGAGGCCCAGGCAAGCGGCGCTTTTTACCTGCGCGACCGGGACGTGGTCGGGGTCACCGAATCCCTGCTGGCCCGTGCCCAGGGCAACTATGCCCCTATCGAAGCGGTTGCTCAAGACGCCAGCCGGAAGCTGACAGGGGATTTTGCGGTGGTCTTTCCCATTTTAAGCCGCAACCGCTTTGCCCTGATTTTACAGGGGCTGGCCTTGACAGGCCGCACCATCACCGTCCTGCTCAGTTACCCGTGTGATGAAGTGGGGAATGAATTGATGGACCGTGACCAGATGCTGGCGCAGGGCATCAACCCTTTCACGGATGTGCTGACGGAAGCAACCTTCCGCAAGGCCTTTGGCGATGCGTTCAAGCACCCCTTCACAGGCATGGATTACATCCAGCTCTACAAAGACCTGGGGGTGGATGGCAACATTCAACTGGTCTTGGCCAATGACAGCCGGGCCGCCCTGGCTTTTTCCGACCAGGTGCTGGTTGCCAGCGTTCACGACCGGGCACGCATCAAGGCACAACTCAAGGCGGCCGGTGCGAAAACAGTTTTGGGCCTGGATGAGTTGCTGACCGAATCCATCGCGGGCAGCGGCTACCATCCAGAGTATGGCCTTTTGGGCTCCAACCAGGCCGGTGACCACCTGCTTAAACTCTTCCCACGCGACTGCGACCGCTTTGTCAAGGGCGTCCAGGACAGCCTGCGTCAGCAGACCGGCAAAACCATCGAGGTCATGGTATACGGAGACGGTGCCTTCAAAGACCCGCAGGGAAAAATCTGGGAACTGGCCGACCCGGTGGTCTCACCCGGCTACACGGCAGGGCTGGAAGGCCTGCCCAATGAGCTCAAGCTCAAGTACCTGGTCGACCAGGACCTGGCTGGCCTGAGCCCGCAAGAAACCGAGCAAGCCCTGCGCCGCCAGATCCGTGACAAAGCGATCCAACCCGTCCATGAAGCGGCTTCAGCAGGAACCACCCCGCGCAAAATCACGGATCTGCTGGGCTCCTTGTGTGACCTGGTCAGCGGCAGCGGTGACAAGGGGACCCCCATTGTTCTGGTCCAGGGCTATTTTGATAACTACGCGTCCGGCTGAAACCTGTTCCAGCAAACACAAAAAAGCACCCCGGCAGGCCGGGGTGCTTGTCTTTGAGCAGGTGGGCATGCTCAGGCGTCGTCGTCATCCAGCTGCTCCAG
>CAYXIM010000070.1:0-9365 GCA_964465385.1 uncultured Oscillospiraceae bacterium
TTAGGCCTGGCGGTCTATTCCAAGGAAAAAATTGAGGCCTTCATCGAAGACATGGTGCAACGCGGCGAGGTGCCTTCTCAGGAAGCCAAGGCCTATGCCGATAAGCTCTTCCAGAAAGGCCAGGAAGAACGGGATGCCTTGAAGACGCTGATCCGTGAGGAAGTGGCCCAGGCCTTGAAACAGGCCGGCATCGGCTCAGACGACCCCCCAACGGACTGATTCATGGGCCTGCCCAAACGCTTGTTTTTGCGGCGCCACAGACACCTCACGCGCTACCGGCAGATCATCCTGGTCCTGGCCCGGAACGGCTTTGGCCTCTTGTTCGAGCAGATCGGGATCTACCGCTACTTACGCATGCGTCCCGACAAAAGAGAAAACCGCCAGCAACGCTCGGCAGAGCTGGCCCGCTTGTCTTTGGGGGAGCGCCTGCGCCGATCCAGTGAAGAGCTGGGCCCCACCTTTGTCAAAATCGGCCAGATCCTCAGCACCCGGCCAGACCTCTTGTCACCGGAAATCACCGGAGAACTGGAAAAGCTGCAAGAATCGGTTCACCCCTTTTCCTATGAGGCTGTCCAGCGCGTGATCCGGGAAGACTTCGACCAAGAACCGGACCAGCTCTTTGCGCGCTTCGACCCCCAGCCCCTGGCGGCGGCCTCCTTGTCCCAGGTGCACCGGGCCAGCCTGGCCGGCGGCTTGGAGGTGGCGGTCAAGATCCAGCGGCCAGACATCGACCGCCAGGTGGCCATCGACCTGGAAATCCTGGAAGATTTTTTAACCCTGCTGGTCAAGCACACCCCCTATGGGTCCTATTACGACTTTTTAGGCATGTTGCAAGAGCTCAAGACCTCCCTGACCCGGGAGCTGGATTTCAGGCGGGAAGGGGAGAACGCCGACCGCTTCCGCCGCAACCACCAGGGCGTTGCCAAGGTGGCCTTTCCCCGCATCCACTGGGTTTACACCACCCGGCGGGTCCTGACCATGTCCTATGAGGACGGCATCCGCATCACACAGGCGCAAGCGCTCAAGGAAGCCGGTATCGATGGAAGGGAGCTGGGCACCCGTCTGGCCCAGACCCTGGTCCAGCAGATTTTGAAAGACGGCTTTTTCCACGCCGATCCCCACCCAGGCAACCTGGCCATCCGGCCTGACGGGACCATTGTCTTTTTGGACCTGGGCATGACCGGCAGCCTGACCCGGACCCGCCGCCGCCAGCTGTCCCGCATGTTCATCGGCATCAGCTCGCAAAACGCCCACCAGGTGGTCGCCACCCTGGCCGAAATGGGCACCATCCAGAGTTGGAGCAAGCTCAAGCCCCTGGAGCAGGAGATCGACCAGCTCTTTGAGTCGGTCCTGTCGGTGCCCATCAGCCAGCTGGATATCGGGTCGCTCCTGGCCCAGCTCTTCCGCCTGGCCTACCAGTACCGGATCCGGATCCCGGGCGAGCTGACCTTGATGGCCAAGGTCCTCTTGACCTTGCAAAGTGACCTGGACCTGCTGGATCGAAACCTCAACCTCATGACCCTCATGAAGCCCATGGCCCGGCGCCTGATTTGGGAAATCTGGTCTTTCGAAGACCTGGAACAGGCCGTGGGGCGTAGCGCCCACGACGTCCTGGAGCTGGCCCGCCAAACACCCCAGTTTTTGTTGAACCTGCAACAACGCCTGGCAGAAGACGACTACACCGTTCAGCTGGGCATCCGTAATTTGGACGCCTTTCACAAGCAGCTGGACCGCATCACCAACCGCCTGTCTTTCAGCATCATCTTGCTGGCGGTCTGCCTGGTCATTGCCGGGATCATCATCGGGGTGGGTTTCAGCGCCGGCCGCAACCCGGAAATGGATGCCCTCTACCGCCTGGTCTTGCGCATCGGGCTGGGGGTGGCCGGTGTGGTTTTATCGGGGCTCTTGCTTTCCATGATCCGTTCACGCAAGGACTAGGCTCCGGGTGCGGGGAAAAAACCCGCTAAAAAACGCGTCAGGGCGGCCAGGTAGGCCTCCCGGTCCAAAATGAAACCCTGGGCGTAGCCGCTGCTTTCAGAGCGGAAGGTCTGAGTCAGGTCGGGGTGGGTCAAGAGGCGTTCACGAACCAGGGTGTCCACCGACCGGGCGCCCAGGACCGGGTCATCGGCCTGGCTGGCGATAAAGACCGGCAGGTGGCACGAGCCCAGGACCAGGACGTGGCTGAGGTGGCGGACGCTACCGGCCGACAGGCGGACGGCGTAGGGCACGGTGGCTGCCAGAAAAGGCTTGGCGAGGGGACCCCGGTCCCGGTAGCGGGCCCCGATGGGGTCATCTGGAAAGGCGGAGGGTTCATCTAAAAGCAGCCCCTTGATGTAGGAGCGGTCAAAGGTCAGCCCCTTGATGGGCTCGCGGATGCTGTCAGGGTCTGCGCCAGGAGCCGGCAGCTGGTCCCAGGCGATCAGGATGGCCGAGGTCCCGGTGCCAAAGCCGTAGAGGAGGACATCCTGTGTCGAGGCGTGCAAGCGCACGTAGCGGATGGCCGCCAGCACATCAGCCCATTCGGCATAGCCGTAGGCACTCAGGTGGCCCTGGGACTGGCCGGTGTTTCGCAAATCAAAAGACAGGACGTTAAAGCCTGACAAGACCAGGTGGCGGTAGAGGGCCGGCGTCTCCCGGCCGAACTGCAGGCGGTTTCTGTCGATGTCATGCACCAGGATGATGGTGCTGATGGGTTTGTCAGCCGGCATGAACCAGCCTTGCAGCAGGGTCTGTTCGTCCAGAGACGGGAAGCTGACCGGGGAAAAGGCCGGCATGATGTTGCTGTTGAAGACCGGCAAGGGCTCCGGCTCGTCGCGCATGAGGCGGTCCGCTTCGACCAGGGTCCAGACGGTGGCGGCGGCCAGGGCCAGGGAAACGAAGAGGAGCAAGAGCAAGAGGGGGCGGATAAACCACCCTTTGTTGCCTTGGCGCCTGACGCGCTTGATGCTGACCGGATCGTGCATGGGCCCATCCTTTCTGCGACAGATTCGGATCCCATTATATCACGTGGCCGTGAAAGTATGGTAGAATTGAGGGCGGTTCGCGCCTGTCAAGAGGCGGGACCGGGAGGCTTTTTTATGACCTTTATCGAAGCAATCCTCTTGGGGATCGTCCAGGGGCTGACGGAATTTTTGCCGGTCAGCTCGTCCGGCCACCTGACCCTGGTCGGCCGCCTGGTCGGCACCGACGAGGCGGCCATGTTGTCGCTGACCACCTGGCTGCACCTGGGCACCCTGGTGGCCGTCTTCATCGTCTTGTGGCCGGATATCCTGGCCATCCTCAAAGACCTCACGGGTTTGACCATGCGCCTGCTGGTCGTGGGCACCCTGCCGGCCGTGCTGGTGGCCCTGCTGCTTAAAGGCTGGCTTGACAGGCTCTTTGCCGGCCCCTACCTGGGCCTGTCCTTCTGGCTGACTGGCTTGATCTTGCTGGCGGCAGCCAGCTTCTTAAAACGAAAACAAGGCACCCGGCCTATCGGCTACAAAGAAGCCCTTGTTGCGGGCCTGGGCCAGGCCTTTGCCATCTTGCCGGGTGTGTCCCGGTCAGGCTCAACCATCACGGCCCTCCTGGCTTCAGACGTGGAACGGGAACGCGCCATCCGCTTTTCCTTCCTTCTGTCCATCCCGGCTGTTCTGGGTGGCCTGGTTTTAGACCTCAAGGACCTGCTCCGGGGTGACAGCGCAGCCTTTGCCGCCCTGGGGGTAGACAAAGTGGCCGTGGGTATCCTGGCCGCCGCCCTGTCCGGCTGGCTGGTCATGTCCTTCATGCTGCGGCGCTTGAAAAGGCGGGGCTTTATCGCCTGTGCCCTCTACCTGCTGGTCCTGGGCAGCCTGGTCCTCCTGGACCAGACCGTGCTGCACTGGCTTTTTTAACGGGTGATGCCTGTGAACGACCGTTCTTTTTTAACCCTGGGTTTGGAATCCTCCTGTGACGAGACGGCCGCCGCTGTCGTCTCTAAGGGGCGAACCGTTTTATCCAACGTCATCGCCTCGCAGGTGGACCGTCACAGCCGCTATGGCGGGGTGGTGCCGGAAATCGCCTCCCGCATGCATGTGGATGCCTTGATTCCGGTCCTGGACCAGGCCCTGGACCAGGCCGGTGTGACCCTGGACCAGATTGACCTGATCGCCGCCACCCGCGGCCCCGGCCTGGTGGGGGCCCTGCTGGTCGGCCTGACGGCGGCCAAGGGCCTGGCCCTGGCCACCGGCAAGCCCCTGGTGGGCGTCCACCACCTGGAAGGGCACATCGCCGCCAACTACATCGCCGACCCGGACCTGGAGCCGCCCTTCTTATGCCTGGTGGTCTCCGGTGCCCACAGCCACATCGTCCGGGTGGATGGTTACCAGGCCTTCACCGTCCTGGCGCGTACCCGGGATGACGCTGCCGGTGAAGCCTTTGACAAGATTGCCCGCGTCCTGGGCCTGGGCTACCCGGGCGGCCCCTTGCTGGACCGGGCGGCCAGGGGGGGCAGAAGCGACGCCCTGGCCCTGCCGCGCACACATTTTCCCGACAGCCTTGATTTTTCTTTTTCCGGTGTCAAGACGGCGGCCCTCAACGCCCACAACCGCCTGGTCCAGGCGGCCGGCCAGGGGGGCCAGGTCTGGACCGACCGTTTGTCCCTGGCGGATTTCGCGGCCAGTTTTCAACAGGCCCTGGTGGATGTGCTGGTGGACCACACCCTGGCAGCCGCCCGGCAGACCGGCCTCAAACGCTTGGTGCTGGCTGGCGGCGTGGCGGCCAACAGCTGCCTGCGCCACAACTTGGCCCAGGCGGCCCGGCAGGCTGGCCTGGTCCTGACGGTCCCGCCGCCGGTCCTGTGCACCGACAACGCGGCCATGGTCGCGTCAGCCGGCTTTTGGGCCCATCGGGCGGGCCGGGTGGATGACCTGGCCCTGGATGCGGTTCCTTATCTGGAACTGGGGGAGGTGGACAACTGATGGCCACAAGCAGCAGCGCGCAGATTGCGCGCAACCGAAAAGCCTATCACGATTACTTTATCTTGGAAACCTTGGAGGCCGGCCTGGCTCTCACCGGGACGGAAGTCAAATCCATCCGCCAGGGGGGCGTCAACCTGCGCGACAGCTATGCCGCGGTCCGGAACGGGGAGCTGTGGCTGATTGGCCTGCACATCAGCCCCTACGAGCAGGGCAACCGCTTCAACCACGAGCCCATGCGGGACCGCCGCCTGCTGGTTCACAAGCGGGAGATCCACCGCCTGGGCGGGGTGGTCCAGCGCGAGGGCCTGACCCTGGTGCCGACCCGCCTGTACTTTAAGCGCGGCCTGGTCAAGGTGGAAATCGGGGTGGCCCGGGGCAAGAAAAAGCATGACAAGCGCCAGACCGAGGCCAAGCGCCAGGCTGACCTGGCCATCCGCCGCCGGCTCAAAGAAGATGACCAGTGAGTTAAGGGTCCCAGGACACCGTTTGTTTGTCTGAGGCGAAGGCGATGTAGCTTTTGCCGGCGTTGACGACCAGGTCCTGCCCAGATGCCGTCTGGACCAGCAAGGGGTCAAAGGAATCCCCCTTGGACCAGCGGATGGGCTCGATGGATCCGCCGGACGCATAAAAACCAGTCCCCTGTGACAAATCAATGGCACGCAGCACCTTGCCATCAAAGGACGTGATGGCCGTCTGCAGCAGCAGGACGTTGGTGAAGGCGAGGGCCTGGCCGTCGGCCAGGTCCATGTGCGGGGCGCCAAACTGGCCCTTGGTGTAAAGCTGCCGGTCGGGGTCATAACTGAAGGTGGCTGTCACATAAGGGGAAAAGGGCAGGCGGATCTGGCTGGCCGGGTCACCGGCAGCGGCCTGAAAGACATCTGGGTCACGAAAGACAAAGAGGGGCGCCTGGTCTTCTCTCAGGCTGGTGCGCCAGCTGCTGTGGGCGTCCAGGACCGCTTGCAGGCGCTCACCGGTGGTTTTGACGCTGTGCTCGGTGCCGCGCTGGGCCTTCCAGTCGGCATCGCGCCAGGAAGCGGCGCTGTAGGCGCCCAGGTCGATGTGGACCACCTGCTGCCGGGCGAACTGGTCGTTGGCCGCATAGGAACCGCCGACGTGCACCAGGATGGCATCCAGGCCGTTGGCCAGGTCGATGTAGTTGTGGCGGGCGCTGCGGATGGAGCCCAGTTCAGGGATCTGGCTGCAGCTTTCAAAGACAGCCAGCATGCGGGTGATGCCGCCTTCCACTTCGGTTTCAAAAAGCACATCGGCTGCCCCGACGCCCATTTGCGGGGTGGCCACCTTGATGTTGTTGATCATGACGGCCAGCGGCCGTTCTTGCACGGCTTCCCCTGCCAAGGCCAGGCCGGTCAGGCGGCTGTGCGCGACCGGCAGGGGGGTGGGCGTTGGCGGCTGGGTTGGCCGGGCGGTGGGGCTGGGAGCCTGGCTTGGGCTGGTGGCCTGGCTCTCGGTTTCCGGGCTGCTTTCAAGGGCCTGGGGTTTGGCACAGGCCAGCAGGCTCAGGGCCAGTAAAAAAGCCAGAAGGGTCAAGAGACTTCTGTGACAAGAGCGGACAAGGGGCGTGAGCATGGCTACAACCTCCAGGCTGGTCTTTAAAGAGAGCATACCACAAAAAAGGGCCTCACTGGCCGGAAAAAAAGGGTAGTATGGGAGGGAGAGGAGGAGATCTTATGACAAAAGAAAGCTATGCGCGGCTTGGTACGGGCACCCGTGTGGAGGTGGGCGCCCAGGTGGGTTTTGTCTACCGGACGGGCTGCCAGCAGGCTGTCGTTGGCAAACATGGCATCATCCGGTCAGGCAGCATCCTCTATGCTGACGTGCGGGTGGGGGATTATTTCCAGACCGGCCACCAGACGGTCATCCGGGCCTTTGTGGAGGCCGGCGATTATTGCACGGTCAGCAACCAGTCGACCCTGGAAGGCCTGATCCGGCTTGGTGACGGGGTGCGCATCATGTCCCAGGTCTATGTGCCCTCCCGGACGGTGTTTGGCAACCACATCTTTGTCGGGCCGGGCGTTGTTTTTCTAAACGAGCGTTATCCGGGCCGCCAGCCGTCTTTGCCGTCTCCGGTCGGCGCCATCATCGAAGATGAGGTGGTGATCGGGGGCGGGGCCATTGTGTTACCGGGGGTCCGTATCGGGGCCGGCAGTTTCATTGCCGCCGGGGCCCTGGTCAACCGGGATGTGCCGCCCAAAAGCCTGGTGGTGGGCCTGCCGGGCCGGATCCAACCCCTGCCGCAAGCCCTGGACCGGCCCAACAGCCGCTCGCTGACCCAGCAGCCCCTGGACCTCTGGCATCCGGATGGGCCAGATCCGGCTACCCTCTACTGGCCGCCACACCTGGGCAGGCGTCCCCTGGCCGGGGCTTGTCCGGATGACCCGGATGCCGTATGGTAGAAGCAACGCCTTTGATGATTGAGACAGGAGACGGCCATGGCGCAAACCATCGTGTCCGCCCAATGGGGCCCCAAACAAGCAGACGCCAGCCAACCGGTACGGCTTTTTCTGTGTGACCGGCGCCTGGGTGCAGGCAGGTCAACAGAGCTGCTGACCTCATCGGTCTGCCAGGACCCGTTGCAGGTGTTTGCCCTGGCCCAGGACGACCGCCTGGGCGGGGAGGGGGCCGAGGCTGTCCTGGCCCTCCTGGACCGCCACCGCCTGGCGGCGGCCTTGGCACAAAATTCCTTGGACCTGGCCTGGCTGCAGGCCTTTGTCTCCGACTGCCAGCGGGTCCTGGCCCCACTGGTGCAGCCGCACTTCGGCCGGAGCCAGGGGGTGTCCCTGGCCCTCTTGGTCTTGCAAGGGGGGCGGGCCCAGCTGGTGACCACAGGCCAGGCCACGCTTTTTTTATACCGTGACAGACAGATGAAGCAGCTGCCGGCCGATCGCGACCAAACGGCCTCTCAAGGCCTGGGTTTGGCCCAGGATCAGGCGCTGGCGGGCCTGGCGGCCTGGACGGTCCTGGGCACACAGCCCGGGGATGTGTTTGTGCTGGCCTCGGCCGACCTGGGCCCGTTTTTGACCCGGCAGCTGCCCCTGCTTCAGCCGGATGTGTTCACCCGCCAGATGGAAAACCTTTACCAGGCCCTCACAGGCCAGCCGCAAGCGGCCGCGGGCTTTGGCCTGCTTTGTGCCCGGGTGGCGGCCTGGACGGCGTCGAAAGACCAGGCCCTGGTTTTTCAAAAGCGCCTCAGGCGCCAGCAGCGCAGCTACCTGGCCCTGCAACGCCCCTTCAGCCGCCGGACAGACCGCCTGGTCCAGGATTTGGCTGCTCCCGCCTGGCTGGCGCCCCTCCTGGCCCTGGTGTTGACCCTGGTCTTTCTTGCCGCCCTTTTTTCCCGCCTGCTGGCCCGGTTTTTACCTTGAAAATCCGTTAAAAAAAGCCAGAGTCAGCCTTTGTTTTCGTGTTACAATAACAATGAAAGCAAAGAAAAGAGGCGATCTGCATGAGAAAACTTCTGCTGATTATTGACTACCAAAACGATTTTGTGGCCCCCGACGGCCTGCTGACAGCCGGCGCCCCGGCACAGGCCATCGAGTCGTCCCTGGTCCGCCGGATCAACCGCTACCGCAAAGAAGGCCAGGATGTCTTGTGCACCCTGGACACCCATTCGGCGGCGGACTGGCCGCGGCAACCGGAAAGCAAGCAGTTTCCGATCCACTGCGACAAGGGCAGCGACGGCTGGCAGCTTTATGGCCGCCTGGCCCAGATGGACCTGGAGGTCTTGACCAAAGGGGCCTACATGCTGGAACACACCGACATCGACTGGCTGGTTCGCCAGTACGATGCCATCGAGCTGGCCGGTGTGGCCACCGAAATCTGCGTGCTTCAAAACGGCATCGGCCTTTACAACCACGCGGCCAATGAAGGGCTGGCTGTTTCCTTTTCAGTCCTGCGCAGCTGCGTGGCCGGCCTGAACGAAGAGGCGGCCACCTTTGCCCTGGGTTACCTCAAGGGCACCCTGGGCTTTTCGGTCCGCTAGAAACGCTTGCCGCCACCAGCATCTTGTGTATAATAAAAGCGAACATTGGTTTGCTTTTAAGGTGGTGGCATGGCACGAAAAGTTGTTGTCCGGGTCTTGGCAGAATTTGACGAGCAGGGCCAGGTGAGGCCCCGGTCCATTGTTTGGGAGGACGGCCGCTCCTACGCCATCGATCGTGTCTTGGATGTGCGCCCAGCGGCCTCTCTCAAGGTGGGCGGCAGCGGCATCCGCTACACCTGCCGCATCCAGGGCCGGGTGGTCTACCTCTTTGAAGATGACCGTTGCTGGTTTATGGAAGGGCGGGACAATTGACGGCCGACTCAAACAACCGTAATATGAAGGGGCGGGCGCCGTCCGGTGCGGTGCCCATGTAGACCATCGTTACATGACGCATTCAAAGGAGATGAAGACTATGCCACTCGTTGACA
>CAYXIM010000071.1:0-9312 GCA_964465385.1 uncultured Oscillospiraceae bacterium
CACCATTGTACTGAAGGAGCCTTTCTGGCGCAAGGGTCAGACCCGGCGCACAAACAGGTTGCCTGCGGCTTGGCCTTGTTTCTTATCTTTTTGCAGCTGCAACGGCTGCTTATCGTTTGTAACCGACGTGCTGGTTGATGACAAGCACTTACTTTTGCAAATAACAAATTATATGTGAGGCACGTCGGGAGGTTGACAGCACCGGGATCTTTTCTCTATAATACGTCTGTGCGCGCGGGATTAACTCAGTGGTAGAGTGTCACCTTGCCAAGGTGAAAGTCGCGAGTTCGAATCTCGTATCCCGCTCCATACCTGAAAAAGTCGGCTACAGCCGACTTTTTTGATGGCCGTCTGCCGGCCTGCCGGCAGCGTCCCCAGCCTGTTCGAAACCCAAAAATCAGGCCGGCCGGCCTTTGGCTGCTGATTCATTTGGTTTTCGTTCAGAATCGATTATAATAAACGTAAATCATGGCTGACACGGCACAAGGGGGCCTGTTGGCTTGGGAGGTTGCTATGTCGCCGGTTACCTTGAAAACCATCATCGATGAATTCGATCTAGAAGTGGTTGCGGAATTTGGGCGCTTTGACGAGATCGAACTGGCTGTGGCCGATGTCACGCGGCCGGGCTTGCAGCTGGCTGGGTATTTCGATCATTTTGGGGCTGACCGCATCCAGGTCTTGGGCAACATGGAGACAGCCTTCCTGACCCGTCTGTCACCGCAAGAGCGGTTGCAGCGGCTGGATGCCCTCTTTGAGCGGGGCATCCCCTGCCTGATCCTGACCCGGGGACATGAGCCGTCTGCAGAACTGATCGAATGTGCCCGGAAGTACGCCATTCCGGTTTTGCGCACCGCCCAGATCACCGCTTTGTTCACCAGCTCTCTGGTCAAGTTCTTGAATGTGGAACTGGCCCCGCGCATGTCCATGCATGGGGTGTTGATTGAAGTTTACGGTGAAGGCATCCTGATCCTGGGGGAAAGCGGTGTCGGTAAATCCGAGACCGCCCTGGAGGTGGTTAAGCGCGGCCATCGCCTGATCGCAGACGACCTGGTCGAGGTGCGCCGTGTCTCAGACACCACCCTCTTGGGACGGGCACCGGAAATTATCCGCCACCTGATTGAAATCCGCGGCATCGGCATCCTGGATGTCAAGGAGCTTTATGGGGTTTCGTCGGTCAAGATGCAGGAGAACATTCATTTTGTGATCAACTTGGAACTGTGGGACGAAAAGAAACAATATGAGCGGCTGGGGGTCCATGAAGAAACAACCGATATCTTGGGTATCAAGGTGCCCTCAATCACCATCCCAGTCCGTCCCGGCCGCAACCTGGCCATCATCGTGGAGGTCGCAGCCATCAATTTCCGTCAAAAATCCATGGGTTACAATGCGGCCAAGGCATTGACAGACCGTGTCTTCGGGCCTGATTACGCATGAGCCGGTCCAAGGCATCCCGATCGGTCTTTTCCGGCCACCTGCGCGCCCTGCTGCTGGCCGAACTGGGTCCAGCCGCTGAGCGGCTGTCCTTTGATGAACCCATGGACCAGCGCACCACCTTTGAAATCGGTGGCCCGGCAGACGCCTTTTTTGAACCGGAAACCGATGAGGAACTGATCCGCGCCCTTCATTTTTGTGCGGGTCGGCAGCTGCCGATCACCTTGATGGGCAACGGGTCCAACCTGCTGGTGTCGGATTTGGGCATCCGGGGGCTGGTCCTGACCTTGGGCAACCATTTTTCCGGCACCCGCCTGGAGGGGGCTGTTTTACAAGCCCGGGCGGGCACCCGCCTGGCCGTCCTTTCAGGTCTGGCCCACAAAGCCTCTTTGACCGGGCTGGAATTTGCCTCGGGCATCCCGGGGACCCTGGGCGGCGCCATCCAGATGAACGCAGGGGCCTACGGTGGCTGTATGCAAGACGTCCTGATTGAAACCCAGGCCCTGGATGAACGCTTTCAACCGGTAACCTTCACGGGCGAGGACCACCGCTTCGGCTATCGGCGCAGCGTGTTTTCGGACCGGGGCCTGATCATCCTCAGGGCCTGCATGCACCTGAAGGCAGGCGATCCAGACCAGATTTTAGAACGGATGGTGGACTTATCCAACCGCAGGCGCCAGTCGCAACCGCTGGACTGGCCCAGTGCCGGCAGCATTTTCAAAAGGCCGCCAGGCCATTATGCCGGCAAGCTCATCAGCGATTGCCAACTCAAAGGCTTGGCCATCGGCCAGGCCCAGGTCTCAGAAAAGCACGCTGGCTTCATCATCAACCGGGGGCAGGCGACAGCCGACCAGGTGCGCCAGCTGATCGCGCACATCCAACAGACCGTTTACCAGCAGACCGGCGTGCGTCTTGAAACAGAGATCAAGCTGGTCGGTGACTGGCCTGACCTGCCGCCGGCCAACCGCGGACAGGCAATCAACGAAGGAGCGCCACGATGGACCTCATTATTGTAACCGGCATGTCCGGTGCAGGTAAAAGCCTGGCAGCAAACTACCTGGAAGACATGGGCTTTTTTTGTATTGACAACCTGCCACCCTGGCTGCTGGTGGATCTGGTCCAGTCCTACATGAAGAAAAACAACGTCCGGGCCCCTGAAGAACAAGCCCAGACGCGGATGGCCTTTGTCATTGATGTGCGCAGTTCAGAGCGTTTCAGCGATATTTTTCAGGCCCTGGAGCGCCTGGGACAGATGCAGCTTGGCTGCCGCATCATCTTTTTGGATGCAGCGGATCAGGTGCTGATCAACCGCTACAAGCAAAGCCGCCGCAACCACCCACTGGCCAAAGGGCGCAGCATCGTGCAGGCCATCGAAGAAGAGCGCCAGCTGCTGGGACCTGTCAAAGAACTGGCGACGGATGTGATTGAAACCTCCACCCTCAAACCCAACGAACTCAGAAACCTGCTTTACGCCATGCTGAGCCAGTCTGACCGCGACGAACGGATGACCATCCTGGTCCAGTCTTTCGGTTTCAAGTACGGTATTCCGGTTGACTGTGACTGCGTCATGGATGTCCGCTTTATCCCCAACCCCTATTATGATCCGGCCATGAAGCACCTGTCTGGTCTCGACCAGCCCGTGATCGATTATGTTCGTTCCTTTGAAGAAACACAGACCTACATGGCCAAGCAAGAGGACTTGCTGGCCTTTGTCCTGCCCTATTACATCCGGGAAGGCAAGGTGCGACTGACCATCGGGGTCGGTTGCACAGGTGGCCGTCACCGTTCGGTCGCGCTGGCCGAGCACCTGGCCAGCTGGCTGCGTGAGCAGCATTGGCGGGTGGTGCTGGATCACCGGGACCTGCAAAAAGACCCCCGGCGGTCGGCCCGGGAAGACGAGCAGGCACACTAGGGAGGCGACATGGCTTTGGCACAGGCTGACAGCAGCAACAGGGTTCTGGGCCCACCACGCCTGGTTGTTATCGGTGGTGGGACGGGTTTGTCCACGGTGCTTCGAGGACTCAAGGCGTTGACCGACCAGCTGACGGCCATCGTCACCGTCACTGACGACGGTGGCTCTTCGGGCATGCTGCGCCAAGACCTGGGCATCTTGCCACCTGGAGACATCCGCAACTGCATCCTGGCCCTGGCTGACACCGAGCCGCTCATGACTGACCTGCTCAACTACCGTTTCAACGAAGGCCGGCTCAAAGGACAAAGCTTTGGCAACTTGCTGATCGCGGCCATGCACGGGGTTTCCGGCAGCTTTTTTGAAGCCATCCGCAACGTTTCCGACGTGCTGGCTGTGACCGGGCGGGTTCTGCCTGTCTCCCTTCAAGACATTAAGATCAGCGCGCGCCTGCAGGATGGCACGGTGATTGACGGGGAATCCGCCATCAGCAGCCGGCTGGCGGATGCGGGAAACAGGATCGTGGACCTGTTCATGACCCCGGCCGATGCCCCTGCTTTTTCAGAAGCCGTGCGCGCCCTGTCTGAAGCAGATATCATCATCATTGGCCCGGGCAGCCTTTTCACCAGCATCATTCCCAATTTGCTTTTCCCGGCTGTTCAGGAGGCCATCCGCCAAAGCCCTGCGCTGAAGGTGTTCATGTGCAACCTGATGACCCAGCCAGGTGAGACCACAGGATTTACGGCGGCGGAACACCTGCAGGCCGTGCTCAGACATGTCGGCCAGGACAAGGCCGGCGCCTTTGTTGACGTCTGCCTGGTTAACAATGCCTGGATCGAGCAGGACCTGATAGACCGCTACCGGCTGGAAGAAGCGGCCCCTGTTCTGGTTGAAAACAGCCACCTTGAAGCCTTGGGCCTCAGGGTTCTGGGTGCACCCCTGGCCTGTGTCAAGGCGGGCAGCATCCGCCATGATGACAAGCTGGTCACGGACACCATCCGGGCTTTGTGGCAGCAATGGGGAGGTGAGCGCCTTGAAAGATAAAAACAAAACCTTTTCCTGGCAGGTCAAGGACGAGCTGAGCCTGGTGCCTTGCCCCGATGCCTGCTGCCAGCAGATCGAACTGGCGACGGCCTATGCGGCAGCCGCAAAAATGTACAAACACAGCCTTGATCTGTCCACCAGTCACCAGGGCTGTGCCGACCGGCTGGCCGGCTGGCTGGGCAGCCAGCTGGGCCTCGAGCCGGCCCGTCGCCAGGGCCGGGACTGGATCACCCTGCGTCTCAACAACGACCAGAAGCCCGCTCTGGAGGCCTGTGTTCAGGCCCTCTTGTCCAGGCCTGTTGGACAGGCCTGGCCGCTGTGTTGCCGCCAGGCCCTCCTGCGCGCCCTGTTTTTGGTCAGCGGTTCCCTGGCTGATCCAGCGGTATCCTATCACCTGGAACTGGCCATCCGGCGTGATTTGGAAGCGGCAGCTTTTTTTGAGCAGGCCCTGTCCCGCTTCGGCTACCGCTGGACCGCCATGAAACGGCCCCATTACGATATGATCTACTTGCGCGAAGGCCAGGACCTGGCCAACTACCTGCTGACCTCCGGCGCCCACCAGTCTTTGCTGGCTTTTGAATCCCTGCGCGTGGAAAAGGAAGTGCGCAACACCGTCAACCGGGTGGTCAACTGTGACCAGGCCAACATGCAGCGCATGGCCAATGCGGCAGCCCGGGCTTCACAATTGTGGATGGCCCTTGAAGCAGCCGGCTTGGCCGGGGCCCTGCCCGACACCCTTCGCCTGGCGGCTCAAACGCGCCATGCCCATCCAGATTTAAGCCTCAAAGAACTGGGGACGCTCATGGAGCCGCCGCTGGGCAAGTCCGGCATGAACCACCGGCTCAAACGGTTTGAAGAAGAAGCCAGAAAACTGCTGCAGGCGTCAGATCAGGGGACCGGTGTGGTAGAATAGGGTTTATTGACCGCAAGGTCAGCTGAACAAGCACCAGATGGGGGGAACAGACATGATTCAAGAACAACGGCTGGTTGATGCTTTTTTGACCTATGTCAGGATTGACTCACCGTCCTTTGAGGAACGCGAGCTGGCGGATGTTGTCCGGCCACAACTGGAAGCACTGGGCTTCACCGTCACCGAAGACGATGCCGGCGCCAAGATCGGCGGCAACTGCGGCAACCTCTATGCCCACCTGCCAGGCAGCCTGGATCTGCCGCCGCTTCTGTTTGCCGCCCACCTGGACACCGTTGAGCCCAGCCGCGGCAAAAAACCCCTGGTTCATGAAGATGGCACCATCACCAGCTCCGGGGATACCGTCTTGGGGGCGGACGATCTGGCTGCGCTGGCGGCCATCCTTGAAGCCATCCGGTCCATCCAGGCAGATGGCCGGGCACACCGGCCCCTTGAGTTGTTTATTTCTGTTGCCGAGGAGCAGCACCTGCTGGGGGCCCGCCACATGGAGCCGGAACGGCTGACAGCCCGGCAGGCCTATATCCTGGACACCGATGGGTCGCCTGGCCTGGCCATCAACCGGGCACCGGGCAACATCACCATGACCTTTCACATCCAAGGCAAAGCAGCCCATGCGGGCATGAAACCTGAAGAAGGCATCAACGCCATTGCCGCAGCCGCCCAAGGCATCTCCAACATGCGGCTGGGCCGCCTGGACCATGAGACAACAGCCAACATCGGGGGCATTCAGGGCGGCGGGCAGGCAACCAACATCGTCGCCGAACACTGCACGGTTCGGGCAGAGTGCCGGTCCCAGGACAGGGACAAGCTGGACAGCCAGGCTGACCACATGGTTGCCTGCATGCAGCAGGCTGCAGACCACTTCGGGGCGACCCTGGATGTGGACCGTGTCCTGACCTATATCCCCTACGCTGTTTCGGATGACAGCCCGGTCATGGTGCGCTTTCGCAAAGCCTGCCAGGCCCTGGACCTGCCCTGCCAGGCCACCGGCGGCGGTGGTGGCAGCGACAACAACGTCCTGGTCCGCCACGGCATTGAAGGCCTGGTTTTGGCCACAGGCATGACCTACTGCCATTCCCTCAACGAACAGATCAGCATCCGGGACCTGGTCGATACAGCCAGGCTGGTGGAACAATTGATTTTGACCCCCTGACAGAAAGAAAGAGGCATGTATGCGGCCCAGACGCGGACTGTATGTCCAGGATAAACGATATGGATCCAGAAGAAAACGGCGGTCACCGGTGGTGTTTTTGTCTGTTTTCACCATCCTGTTGGTGATGGTCACCGGGGTGTTCGCACTTGTACGCTATGGGTCAGACTGGTTTGCAGGCACCCAGCCCCAGACAAAAAACACACAGCGGCCCAGCGACCCGGACAACCAGCCGCAAGAAAGTTCGACCACGGCACAAGAGCCACAAGAGCCAACCGTGACACCTGAACCGACACCGATCCCGGACAGCTGGAACCCGCTTTTGCTGCCCTATGAAGCACAGGGCCGTTTTGAACCGGGTCCGCTGGTCTCGGGCCTGTCCCCGGTCGAGCAAAACCTGCAGACAACCTGCTTCAACAACGCTTTTGAGCCCCTGGCGGCCTACGAGCGGCCCCACCCACTCCAATTTGGACACCCGCTGGACTACCAGGACATTGCCGGCGTGTTAACCTTTCGCGGCAACCACTACCGGAACGCACCGGCCTATGGGACGGCTGCGCTGCAGGACAAGACCATGACCCAGGATTGGCGCAAAGGCATCGGCAGCCTGCCTTCCTCCGCCTGGAGTTTTTCCTGGACGGGAACCGGCTGGACGGGTCAACCGCTTCTGGTCCAATGGGATGAACCGGTCCGGGCCATCATGAACCTCCACGCCGACAAAAAGAACAAGGCCGGCCTGGTCGAGGTCATCTACGCCACGCTGGACGGCAACATCTACTTCTTGGATCTGGATGACGGCAAGCCCACACGCGAGCCCATCAGCATCGGCGCACCGATCAAGGGTACCCCGTGTGTGGACCCGCGCGGCTATCCCATCCTCTATGTGGGCCAGGGAGACAAAAACAGCGCGGTGCAGGGCATTGGCTTTCGCATCTACAACCTGATCGACCAGTCGCTGCTGCTTTACCGTGATTGCTCCAAGGACCCCTCACACCGGCCGGAATGGGCTGCTTGTGACTCCTCTCCGCTGGTTGACGGGCCTTCTGACACCCTCATTTTTCCCAATGAAAACGGCTTGGTCTACACCTTGCGCCTCAACACGGTCTTCGACCTTCAGGCGGCCAGCCTGCGCATCGATCCCGAGTACACCAGCTACCGCTATAAAATGGGCAATCAAAAAGACCAGGGCATTGAAAGCTCCATGGCGATTTATGGCCATTACGGCTACTTCAACGACAACTCTGGAATTTTTCACTGCATCGACCTCAACCGCATGGTGCCCGTCTGGTCGCGGCAGCTGGAGGATGATTCCGACGTCACCCCCCTCTTGAAACAGGAAGCTGATCGCCTGGTTGTCTACACCGGCACGGAAGTTGACTGGCAAAAGGGCATCATCGGGGTCTATCAAGGCACCGCATTCGTCTACAAACTGGATGCCATGACCGGTGAGATCTTGTGGGAGCAAACGGTTCCCTGCTACACCAAGAAGGCTGCCGATCACGGCGATGACATCAACGGCGGCGTCATGGGCACGCCCATCATGGGCAAGCGCGGCCTCGAAGGCAGCGTGATCTTCAGCTTTTGCATGACCAACGGGGTCTACAGCGGCAACAGCCTGATCGCCTTTGATGAAACAGATGGGTCAGTCCTTTGGGAATACCAGATGACCCACTACACCTGGAGTTCGCCGGTTGACCTCTACGACGAGCAGGGCAATGGCTACATCGTCATTCCCGACAGCCAGAGCCAGCTGCACCTGCTTGACGGCAAAACAGGCCAGCTTCTGGATGTGCTGCAACTGGTCTTCGACGAGAACGGCCAGGGTGCCGGCAACATTGAATCCTCCTGCGCGGTTTTTAACAACCAGCTGGTTATCGGCACCCGGGGCAACATCATTGCCGGTGTCACCCTCCACTGAGGCTTGGAGCAACAAAGCCTTTGACAGCGGCGCCAGGATGGCTATACTGAACACAACCGTAAAGACAACGACAGGTGATCATTGAGATGGCCCAAAAACCCGACATCACAAGCTTTGAATTTGAATGGTTTGTCTACCGAAAAGGCAGCCTGCATGCGCATGTCCAGCTGGATCGAAACCTGCTGACCTGGCATGACAGCGCCCAGTGGTGCAACAATTTCACCCAGACCCTGTCGGACAGGCAGGCCGATGAACTGGTGGCCCTCATTCACCAAAGCGGGCTGACCGACGATGGGCATGAACCTGGCCTGGCAACAGACGACCAGGCCCTGTCGGCCGAAGGCATCAGCTGGCAGATCACCGTCCAGACAGGCGCCCGCAGCCGACGGGTGCAGGGGTCAGGCCCCATACCGGACCGCTACCTGCCTTTGAAAGAGAAAATAGAGCAAATCAGCCACACCTGCCTGATCCTCTGATGGTTCAGGACCGGTTACAAAGAGTTTACCGCCTCATGAAGATTTGGTAAAATGACAACAAGAGGTCAGGATTGAGGTACACGAATGGATTTCCTCGAGGGATTTTTACTGGGCCCGATCTGGAGTGATACAGAGTACGAAACCCGTCGCCATACGGGTTTTTACTGGTTAATCGGCTGGCTGGCCCTGGCCTGCTACAGCTACATGCAACTCAACCGGACCTTTTTGCAACAATGGATCCTGCTGCCCACCTGGGCACCGGTCCTGCTCTTTTTTCTCTTGCTGCTGCTGTCCCCTTTCGCCTGTCGGTACTACTACCGGGTCAACCTGCTGGTCAAGCTCTTGATCCTGGCCGTTCAGGTGCTCAAATTCCTGTTGGCTTTTTTGGCTTTTTTTCAGCGGTTGCTGCCCATCTATTCGTTCGAGCCGGATCAGCTGCCCCAGCTGCTGCTCGAT
>CAYXIM010000072.1:0-9307 GCA_964465385.1 uncultured Oscillospiraceae bacterium
ACTTGCAGGCTTTTTCAGCTGTCGCTGAGGGCTGCAAACTGATCCATCATGCCCAGGGCTTTTCCAGTACCGATGGCCACGCTGGAAATGGCCTCATCAGCAACCACCACGTCGATGCCGATTTTAGCGGCCAGCATACGGTCCAGGCCATAAAGCAGGGCGCCACCGCCGGTCAGGACAATTCCCCGCTGACTGATGTCTGCCATTAACTCCGGTGGTGTCCGCTCCAAAACCGAATGGATGGCCTCGAAAATCTGGGCAACCGGCTCTTCCAAGGCTTCGAGCATTTCTGTGGAAGTCACCGAGATGGTGGCCGGCAGGCCGGTGATCAGGTTGCGGCCGCGCACTTCCATGCTCAACTCTTCATCGCGCGGGTAGGCGCAACCAATGTTGATTTTAAGCTCTTCCGCCGTCCGGTCACCGATCAGGATGTTATGCTTTCGCCGCACGTGCTTGATGATGGCTTCGTCAAATTTGTCGCCTGCCACCTTCAGCGAATAGTCCACAACGGGTTGGCACAAAGAAATCACGGCGATGTCACAGGTGCCGCCGCCCACGTCAACGATCATGCTGCCGCAGGCCTTGGTGATGTCGATACCTGCGCCAATGGCCGCAGCAATCGGTTCGCGAATTAAAAAGACATCTTTGGCGCCCGCATGCTTGCAGGCGTCTTCAACCGCCTTTTGTTCAACCGGGGTAATAACGCTGGGCACACAGACCACGATGGTCGGCTTAAAATAACGGGCGAAGAGCCCTTTATAGACGCGGCTGATAAAGGCTTTGAGCATCACTTCAGTTACTTTAAAATCAGAAATAACCCCATCCCGAAGCGGACGGATCGCATCCACAATACCCGGTGTGCGGCCCAGCATCAGGCTGGCATTTTCGCCAACGGCCAGGACCTTCCCGGTTTTGGAATTGATGGCCACCACAGAGGGCTCACTGAGGACCACACCACGCCCTTTGACATAAATCAAAACGGACGCTGTCCCCAGGTCAATTCCGATATCCATTCCAAGACCCATATTGAAACCTCTTTCTTACAACGATCAGTGACGCAACCAGGCTTGATCCATCTGTTGTCATCCCCCACCGCTGTGCGAAAAGCCTCGTTGTTGGTTCTGTTTGAACGCCGCTTTCAATGATACAATAGCTTTATGAGATAATCAACCAACACAGGCGCCTCATCGCTGTTTTTTTATTGGGGGCCCGCATGCTCAAACTTCTTGCCGCTTTGCTCATGTTCATCGACCACATTGGCGCCTACTGGGGTGACCTGCTACCAGCGCCGCTGGTCCTGTTCATGCGCAGTGCCGGCCGCCTGGCTTTTCCCATCTACGCCTGGCTCCTGGCCCGTGGTTTTCACCGCACCCGGCAGCCCTTGGCCTACTTCATCCGCATGTCCTTGTTCGCCGCCTTGTCCGAAGGGCTCATCCGCTGGGCCAGCCAGCTGGCCGGCGTCATCCCGCCAGGCACCAATGTCCTGGTGACTTTTTCACTGGCCCTGGTCATGCTTTCCGGCTACCGCCTGGCCAGCCGGGCGCATTATGACATGCTGGTCAGCTTGCGGCCGGTCACACCCACCCCGCAAACGCAACGTCTGGACCTGCGCTGGAACCCAGGCGGCATTGAACTGGATCCGCGCATCGGTCTTGGTGCCGGTCTGACCATGATGGCCCTGTCAGCGGTTGCCTCACTTCTGCTCAAGCCCGACTATGGCCTTTACGGCCTGCTGGCGGTTTTGCTTTTTCATGTGGTGGAAGACCGCTGTGAACCCGCTGTCTGGCTCAAGCGTTCGGTACAGGGCTTTATCATCCTCAACGCCCTCTTCTTGTTGATCCGCACCCTGCTTGAACACCAGCCCGTCACCTGGGCCAGCCTGCAGTGCCTATCGGTCCTGGCCTTGCCACTGTGCGCCCGCCTGGACAGCAGCAAGCGCCCTGGCCGCAAAGCCCAGTACTTTTTTTATGTCTTTTACCCCCTGCACCTGGTCGCCTTGTTGCTGCTTCGTCGCTTTGTGATCTCTTGACAAGCGCCTGGCACAAGGCATCAGTTGTGAAAAAGGGTGCTTTTTCTGTTAGAATGGTCTGGATCAGGTGCCCCACACCAGCAAAGAGAGGTAAAACAGATGGCATACTCCGTGAAAACAGACCGCAAATGGCAGGCCCGATGGGAAGAGAGCGGCTTGAACCGCTTCAACCCCCAACGGATGGCTGACAAACTGTATGTCCTTGAAATGTTTTCCTATCCCTCCGGGGCCAACTTGCACGTCGGACACTGGTACAACTACGCCCTGTCCGACTCCTGGGCCCGAATGAAAAAAATGCAAGGTTATGAAGTGTTCCAGCCCATGGGCTTTGACGCTTTCGGGTTGCCCGCGGAAAACTACGCCATCCAAACAGGTATCCACCCCCAGGACAGCACCCTGGCCAACATCAAGACCATGAAAAAGCAGCTGCAGGAAATGGGCGGTCTCTTTGACTGGCGCTACGAGCTGGCCACGTGTTTTCCTGACTATTACCGGTGGACCCAGTGGCTTTTTCTCAAGCTTTACCAGCACGGGCTGGCCTACCGGAAAAAAGCACCGGTCAATTGGTGCCCGCAATGCCACACGGTCCTGGCCAACGAACAGGTTGTCAACGGCCAGTGCGAACGCTGTAACAGTGACATCGTGCGTAAAAACCTGACCCAGTGGTTTTTCCGCATCACCGACTACGCCCAGGAATTGCTAGACGACCTGGACCAGCTGGACTGGCCGGAAAAGACCAAAAAAATCCAGGTCCACTGGATCGGCCGGTCCGAGGGCGCTGAACTGGGTTTCGAGGTTGAAAAAAACAACGAGCCGGTCACTGGCCCCGATGGGCAGCCGCTTAACTTAACCGTTTTCACCACCCGGACTGACACCCTCATGGGTGCCACCTACGTGGTGGTTGCACCGGACAGTGACTTGTGTGACCTGCTGACCACAGACGACCAGCGGCAGGCGGTCACGGCTTACCAGAACCAGGCCAAGAAAATATCCGAGATTGACCGCCTGTCAACGGTCCGTGAAAAAACAGGCACCTTCACCGGCTCCTATGCCATCCATCCCCTGACAGCTGAGCGCCTGCCCATCTGGACAGCGGACTATGTCCTGGCTGGCTATGGAACGGGGGTTGTCATGGCTGTGCCAGCTCACGATGAACGAGACTATGCCTTTGCTGAATGTTTCAAGCTACCCATCAGGCGGGTCATCCGGTCGGCCGATCAAGGGCCGGACGAGCTGCCGTTTGTCGACTTGGGCATCCTGACTAACAGCGGCCCCTATAGCGGCCTGTCATCCGAAAAGGCCATCGAGGCCATCCTGGCCGATTTGACGCCCAAACAAAAAGGTGAGAAAAAAATCAATTACCGCCTCCGCGACTGGCTGGTGTCACGCCAGCGTTACTGGGGCGCCCCCATCCCCATCATTTATTGTGACAGTTGCGGTGCAGTTGCCGTTCCCGAAGACCAGCTGCCAGTTGAGCTGCCCTACGACGTGGCCTTCACGCCGGATGGAGATTCGCCGCTTAAAAAAAGCAAGGCCTTCATGCACACCAGCTGCCCGACCTGTGGCGGGCCGGCCCAGCGTGACCCGGACACCCTGGATACCTTTGTTTGCTCCAGCTGGTACCAATTCCGTTTTGTTGACAACCACAACAATCAAGAAGCTTTCAGCAAGGACCTGGTCAACCGCATGTGCCCGGTGGACAAGTACATCGGCGGCGCCGAACACGCGGCCATGCACCTGCTTTATGCCCGCTTCATGACCAAGGCCTTGCGCGACATGGGCTACCTGGATTTTGACGAGCCCTTCTTGTCTCTGGTCCACCAGGGGACCATCCTGGGGGCCGACGGCTACAAAATGTCCAAGTCTCGTGGCAACACCATCTCCCCTGATGCTTACATCCAGGCCCATGGCTCAGATGCCTTCCGCATGTACCTGGGTTTTGGGTTTGCCTACACCGAAGGTGGCCCCTGGAGCGATGATGGGGTCAAGGCCATTGTCAAGTTTTTGTCCCGTGTTGAACGGGCCGTGGAAGCCGTCACCCAAGCCCCGGATGAACCGGTCACTCCAGATGCCGATGCGCGCGCTTTGCAGTATGCCCGGCACCATGCCATTGAGCAGGTCACAAACGATGCCGAGCGTTTCCAGTTCAACACCTCTATTTCCCGCATGATGGAGCTGCTTAACGCCATCAACCACTACCAGCAGCGGGCTAAAAACAAGCACCAGTCCCTGCTGGTCCAGGCTGTCGAAGACCTGATTTTGCTCATGGCCCCCTTCGCCCCTCATTTTGCAGAAGAGCAATGGGAAAAACTGGGGCACAGCCGTTCTGTCTTCCAGACCCCCTGGCCGGTCCATGACCCGGCAGCCCTGGTGCGTGATCAGGTTGAGATCGCGGTTCAGGTGAATGGTGCCATCAAGTTCCGCATGGATGTGCCGACAACAGCTGATCAACAGGCCGTCCAGCAGCTGGTTTATGATGACGAGCGAACCTTGCGGGCCCTTCAGGGGAAACACGTGAAAAAATTTATTTTTGTCCCTGGCCGGCTGGTTAACCTGGTTGTGGGCTGACCGTGGATAAAACCGCCTTGTTCCTTGTGGCGCTGGCGCTGGGCGCTGGCGCCGGTCGGCTGATCTGGCGGGATCCGCACCCTGTTCGCCCTGTTCGCTGGAGCAACCTGGTGCTTTTGCTGCCAGCTTTGCTGGCCGGCCCCGCTTTTTTGCTCCTCTTGCGCCTGTACCCGGCAGGGATCACCACAGATGGCCCCGTCTGGCTGATGGGGTTGGCCCTTTTTCGTTTTTTGCTTTTGCTGCTGTTTACAGCGGTTCACAGCCTGCCACTGTTTAACCCGCAGCAGCAAGCAAGCCGCTGGTATTCCCGCCTGCCTTTGTTTGTGCTAGTGGCCGGCCTGGCAGGAGAAACAGCCGTGCTGCTGGCCAACCACGGCGTCTGGCCTGTGTCGCAAACGCTGTTTCCCGCTCCCGATGCTTCTTGGACAGCTGCCATGTCCAGGCCGGCATATGTTTTTTTGCAAAACCGCTCAAGCCAGCAGGTCTTGCCCTGGCTGGGCCTGATCTGGCCGTTGCCCAAAGCCCTGCGTCCCCTGTCCGCCCTGCCAGCCATCAGCCCGGCCCAGGTGGTGACTGCTCTGGGCTGTTTCTGGGCCGGCCTGGCTCACATGCAAGCCAAGACATCTAAAAACGCTCCCCAAGCGTCCCCAAACGCTTAAAAAGGCGCACGCGCAGGCCTTTTGTGCTAAAATACGGGCAACAAGCACCCACTGACACAAACCACCAATGGACAGAGGAGATACCTATGGGCAGAAAATGGTTCAGTCGAGCCGATGGTCGCTATTTGAAACACATTGACCCGTTCATGCGCTTTTTCCCCTATATCATGAAAGGGCGCAACGAAGCCGCAATTTATTTTTCACAACAGATCAACATCACACAGCTCAAGGCCTACCTCAACGCACGCAACAGGCAGGCAGCGGCCACCAAAAGCGGTGTCAAGTCCACCCTCTTCCATGCCATCATGACGGCCTTGGCCAAAACCATGGTCGAGCGGCCGCAAATGAACCGGTTTGTCATCGGCCGCCGGGTCTATCAAAAACATGACATGACCTTTGCCTTCGTCATCAAACGTGAATTCAAAGATGACAGCAGCGAGGAAATCGCCATCATTCATCTGCGCCCGGAAGACACCCTGACCACCATTTCCCAGCAGATTCAAGATGAAGTCCGCAAAATGCGGCAGGCCGCCAAGGAAGATGACGTCAAGCGTCACGGGATTGTCAACTGGTTTAACTACCTCATGAACATGCCCCGTATCCTGCTACGCTCCATGGTGCGTTTTTTAGGCTGGCTGGACTACCATGGCTGGTTACCCAAGTTTGTCCTGGACCTGGACCCCATGCATAGCAGCGTCTTCGTCTCTAACCTGGGTAGCCTGGGCATTGATGCACCCTTCCATCACCTCTACGAATGGGGCACCACCCCCATCTTCATGACCATTGGTATTTCTGAGAAAAAACCTCTGGTTTCTCCGAGGGGCCAGATGCAGATCTGTGACGTGGTCAACATCGCTTTCACCATCGACGAACGGATCAGCGACGGGTTTTATTTCGCCCGGTCTCTCAAGCGCTTCAAGCAGCTGCTGGAACATCCCGAAGAACTGGACCTGCCCACCACGGTTGACAAAAAGGGGCCGTGACTTATGTAACATAGGGCTCAACCCCTGTCATGTTTTGTGTTACACTGGAAGATGCGTAAAGCATCTACCATTTGACGGACTGGGAGGTATTGAACCATGGTAACCAAAGAGATGATCATCGCAGATGTGCTCAACATGGATCGCGGCACAGTCCCGATCTTTTTCCGTAATGGCTTGCATTGCCTGGGCTGTGCCATGGCTTCTAACGAGACCATCGAAGAAGCCTGTGCGGTTCACGGACTGGATTGCGATCTGTTGCTGGACGAATTGAATGCGTTTTTATCTGTTAAGGATCTGCCTCCGGCAGATGTGTGATTCCACGGACAAAAAAGCGAGGCCTTGCGCCTCGCTTTTTTTGAGCCTTGTGAGTCCCGGAACCGTCTTCAATCTGTGTAACGGCCATGCCGCGCAGCTGCTTCGGCAAAGGCAAGTATTTTTTCCCGGGGGGTTTCTTCATTGAAATAATCGGTGGCCGCCAGGATAAAGCGGCCGCGTTTTTTGGCTGCCGTCAGGGTCTTTTTAACCGCTTCTTCAATTTCCTCAACAGAACCATAGCGCAACAAGTCGATCTGGTCGATATTGCCTGACAAAACGATGTTCGGGTTGAAAACCGACAGGGCCGTCTCCAGGTCTGTGTCGCCATACGGCGGTGGGGTCAGCGATTCATACATGTCCATGCCGATGCCTGAGTACAGGGGCAGCAGCTTCTTGGCATCCCCGCAATTGTGGTAAATGTAATACAGGCCCAGATCTTGCGCCCGACGGGCCAATTTGGCTTCGTAAGGCAAAATATGTTCCGAAAAATATGCCGGTCCCACCACGTTGCCATTGGCCACGTTGCCGCCGCAACTGAGCATGTCTGCCCCTGCCTGGGCATACTGGCGGAACACCTCAACCTCCCGGTCCATGAAATAATCCATCATGGCCCCGTAAAAATCAACCTGGAAGTAAGGATCCATGAGCAAGTCATCCAGTTTGCGATACATGCTGACCATGTTGAAAGCCCCCTGACCCCAGGGAGCGGTCAAGCCACGGCCCGCCAGCAGCTCCTTGGCCCGCAACACCGGTGTCATGTCGTAGCGCGGGACCGGCGGCTGGTAACGCAAAAACTGTTCGAAATCCTCTGCTCCCTTGATGTAATACTCCATGATGGCTTCAACGATTTCATAGGGGCTGACCCGGTTGAGTTTTTTGACCTGCCGCAGTTCCCGTTCAGGGGTTCGGATGGTCGTGGTGACCTGCCAGGATCTGTCCGCTTCCAGCGTGACCTCCTCGGTGGAGACCCGCCAGTTTTTGCTGTCACAAGCTGTTTCATCCAGAAAATTGATGCTGCAGTTTCGCATCAGGACGTCAAAACCGTAGTAGTCATAAAGCTCAATGGTTTTTGTAACCAGATCGGACCCCACCGTTTCATAAAACTCATCGACGTGGTTGGCGTGGATGAAAGGGGCCACCGGAACGCGGTCCGTGGGTTCGCCTCGAAGTGTTTTGGCCAGAATGGATTGGTTGGCTGTCATGGTGTTCTACCTCCTCAGATGGGTTTATCATACGGTCTTAAACAACCGATGTAAAGGATCTGGATCAGGGTGTAACATGGGTCTGTGGGTGTGGTTTTTCTCTTCTGAGCAACCAGGCCACGGCAACAATCGCCAGCAAGGTGATCCAGCTGATCGACATGGCCTGGAAAAAGCCGACGGTTTCAGCCAGACGGCCCGAAAACCAGGGGAAGAAAATGCTGGACAAGGAGCCGGTCATGAAAATCATGGCAGAAACCGTTCCTGAATGCTCCGGGTAGCGGTTGCAGGCAATGGTGACCAACAGGGGCAAGACACTACCGGAAACCAGGCCATTTAAGAACAAAGCAACCAGCAAGATATTGCCATTGTCGCTCCACAGGCCCACGGCCATAAAAAGGGCACCCAGCAGGCAACCCAGAGCCAGGATGCGTGACGGCTGGAAACGATCGACGACGCAGGCCACCAGAAAACGACCTGCGGTCATGCCCAGCCACAAACTTGTGATACCCAAGCCTGCCACAGCCGGGGTCATGTGCAGGTGGTTTTCCATATAAAGGGGAATCCATACACTCAAGACCACGTGATGGCCGATGTAAAGAAACATGATCAGGCAGATCAGCCACATGTAGGGCTGCTGCTTCATAAAGGCCAGGGTTTGGCCGATAGATGTCTTTTCCGGCTTGGGCTTATCTTTTTCAGGCAGCTGATCTTTTTTGGCCAGCAGGGGCAAGAGAAAGCTCAGCGCGATGCTGATCAGGCCCAGGATGCTGAAGACCTGGTGCCAGGTGAACGCACGCGCCATCAGGACCTGCACATAAAGCGGGCTTAAGATGGCGCCCACACCAAAAAAGGTGTGCAGCAGGTTGAGGTAATAACCACGCCGTTCTGGCCTGAGATCTGAAATGTACGCACTGAACAGGGTATCTGCCAGCTTGCTGCCGGCCCCCAGAAAGAAAAAGACAGCCAGGAGCACAGTGTAAAGGGAGACCATGCCGATCAAGAATAAGCCCAGGCCAAACATAAGGAAGCCCAGCGACAGCATGGTGGATTTAGACAGCCGGTCAGCAATCAGCATGCTCAGCACAATCGCCAGGATACCACCCACGCTTTTTGCCGAAACAAAGAGGCCGCCATGGGCCAGACTGATCTGATACTCTTCAATGATCCTGGGCATCAGGGGGCCCATCATGGTTGTGCTGACGGCATAAACGGCACTGAGCAGGAAAACGTAAGCGGTGATCAGGCGTATCCGACCACTGACCGCTGTGCCCTTTACAAGATGATCTGGTTTTTGCTTTTGATTCATGAGGCCGTCCTGATCCATGATGATGCTTTCATCTTACCGGTAAGCGCTGCCGCTGTAAAGGAAAAGGGTCTGGCATGCCACCAAAGGCCCGTGTGTGAAAAAAACCAGGGCCAGCCCTTTGCTTTTAATAAAAAAGAGCCGCCCCCTGAGGAGCGAACCCTTTGGCCTTGGAGCCTGTGATCGGACTCGAACCAACGACCGGCTGATTACAAATCAGCTGCTCTACCAACTGAGCTACACAGGCA